>DATAVK010000137.1:0-67173 GCA_036267755.1 Mycobacteriales bacterium
GGCATCGGCCAGCGGCAGCACCTGCCCGACGGCGTCCGCGTCCAGCGGTTCGCCACGCAGGAACAGTCGGACGAGCGTCGCGAGTGGCGACGGGACGTCGAGATCGGTGGGGTCCAGTGCCGCGACCGCATCCACGGTGTACGACGAACGGCGCAGCGCGTCCGAGACGCGCTGCGCCGCTGCAGGTTCGAGCAATCCGGTGGGCCGCGACGGTCGCCGACCGTCCGACCGTGTGGTCAGACGGCGACCTTCTCGACCGGGGCAGTGGGCTCGTAGCCCATGTCGACCTTCGAGCGCTTGCTGACGACGACGGCAACGACGATGCCGCCCAGGGCGATGACTCCGACGATGACTCGTACGGCGGTGTTCGCGTGCGGGCCGTGCACGCCGTACTTCACAACCGTCGGGGCGATCAGCAGCGCGACCAGGTTCATCACCTTGATCAGCGGGTTGAGCGCCGGGCCGGCGGTGTCCTTGAACGGGTCGCCGACGGTGTCGCCGATGATCGTGGCCTCGTGCGCGTCGGAGCCCTTGCCGCCGTAGTTCCCGTCCTCGACGAGCTTCTTGGCGTTGTCCCAGGCACCACCGGAGTTGGCGAGGAAGATCGCCATCAGCACGCCCGCCGCGATGGCGCCGGCGAGGTAGGCACCCAGTGGCTCGAACCCGAGCCAGAATCCGACCGCGATCGGCGCCAGCACCGCGAGCAGGCCCGGGGTCGCCAGCTCACGCAGCGAGTCCTTGGTGCAGATGTCGACCACTCGGGCGTAGTCCGGACGGACCGTCCCGTCCATGATTCCCGGGTTGTTGCGGAACTGGTCACGGACCTCGATGACGACCCGTCCAGCGGCTCGGGCCACCGCGCTGATCGCGAGCCCGGAGAACAAGAACACGACCGACGCGCCGATGATGAGCCCGAACAGCACGTTCGGCTTCCCGACGTTGAGCACGATGCCGACGTTGCCGCTGCCACTGACGGCGGTGGCGAACGCGCCGAACAGCGCCGTCGCTGCGAGCACGGCCGTGGCGATGGCGATGCCCTTGGTGATGGCCTTGGTCGTGTTGCCGACCGCGTCGAGGGACGTGAGCACCTCGGCGCCTTCGGGGCTGATCTCGCCGGACATCTCTGCGATGCCCTGCGCGTTGTCGGAGATCGGGCCGAACGTGTCCATCGCGACGATCACACCCACCGTGGTGAGCAGGCCAGTGCCCGCCAGCGCGACCGCAAACAGCGACAGCAGGACGACCCCGTGCCCGAGCAGGAACGCGATGTAGACCGCGCCGCCGATCAGTACGGCGGAGTACACCGCCGACTCCAGCCCGAGCGAGATGCCGCCGAGGATGACGGTCGCCGCGCCGGTCAGCGACTGCCGGCCGATGTCCTGGACCGGGCGTCGGTCGGTCTCGGTGAAGTAGCCGGTGAGGACCTGGATCACGCTCGCCAGCACGAGCCCGACGAGTACGGCGAGGAACGCCGTCACCCGTGGGTCGCCGTGGATGCTCGTGACCTCACTGGACGCGCCCTTAGCGGCGAGCTTGGCGAACGACGACGGCAGGAAGACGAACGACGCGACGAAGGCGAGGACGGCCGAGACGATCGCCGAGATGAAGAAGCCGCGGTTGATAGCGGTGAGACCGCTGCGGTCACCGTCGCGGGGGGCGGTCACCAGGACACCCAGGACGGCGGTGATGACACCGACCGCGGGGATGATCAGCGGGAAGACCAGGCCATCCTGCCCGAAGGCGAACTTGCCGAGCAGCAGCGACGCGACGAGTGTCACGGCGTAGGACTCGAACAGGTCCGCAGCCATCCCGGCGCAGTCGCCGACGTTATCCCCCACGTTGTCGGCGATGGTGGCGGCGTTGCGCGGATCGTCCTCGGGGATGCCCTGCTCGACCTTGCCGACGAGGTCGGCGCCGACGTCCGCCGCCTTGGTGAAGATGCCACCGCCGACCCGCATGAACATGGCGAGCAGCGCGGCGCCGAAGCCGAAGCCCTCGAGCACCTGTGGGGCGTTCTGGTTGAAGATCAGCGTGACGACGCTCGCGCCGAGCAGGCCGAGCCCGACGGTAAGCATGCCGACGACGCCGCCCGAGCGGAACGCGATCCGGGTCGCGACCTTCGCACCGCTGGCCTGCGCGGCGGCCGCCGTCCGGACATTGGCGCGCGTGGCGAGCGTCATGCCGGCGAAGCCGACGAAAGCCGAGAACGTCGCGCCGACCAGGAAGAAGACCGAGCGGCCGATCCGGGAGCCGGTGGTGTCGGCCGGGAGAATGAACAGCAGCGCGAAGATCACGACGGCGAACGGCGCGAGCGTGGTGAACTGCCGGCGCAAGTACGCCGCAGCACCTTCCTGCACCGCCTTGGAGATCTCCTGCATCCGCGGCGTGCCCTGGTCGTAGGCGAGCACCTCGCGGGCGAACAGCGCCGAGACGCCGAGCGCTAAGACGGCGATGACAGCGACGACGGCCACGATGCCAAGGTCACCGCCTGAGATGTGGGTCGGGTCCGAGGCGAGGGCGAGCGGGGGCATGCGTGTCCTTCTGATCGGCAGCTACGACAGGCGGCACCCGAGCACGCGGGTGCGAGGCGGCGGTGAGTGTAGTAGCCGCGGCCTGCCTTGCGTCGGCTGACCACGCGATTTGGCTCGGGCGCACTGCCCAGCCGGTAGGGGCTACTGAGCGCCCGGGACGGTCACCGTCGTCGAGGGCCAGGCCATCCGTACGTGCGTGCCCTTGCCGTCCGCGACCACCTCGACGTCCTCGACGAGCCCACTGATCACCGCGAGCCCGAAGCCCGGCGGGAGCGCCTCGACGCCGACCGCGGCGTCCGCGTCGGCGCCCGACTCGGCGTTGATCGTCTCCTCGATCGACCCCGGGTCGAGCGGGGCAGCGCCGTCCATCGATCCCACATCGAGGACCTCGACGGTGAAGCGCGACAGGTCGTCGGACAGCAGCATCGTGACCGGCTCCTCCGGCGCGACGCCGACGTTGATGCCGACCGCCCGGGAGCACGCCTCACCGACCGCGAGGCGGACCTCGTCGAGCAGTTCGTCCGGCACGCCCGCTCGCCGCGCCACGGCGAGCGCTACCAACCGTGCCGTCCGCACGTGGGCGGGCAAGGCGGTGAAGGAGACGTGGACGGTGGACATACCTCAGTCAGTCGCGGCGAGCGCCTCGTCGACCGAGGCATGGATCGGGAACACCTTGGTCAGGCCGGTGATCCGGAAGATCTTGAGGATCCGCTCCTCGGTGCACACCAGGCGGAGCGTGCCGTCGTGAGCGCGGACTCGTTTGAGTCCACCCACGAGCACGCCCAGACCGGTCGAGTCCAGGAAGTCGACCTTCTCCATGTCCACGATCAGGTGATAACTCCCAGCGGACACTAGGTCGATGAGCTGCTCACGCAGCTTGGGCGCCGTGTAGACGTCAATCTCGCCGCCCACAGTGACCACGGTGTGGTCACCCTCGGTCTTTGTCGACAGGGACAGGTCCACGCGATTCCTCCAGCAGCCGGTACGGCGCAACGGTGACAATGAAAGCACGCCCGAGTCAAGCGCGCCGAGAGCCTCCGCGTCGTACCCCGATGGCAGACTCAGAAGGCGATGATGTCGCTAGCTGCGCTCGATGCTCCGGTCGAGTCCCCGACCGCCCGGCTGCTTCGCCAGCCCCGGCGCGCCGAGCGCGTCACGCACGTCGAACGGCTGCCGCCGCGCAACGGCACGGTCGCCGACTGGCCGAGCTGGGTCGCGCCCGCCGTGCTGTCGGCACTGCGGGCACGAGGCATCGCGGCGCCGTGGTCCCATCAGGTCGAGGCCGCCGACCTCGCCTGGTCCGGCCAGTCGGTCGTCCTGTCCACCGGCACCGCGTCCGGCAAGTCGCTCGGCTACCTGCTGCCGGGCCTCACACTCGCCTGCAACGGAAGCGGGACGACGCTGTACCTCGCCCCGACGAAAGCGCTGGCCGCCGACCAGGCGCGCGCGATCGGAGCGCTCGGGCTCACCGAGGTGCGAGCGGCGATGTACGACGGAGACACCCCGACCGAAGAGCGCGACTGGGCGCGCCGCCACGCCGACGTCGTCCTCACCAACCCCGACATGCTCCACCACGCCATGCTCCCGGGACACGCCCGCTGGGCGGCGTACCTCAAGCGGTTGAGCCTGGTGGTGGTCGACGAGTGCCACGGCTACCGCGGGGTGTTCGGCTCCCACGTGGCGATGGTGCTGCGGCGGTTGCGGCGAATCGCGGAGCACTACGGCGCCGACCCGGTCTTCGTGCTCGCCTCGGCCACGGTGTCGGAGCCGGCCCTGATGGCCCGGCGGCTGCTCGCCCTGCCAGTGGCCGAGGTGACCCAGGACGGTTCGCCACGAGGGGCGCTCGACGTCGTGCTGTGGGAGCCGCCGCTGTTGCCCGGCTCCGCGCCAGGCGAGTCGGCCGACGCAGCTGCCGTCCCAGTACGCCGGACCGCGACCGCGGAGGCGTCCGATCTGCTCGCCGACCTGGTCTCGGCCGAGATCCGGACCGTCGCGTTCGTACGCTCGCGCCGCGGCGCCGAGTCCGTCGCCCTCGGTGCCCGGCGCGCGCTGGCCGAGTCGGCGCCGGCGCTCGTGGGTCGGGTCGCGGCGTACCGAGCGGGTTACCTCGCCGAGGAGCGGCGCGCCCTCGAACGCGCGCTGCACAGCGGCCGGCTGCTCGGGCTCGCGACCACCAACGCCCTCGAGCTCGGAGTGGACGTCAGCGGGCTCGACGCCGTGCTGATGGCCGGCTGGCCCGGTAGCCGCACGTCGATGTGGCAGCAGGCGGGGCGAGCCGGCCGCACCGGCGGGGACGCGGTCGCCGTCCTGATCGCGCGCGACGACCCGCTCGACACCTATCTGGTTCACCACCCCGAGGCGGTGTTCGGCCAGCCGGTCGAGGCGGCAGTGCTCGACCCCGACAACCCGTGCGTCCTCGGCCCGCACCTCGCGGCAGCTGCCGCGGAGATCCCGTTGACCGAGGCGGACCTTCCGCTCTTCGGACCGGCGGCACCCGCCGTCCTCGACGACTTGGTCGCGGCCGGACTGCTGCGCCGGCGTACCGCGGGTTGGTACTGGACGCGTCGGGAACGGGCGTCGGACCTTGCCGACATCCGGGGCTCGGGAGGCGTCCCCATCGGCATCTGCGAGGGCGCTACCGGACGGTTGCTCGGCACGGTCGACGCGAACGCGGCTCACGGCGCCGTACATGACGGCGCGGTGTACCTCCACCAGGGCGAGACCTACGTCGTGGACCGACTTGACCTCGACGATCGCGTCGCGCTGGTGTCGGCCGCGACGGTCGACTACACGACGCACGCCCGCGACCTGACCGAGATCTCGGTGGTATCCGCAGAGCAGGTCACCCGCTTCGACGGTGTGACGTTGGCCCTGGGCACGGTCGACGTCACGCATCAGGTGGTGTCCTACCTCCGACGCCGGCTCGGGTCGGGTGAGGTGATCGGCGAGGAGCCACTCGACCTGCCGATCCGCGAGCTCCGCACCAAGGCGGTCTGGTGGACCGTGACCGACGACGTGTTGAGCGCGGCCGGTATCACCGCTGCCGACCTGCCCGGGGCAGCCCACGCCGCCGAGCACGCCTCGATCGGCCTGCTCCCCCTGGTGGCGACCTGCGACAGGGGGGACATCGGCGGCGTGTCGACGGCGCTGCACCCCGACACGGGACTCGCGACGGTCTTCGTGTACGACGGCCATCCGGGCGGCGCGGGGTTCGCGGCGCGTGGCTTCGCCGCGGCTAGGCAGTGGCTCGTCGCCACCCGCGACGCGATCGCCGCGTGCGAGTGCGAGTCGGGGTGCCCGTCCTGTGTCCACTCACCGAAGTGCGGCAACGGCAACGAGCCGCTGGACAAGGCCGCGGCGCTTCGGCTGCTGTCGACTGTCGCGGGAGTCTGCTGGGCCGAGCCGACCCTCGACCTGGTCGCCGACTGAGCCGTCACGTCGCCACTGTGGCGCCGCTCACTGCGCAGCTGGCCCGGCGCGGGCCTGCCCGACCGCGCTGCCGAACCGACTCAACCCGCCAGGCAGCGGGAGTCTGACTTCGACCTGGGCTCCCGCGCCGTCTAGGCCACATCGCGTCAGTTGCGCGCCGTCGACGCGGGCGATCGCTGCGGCTGCTGCGCATGCAGCGGCCGGCCCGGCGACAACGTCACCGGCGGCGGCGAGCGCCGCCGCGTCAGCTGCGGTGGCCGCGCGGTGGCGGGCGACGACAACCGTGCCGATCGCCGCGCAGCTCATCGCGACCGTGACGACGACGGCCATGGCGATGACCACCCACAACGTGGCCGACCCGGCGTCTCGTCGATCGCTGCTCACGGCGGCGAGTCGGTGGTCTCGACGTCGTCGCTGGCGTGACCCGCAACCGTGACGCCGGGCAGCAGCCGTGACAGGCCCAGCGGCGCCACGCGGACAGTGACCGTCGCGGTGACGACAGTTGCCGACCGCGAGATCTCGAGCCCGGCTCCCGCCGGTGCAGCGTCGAGCGCTGTGCTTCGGGCGAGCTGACCGGTCTCGCCCCGAGCTGCGAGCCGCGCCCCGACCGCGGCGGCGTCGACGCATCGCAGTTGTGCCGTGATGAGGGCGACGCCGTACAAGGCAGCGACCAGCACGAGAACCAGCGCGGGCAACGCGACCGCAAGCTCCGCCGTCACCATCCCTGCCTCGCCGGAGCGGTGCTGGGCCGGCCCGGCCGTGGGGATCCGGCCTCGGCCGGGCCGGAGTCTCACAGCCCGACGTGCAAGGCGCGGGAGATGATCTCCTGCAGCAGGCTGCTCGCGAATCCACTGGTCAAAATCTTGTAGAGCAAGGCGCCGAAGCTGCACGCCGCCACCGTGCCGACCGCATACTCCGCCGTCGACATCCCCTCATCCGAGGCTCGCACCAGCTGCCAGAGCTTGCGCATCACCATGTCCCCTCCGATCGCCGGCGGCCGGCCGGCTCGGGCCCGCGGTTGCGGGCAGGTCCAGCGTCGGGGTGAGGAAGGGCGAGAAACGCCGGGATCGCAGCGCTGTGGACGTCGCCGTCTCTCCCGGTCGGTGTGCATCGATCCGCCCTCAACGCAGCACGGGCAGCAACCCGATCACGAGTGGCACTACGGCGACCAGGACGAACGCCGGCAGGAAGCAGAGTCCGAGCGGCACCACCACCCATACCGAGGCTTGTCGAACCCGTTGCTGCAGTCCGGTTCGCCGCTGGGCCCGTAGCCGGGACGCTGTACGTCGGAGCTCGTCGGCCGTCGCGGCTCCGCTGTGGGACGTCCGGATCGCGGTGCGCGCGATCGGCGCGAGCCGGGCATCCGCCAGCCAGGGCGCCCATGCCTGGTCGGGCGACGCGCCGGCACCCAGCGCCGCCGCGACGGCTCGGCACCGTTGCCGCAGCACCTCGTCCTCGACACCCTCGGCCGCGGCGGCCACTGCCTCCGATAGCAACGTCCCGCCCGCCAGAGCGGCGGCGACGAGATCGGCGACGAGGGCGACGGCGCCGCCATCGACCTCGAGGTCAGCCGAGCCGCCGCCGAACCGCACCATCACCACCGCGAGTACACCTCCGGCGACCACTCCGAGCACCGGGCCGAGCACGGCGACCGCCGCGATCAGCGCCACGATCGCGGCCGCGATTCGACGCCGTCGCGTCAGCCGGGTTGCCGCCCGGCGCGGCGACGGCTGATCCGTGGCCGCGGCGGGGTTGGCCGCGTCGATCGAGAGACCGCTCAACCGGCGGCTGGGAGCGGGCGGCGGCCTCACCGTCAGCCCGGCTGCGATCGCGATGGCGGACGCGGCGAACGCGATCACCATCGCGTTGCCCAGCGCGTGATTCGGGACATCGCGATCACACCCGCGGCGTCCAGCAGTCCAGCGACGGCCAGCAGCCCCCAGCCGAGCGGGCGGTGGAGCAGTAGCCGGAACGGGTGTGCGCCGATCGACTGCCCCAGCGCCAGCCCCATCAGCGGCAGCCCGGCGAGCAGGACGACGGTGGCGCGCGGTGCGGCCAGCGCGCTATCGAGCTCAAGCTGCAGCTCCCGTTCGGCGTCGAGCGTGTCGGTCAACCGGTCAAGTACGGCGGCGAGCCGACCGCCGGTGGTCTCGGTGACCCGCCAGGCGGCGGCGACTTGCCGCAACGCATCGGCGCCGGGCTCGTTCGCCGCGAGTAGCAGACCATCGGCGGCCGGCATCCCGGCGGCGACAGCGACCGCCGCGGCGGACACTGCGTCCCGCAGCGGCCCGGCCCAGGGTCCCGCCGCGGCAAGCGCGAGCGCCGGGGTCCGGCCGGCCCGCAGCTCCGCGGCCAGCGCTGCCGTCAGCTCGACCGTCGCGGCGGCCGTTGCCGCTCGTTGCTGCGCGGACTGCCGAGCCGACCAGGCCCGGACGCCCACCGTGGACGCGACGACAACGAGGACCGGGATGGCGACGTTGACGCGGGCAGCGGCCACCGCGGTGCCGATCACCACGGCCAGCAGCGGCCGCCACCCTCGGCGAAGACCGAGGGGCGACGGCGTACTTTCCGACTCGCTGTCGGTGAGAGTCGACAGCCGCCGTCGAACCGCTCCGCGGCGGCCCGCTGTCGCCACCGCCAGGGCCGCGGCCACCGCGGCGAGCCAAACGGTCACATCGGCCCGGCGGGATCGGGCTCCGTCGTACCCAACCGCTCGGCGAGCACCTCGGCCCCGCCCAGCGGGAGTGCCCGGCCACCGTCGAAGCGGTACGCCGGACGCACCTCCGCCCGGCCGCTGGCGCCAGGGACGAGCACGCCCAGGCCCACGACCACCCGTCGTCCGGTCGCGTCGCGGGCGAGGTGCACCACGGCGTCGACCGCGGCCAGCAACAGGCTGTGCGCCGCCTCCCGCGGTACGCCGGCCCGGACACACAGCGACTCGATCCGGGCGGGCACATGTTCGGCCCGGTTGGCGTGCACGGTCCCGCAACCGCCCTCGTGGCCGGTGTTGAGCGCCGCGAGCAGGTCCAGCACCTCGTTGCCGCGCACCTCACCGACGACCAGCCGATCCGGCCGCATCCGCAGTGCCTGCCGGACCAGGGTCTCGAGACTGACGGCGCCCTCACCTTCGGTGTTTGGCACGCGGGCAGCGAGGCGGACCACGTGCGGGTGCTCAGGTCGCAGCTCCGGGGCGTCCTCAACGAGCACCAGCCGCTCGGCCGGGGCCGCCGACGACAGCAGCGTCGAGAGCACGGTTGTCTTCCCACTGCCCGTGCCGCCCGTCACGAGAAACGCCAGCCGGCCCCGCACCAACGCCCGAAGCAGCCGCACACCCGGCGACGGCACGGCACCGAGACCGACCAGATCCTCGAGGGAGAACGTGCGGCGCGGCGGCACCCGCAGCGACAGGCAGGTGCCTTGCGGCGACAGCGGAGGGAGGATCGCGTGGACGCGAGTGCCGTCGGGTAGCCGGGCGTCCGCATAGGGCGCGGCATCGTCCAGTCGTCGGCCACCCGCACCGATCAGCCGCACCGCTAGGCGTCGTACCGCCGCCTCGTCGGGCAGATCCAGGCCAGCGCGCTCGGGGCCAGCGCCACGGTCGACCCACACCGGGCCGGGGCCGTTGACGAGGACATCCGTGACGCCAGGCTCCCGGAGCAGCGGCTCGAGCACTCCGGCGCCGATGATTTCCGAACGCAGCGTGTGGGAGGCGGCGAGCAGGCCGCTGGCGCCGGCCATGGGTGCCTCGTCGTGCAGCGCCGCGGCGAGCGCGGCCGGGTCCAGGCCGCCCGGCGCGAGCGAGATCCGCCGGCGAACCCGATCGAGCAGCGCGTCGTCGCTCACGCCGCGACCCGACCGGCCGTCGCCAGCTCAGTCAGCAGGGACCGGCAGCAGTCGTGCAGCGTGCCGCGAGACCGGCCAATGGGCGGCCTGCCTTGGCGGGCGGCAATCGCGACGTCCCGGTCGCGCCGCAGCACGGCTCGCACCGGAAGCCCGAGCGCGGTGCCCACGTCGTCGGGGGCAAGACGGGGCGATCCGGCATCGCAGATGACGAGCCCGGTCACGGTGGCCACGGCGCGCAGCCGCCGCGCCACCCTCACCGCCGCGGCGCTAGACCGGACCGTGGTCGGCACCACCAGCAGGACCTCGTCACAGTCGGCAGCACAGACCTCCGCGGCTGGGTCGAGCGCTCGCGGTAGGTCGACGACGACCGTGGGCACCGCCCGGGACGCGGCGTCGACCACGCTGCTCGCTGCCTCGGCGGGCAGCTCGATGACGTCACCGCGGTCCCACGACAGCAGGGCCACGCCATCGACCTGCGGCAGCGCGTCAAGCAGGGCCGCGGCCGAGAGCCGGCCGCTGGTCCCGGCGAGATCGGCCCATCGGGCTCCCGGCCGGTGCTCGGCTCCGAGCAGTACATCGAGTCCGCCACCCAGCGGGTCGGCGTCGATCAGGATGACCGCGCCGGTCCGCGCGGCCGTCAGGGCCAGCCCGGCCGCCAACGTCGAAGCACCTGCACCACCGCACCCGCCGACGATGCCGACCACGGCACCGCGACTGTGGGCCGGCTCGGCAGCTGCGACCAGCAACTCCAGGAGCCGGGACTCGCCCTCGGGCAAGGTCAGGAGCTGCTGGGCTCCCACTGCCACGGCCCGATGCCACAGCGCCTCGTCGGGAGACTGCTCGGTGACGACCACGACGCCATCCCGGCGAGGCACCCCGGGAACCGCGACGACATCGGGGCCCAGCACCACCAGGCCGGCCGACTTCCAGGCTGCTCTGGCTGCGGCGCCCGGCGACTGCATCTGTACCGGTGCGCCCGCAAGAGCGGCCAGCCGGGCGACCGCATCGCGCACGCCGTCGTCGCGGGTGACCAACAGGACGGGGAGCATGGGGCCACCGTCGTCGATGCGACCGCGCCGGAGCGGCCGGGCGGATGCGCATGTGGATGGCTCGGCACCGCAGCGAGGCTGGGGATGACATGGCCCGGACGTGGGACGACCCCCGCTGGGGGGGTAGCGGGGGCCGTCACAAGATCCGGCTTCGGGGGGGTGAGCCGGATCAGATCGATGTCGCAAGGCGACGACTGTCACATGCCCGCGTCAAGGACCATCAAACCAGCGAACCGCGAGACATTTGCATCAGGGATGGATTATCGGTTCGCCGTACGCTGGGGCAATGGCCTCGGCCGCGTTTTTCGACCTCGACAAGACGATCATCGCCACGTCGAGCACGCTTGCGCTGGGCCGCACTTTCTACGACAGCGGTCTAATCAGTCGCGGCACGGTGATGAAGGGTGCCTACGCTCGGCTGACCTACCACCTCGGTCGCGTCGATGAGGAACGGATGGCCAGGCTGCGTGACGGCATGGCCCGAATGATCACCGGGTGGGACGTCGAACACGTCAACGAGATCGTGGGCGAGGCGTTCCGGGACCTCATCGACCCGTTGGTCTACGACGAGGCCGCCGTGCTCATCGAGGAGCACCAGGCCGCCGGGCGCCCCGTCGTCATCGTCTCGAGCAGCGGCGAGGAGGTCGTGGGGCCGATCGGCGAGCTGCTCGGCGCCGATCATGTGATCGCCACGCGGATGGCTGTCGTCGACGGCCGCTACACCGGCGAGCTCGAGTTCTACTCATTCGGCCCACACAAGGCGACCGCGATCCGCGAGCTTGCCGCCGAGCGCGGCTGGACGTTGGCGGACTGCTACGCCTACAGCGACTCGGCGACGGACGTACCGATGCTCGAAGCGGTCGGACACCCGTACGCCGTCAACCCCGACCGAGGTCTACGCCGCGAGGCGATGGCCCGAGGCTGGCCGGTACTGCGCTTCCGCCACCCGGTGCCGCTGCGGACGCGGGTCGGGCGCAGCAGCCGTCCGGTCGCGCTGGGCGTCGCCGGCGCCGCCGTCGTGGCGGCTGCCGCACGATGGGGGTACGCCCATCGGTCATCATCGCGTGTCTGGAGTCGACGAGCCGGGTAGTCGACCAGCAACGAGCGCGTGGCACCGGCCACGACAGGGGAGGGACCACTCATGGCCTCGACACGAACCTACGGCGGCAACGGGACTCCCGTTGCGGATCAGTCGCTCGGCGAACTGGTAGCGACCGCGACGCGCGACCTCTCGGAGCTAATCCACAAGGAGGTCGAGCTCGCCAAGACCGAGATCGCCGAGGAGGCGAAGCGCGCCGGAATCGGCGCCGGGTTCCTCGGCGGCGCGGGGTTCCTCGGCTTGTTTGCGCTCGGGTTGTTGTCGTTCGCCGGGGCGTTCGGCATCGCGGATGGCGGTGGCATCCCGGTCTGGGCCGGCTTCCTCTGCATGGGCGGGCTCTACGGGATCGTCGCTGGGCTGCTCGTCGCCCTCGGCCTCGGCAAGCTGGTGAAGATCGGACCACCGGCCCGCACCATCCAGACCGTCAAGGCCGACGTCGCCTGGGCGAAGCACCCCACCCAGACGCCCCCGTCCGCCGAACTAGAAAAACTCCGCGCCTCCCACACCTGACGTCCGGCGCTCGCACTTCGAAGCCGAGGCAGTCCATCACCGTGGCCGTCTGACCACCTTCTAGGGTCGTTATCCGGCCACGGCGACTCTTCGTCGCAGTGAACGCGATTCGACGTCCGGAGTGGGTCCCGCAGCCGCCCAGACGGCAGGGCAACAAACGTGTGCCAGGCTGGCCGCGTGGCATCGTCGCGACGGATCGTCGACGACTCGGTCGTCCACATCGACGGGCCGTGGTCCCATCGGGACATCAGCGCCAACGGCATTCGGATCCATGTGGCCGAGGCCGGCTCCGGCCCGCTCGTCCTGCTGCTGCACGGGTTTCCGGAGTTCTGGTGGTCGTGGCGACATCAGCTGACCGCGCTGGCCGCGGCCGGTTTCCGAGCAGTCGCGCCGGACCTGCGTGGCTACGGCGGGAGCGACAAGCCACCCCGCGGGTACGACGCGATGACCCTCGCCGGCGACGTCGCCGGCATGGTGCGTTCGTTGGGCGCCGAGGACGCCGTGATCGTCGGCCACGACTGGGGCGGCCATCTCGGCTGGTCAGTCGCAGCGCTGCACCCCAATGTGGTCCGCCGGCTCGTGGTGATGTCGATCCCGCATCCGCTGCGCTGGCCCGCCGTGTTGCTTCGCGACCGGGAACAGTTCACCGCCAGCCGGTACATGCTGAGGTTCCAGCTGCCCTGGGCGCCGGAGCGCTGGCTCGTCGCCGACGACGGAGCCAACGTCGCCCGACTGCTACGCGACTGGGGCGGCCCGGGATTCCCCGACGGTGAGACCGAGCGTCGTTGCCGCGAGGCGATGCAGGTCCTCTACACCCCGAACCGCGCGCTGGAGTACTACCGATGGGCGTTCCGCTCGGTGCTCCGCAGTGACGGTCGGCGGTTCCGCTCGGCGCTGCGCCGGCCGGTGAAGGCACCGACGCTGCAGCTGCACGGGGAACTGGATCGCTGCGTGCTGCCGCGCTCCGCACAACGGTCGAGCCGCTACGTGCGCGGCACCTACGAATGGCGGCTGATCGACGGCGCGGGGCACTTCCCGCACGAGGAGGCGCCGGACGCCGTCACCGCCGAGCTGCTGCGCTGGTGCAGCGCATGACACCGGGCCGGGAACGCGACCGCGACCCCGCGGGCCGTCCCCGCAATGCCCGGTCGCGCGACGCCCTGGGACGGCCGTTGCCACGAGGAGTCGCCGGTTTCGCGCCGTACGACGATCCGGCGCTGCCGCCCGATCAGGCGCTCGAGACCGCGCAGCGGCTGATCGACGAGGGGCGTCCGTTCACCGCGCACGAAGTTCTCGAGGCGGTCTGGAAGCAGACCGACGGTGAGGAGCGTGAGCTGTGGCGCGGGCTGGCGCAACTGGCGGTGGGGATCACCCACCTGCTACGCGGCAACCAGTCGGGGTCCGCCGCTTTGCTGCGGCGGGCTGCCGAGCACCTGGGCGGGTTCGCGGGATCCTCGCCGTACGGCGTGCCGGTCGACCGGCTGCGGGCATGGGCGCTGGCACCCACGGGAGCACCGCCACCGCTGGTCGGGTCAGGCAGCCGACGACCGCAGCCGCGCCCGCTCGACGAGTGAGTCCAGGTAGGTCCTCGCCCACCCCTCGGCCTGCCACCCGAGCGCATCGTCCATCACGCTGAGCGTGAGCCGGACGTCACAGCCGTCGTCGGCGGTCGGTATGACCCTCACCCGGCCGTGACCGGTGCCACTGGACCCGGCCACCTCGAGACCGGCGACGAAGCCGGCATCGGTACGGCGTACCGGGCTGAGCTCACCGAACACCTCTGCATCCGGCGCCGAGTCCGGGTCGGCAGGTCGGGCCAATCCGGTCGGCTCGGCCAGCAGAAGTGCCACGCTCGCCGGATCGGCGGCCGCGTGGCGTGCGATCTCGATGCGTGTCACCGTGGCCTCCATTGATGTGCCATGCCCGGGAAGTTCCCTTGCACAGCAACAAATCTAGCCGCACTGCTTGCAAAAGTTAGCGATCTGCGGGTGTGATCGGCGTCACGGTTGCTCAGTCGCAGCCATCGGTCGACACCGCGCTCGTTGCCGACTTCCCGGCCCGGACGTCCGGAGCGACCTCGGCAGCGGTCAGCGCGTATCCGGTGTGCTTGTTATCGGTGGAGGACGCGAAGACGACGCCGAGCACCCCGCCGTCGCTGTCGAGCAGCGGCCCACCGGAGTTGCCAGGAAGGACGGTCGCGTAGAGCGCGTAGATCTGCCGGGTGACCTCGGTCTCTTGGTAGATGTCCGGTCCTCGGGCGCGTTCCACGCCTCGCACCCGGGCGGCCAGCGCCGAGAAGGGGCCGTCCTCGGGATATCCCGCCACGACCGCGCCATGTCCACGGCTGACCGCGGGTCCGAAGCCCAAGGGCGGCTCGCCGAGGCCGGGTACGTCGAGGATGGCCACGTCGCGCTTGGGATCGAAGTAGACCACCTGCGCCGAGTGCGTGGCCCCGTCTGCCGTCTGGACGTTCGGGCCGTCGACACCGGCGACGACGTGGGCATTGGTGAGGATGTGGTCGGGCGAGATGACGAACCCGCTGCCCTCCAGTCGCCGCGAGCACGACGGCGCCACCCCCGTCACCTTCACGATCGAGGGTCGCGCCGCTAGCACGCCCCGGCTGCGCGCGAGCCGGGGGTTGGGCGCTGCGACCGGTGTGACGTGATCCGCTCCGATGCCTCCGAAGACCTCGGGCAGGCCGTCGCTGTCGAGCAACCGTCGGAACGAGGAGAACCAGGTCTGCGCCGAGGCGGGGACCACGTGGTCGACCGCACCGAGGACAGCTGACCGACGTACCTGGCTGCTCAGCCCGGTCTCCGCGCTGTTGGCCAGTGCGGTGCCGATCAGCCAGGCGACCAGCAGGAGGGACGCCACGCTGACCACGGCCCCGCCGAGTGAGTCGACAGTGCGGGCCGGAGTCCAGCTGATCCGGCGGCGGATCGCGAAGGCGAGGCTCGCGGTGATCAGCTGGCCGATGCCCGCAAAGATGAGCACCACCAGCAGCCCGAACAATGCGGAACCCAGGCCGACGCTCGCGTGATGGTGCAGCGCGGGGGCAAAGTGCGCACCGATCGCACCGCCACCGAGGAAGCCGGCGAAGGACATCACGCCGATGAGGAAGCCTTGCCGGTAACCGCTGATGCCGAAGGCCACGCACGCAAGCAGCAGGACGAGGTCGAGGGTGTCCATCAGCCCGCCTGCGCAGGCAACGTCTCGACGCGGTCGTGGTCCCAGCCCACGTCCCAACCGGCGAGCGTCAGCAACCGGTCCAGGACGCCGGCCGTGAACCCCCAGACCAGCATGTCAGCGACCCGGAACGCCGGGCCGAGGAACCCGCTGGAGTGTCGCACCGACAACCGGTTGGCCGGGTCGACCAGCGCCGAGATGGGGACCCGTGCGACCGCCGCGACCTCGAGCGGGTCGCCCGGCCCCACGTCACTAGGTGTCCGCCACCAGGCCACGACGGGTGTCACCGCGTGCGCACTCGGCGGCACCCACAGCTCCGGCAGCACCGCAAAGACTTCGACGCCGGAAGGGTCGACGCCTGTCTCCTCCTGTGCCTCGCGAAGCGCCGCACCGACCGCGCCGTCGTCGTCCGGATCGAGCTGACCGCCGGGGAACGCCGGCTGACCGGCGTGGCTGCGCAGGTCGTCACTGCGCTGCAGCAGCAGGACGTCAGGCCCGTCAGGACCTTCGCCGAACAGGATGAGCACGGCCGCGCGTCGCAGCGACGGGTCCTCCGGCAACGGCTGCCGCAGGAAGCCGAAGGCGTCGGGAGCGATCAGGGCGTCGGCGAGCGGTTGCAACCACTCCGGGATCGCCATGTCAGGCCGAGACGTGAAGGTACGTCGCCACGTCGTGCTGCAGCTGGCCGAGGCTGGAGTAGCCGCCGGGATGAACGTGGACGACAACACCGGCAGCATTGACGAAAGCTGTCTCGGGCGGCCCGGGGGAGATGTGCAACCCGTCGATGACCTTGTTGGTCGGGTCCGACACCGACGGGTAGTGCATCGCATGCGCGGCGGCGAAGCTCAGCGCCCCACCGTCGGTGTCGGCCGTGTCGACACCGAGCACGCGCACCTTGCCGGCCAGCCGGCTCGAGAGGGTCAAGAGGTAGGGCATCTCGGGGCGGCACTCGGTGCACCATGACGCCCACACGTTGACCACCGACGGCGTCCCGGTCAGCCCGGCCAGGTGGACGGCCGGTCCTGCGCCGACGCAGGGCAGCGTGACGTCGGGCAGCCCGTGGCTCACCGGCTGCGACGACGAGGAGGGGCACGGCGTCAGCTTCGCCGCCTTGACCAGGCTGGCGTCCGACGGGCCCTTGGTGACGGGCGGGCCGCCCAGTGACGACGAACTCGACCCGCTGCCGCAGGCCGCGCAGACCGCCGCCAGGGCAATCAGCACGGCGGCGAGGCGGTGGCTCACAGACTGACCTCGACCTCGGCGGGGGTCTTCACGAGCTTCGCCGCCACCGCCGGATCGGTGGGCCCCTCACCGAACGACGGACACCACTGCGCGACGGGGCAGACGCCGCATGCGGGACGGCGGGCGTGGCACATCCGTCGGCCGTGGAAGATCAGGTGGTGGTTGAGCATCACCCAGTCGCGCTTCGGGAACAGCGAGCCGATGTCGTGCTCGGCTTTGACCGGATCGTGCTCGGTGGTCCACCCGAAGCGGCGGGCGAGCCGACCCACGTGGGTGTCGACGGTGATCCCCGGGATCCCGAAGGCGTTGCCCAGCACCACGTTCGCCGTCTTGCGACCGACGCCGGGCAGCGTGACCAGGTCCTTGAGTCGCGGCGGCACCTCACCGTCGTACCGCTCCACGAGCGCCTGCCCCAGCCCGATCAGGCTGTTGGTCTTGGCCCGGAAAAACCCGGTGGACTTGATCTCGATCTCGAGCGTGGCCCGGTCGGCTGACGCGTAGTCCGCCGCGGTCCGGTACTTCGCGAACAGCTTCGGGGTCACCAGGTTGACACCCTTGTCGGTGCTCTGCGCCGAGAGCACCGTGGCGACGATCAGCTCAAGCGGAGTCGTGAAGTCCAGCTCGATATGCGCGTCCGGATAGGTCTCGGCGAGGACCCGGTTGATGCGCCGGGCCCGGCGTACCAGCGCCGTTCGGGTCTCCACGCATTGGAGGGTACGGCGGGGCGGATTGCTCCAGTTAGCGCGGGTGACACACCCGATCGCCGCCTTAAGCGGTTTCCGGAACGGGTCGATGCCGCTCGTGACACCGACGGAGAGTGACGATGCCCAACCGGCCGACGGCCAACCGCTTCGAAGCGGCGCCCGAGCGCAGCGCGGAGTTCGCGCACCTGTCCCTGGACGGGCTGCGCAACTACCGGGCTGCCTTGTCGACCGAGGAAAACCGCGTCTCGTACTGGCGGCGCATCCTGCAGGCCCGTCTCGACGTCGTGCGAGCCGTCGACACCGGTGCCTCGACGGCCACCGAAGACCTCTCCGGCGTCTTCGCCGAGAGCCGGATCGGTGGCACCCGGACCGCTTTGCTGACGATCGTCCCGGTCGACGACATGCCCCCATTGCCGGACCTGGTGCAGCTGTGGGGCCGCGAGCCCCGAACCGGCGACAGTGCGGGCAATGCGACGCTCGTTCACGAGCTGATGAGTGCCGAGACCCAGCTCTCGGCGTACCGCTCGGCACTGCACCGCCGGTTGGCGGCGGCGACCAGCGAACTGATCGCGCGCTACCGCGAGGACCCCGACCTGTGCCTGTCGGTCCTGCCCAGCAAGCCGCGCCGGGCGAGCGCCGCCAGCTCCTGACCCGACGCATGGGTTGGGCCGGATCGGGCACAATGGCCCTCGATGCTGTTCGCGCTGACGTTGACCTTCCCGCCCGCTCTCATGCTGGCGGTCCTCGCGATGGAGCGGGTCGAGCGTCCGCTCAACGACGTGAAGATCGGTGACCATGTCGCCGAGCTGATCCGCAGCAGCGCCGCCGAGGAGGTCGAGCTCCTGGTGACGGACAGCTGCGCCAAACCGGTCGACCGCCACTGGCGCCGCCGGGCCCGGCTCGCCCGGATCGCTAGGCTCCGTTCGACCCGCGCTGCCGCTCGCGGGTAAGGAACGGCACCGACGGCGAAGGTCTGGGAGGGCACCGTGGACGGAGGGCTCGCCCAGTTGCCGCTGTTCGCAGCCCTCGACGGGGAGTCCGCTGAGACGCTAGAAGCCGCAATGACGACCCGGGCGGTCCCCCGCGGGCACATCGTCTTCCGCGAAGGAGATGCCGGAGACCGGCTGTTCGTCATCCTCGACGGGAAGGTGAAGATCTGGCGCTCCGCCCCCGACGGTCGGGAGAACCTGCTCGCGGTGCTCGGGTCAGGGGACATGTTCGGCGAGCTGTCGTTGTTTGATCCGGGGCCGCGCACCGCCAGCGTCAGCGCGGTCACCGATAGCCGGCTCGCCTCGCTCGACCACGACGACCTACGGCCGCTGCTGCTCGATCGGCCTGCCGTCGCGGGTCAGCTGCTGCGGGCGCTGGCCCAGCGGCTCCGACGTACCAACGAATCGCTCGCCGATCTGGTCTTCACCGACGTCCCCGGTCGAGTCGCCAAGGCGCTGCTCGACCTCGCCGAGAAGTTCGGCACCGAGGAGGCGGACGGCACCCGGGTGCAGCACGACCTCACCCAGGAGGAGCTGGCGCAGCTCGTCGGCGCGAGCCGCGAGACGGTCAACAAGGCGCTTTCGGAGTTCGCCAGTCGCGGCTGGTTGCGACTCGAGGGGCGGACTGTGCTCCTCATCGACCGGGATCGGCTGGCTCGCCGAGCCCGTTAGCGGCCAGGTAGTCCAGCTGCGCCCGCACCGACAGCTCGGCGAACGGCCAGAGCACCGGATCGACATCGGCGTACACCCGGCGTACGACGGACGGCGCGTCCCGGTCACCGGCCACCACGGCCGCCTCGACTTGGGCGAGCCGTTCGGCTCGGTGGGCGAGGTACCCCTCGATCACGCCGAGTGCATCCTCGAGGACCGGGCCGTGCCCAGGGAGCACGGTGGACACGTCGTCACGGGCGAGGTCACGCAGCCGGCGGAGCGAGTCGAGGTAGTCGCCGAGCCGGCCATCCGGATGCGCGACGACGGTGGTGCCACGGCCGAGGATCGTGTCTCCGGTCAGCAACGCACGGTCGGCCTCCAGCAGGAAGCACACCGAGTCCGACGTATGGCCCGGGGTCAGCACGGTCAACCAGTCCAACTCGCCGACCGACGCCCGCTGCGACGAGCCGCTCCCCGGGCTGACCCGTAGTGGATCCGCACCGAGGCAATACGCCGGGTCGAACGCCGTGACCGGCGCCCCGGTCAGCTCATGCAGTCGCGGTGCGCCTTCGCTGTGATCGATGTGGCCGTGCGTGAGCAGGATCAGCGCGACCGGGCCCGCTGCAGCCAGCGCCTCGAGATGTCCGGGGTCCAGCGGCCCGGGGTCGACGACCACCACCCGATCGCCGCCCGGCTCCCGCAACACCCAGCTGTTGGTGCCGTCGAGGGTCATCGGGCCCGGGTTGGGCGCGAGCAGTCGGGCAGCCCGCGGCGTGGCCTGCTCGATGCCGGTCATGACGGATCCGGCGGGTAGCCGTCGTCATGGGGGAGCAGCAGCCGCGCCTGGTCATCGTCCCCGAGCGCGATCTTCGGCAGGACGGGGCGCACGTCGCGCTCGGTGCCGGCCGCGAGCACGGCATCGATCGACGGGTACGTCGCCAGCTCGGCGAGGGTGACGATGGTGGGGGGGAGCAACGCCAGTTCGCCGCGGGAGTGCGCGTGCAGGGCGTCGGCCGGCCGGATCCAGGTGACGCGGTCGGACTCGCCGCCGACGTCCCGGGTGCGTTGGCCGGCGGGCATGGCGGCGACGAAGAACCGGGTGTCGTAGCGCCGCGGCTCGAACTCCGGCGTGACCCAGTGCGCCCAGGCCCGGAGCAGGTCGGCCCGCAGCACGAGACCCCGTCGCTGCAGCAGCTCGGCCAGCGACAGCGAGCGGTCGAGCAGCGCCAGCCGGTCGGTCTCCCAGTCCTCGCTGCTGGTGTCGAGCACCACCTCGTCGGCGCTCGGCCCGGCCAGCAGTACGCCGGACTCCTCGAAGGTTTCACGCACGGCGGCACACACCAGCGAGCGCGCCAGCGGTGCCGTAGCGGTCAGCGGCCCGGCCCACGCGGTCGCCGGCGGACCGACCCACGCGGTGTCGGGCAGCTCCTCGTCCCGGGGATCGACCGATCCGCCGGGGAACACGAACATCCCGGCCGCGAACGCCATCGTGGCGACCCGCCGGAGCAAGTAGGCCTGCGGCTCGGTGCTCGGCGTGCCAGCCGGCGGGTCGCGGAGCAGGACGACGGTGGCAGCTGGACGCGGCTCGGCCACCTGCAGCTCGCCGCGGGCGTAGGCGCGCGCCGTCTCAGCGAAGCTCGGCGGGAGCGCCCGGGGATCAGTCATGCGGGCGTCGTCATGCGGTCGCGGCCATGCTCAGCCGCCGATCTGCACGACCAGCTCGACCTCGACCGGCGCGTCCAGCGGCAGGACGGCGACCCCGACGGCGCTGCGGGCGTGACGCCCGACGTCGCCGAAGACCTCACCGAGCAGCTGGCTGGCCCCGTTGACGACCGCCGGCTGCCCCGTGAACGAGGGGTCGCTGGCGACGTACCCGACGACCTTGACGACCCGGGCGACCGTGTCGAGGTCGCCGATCTCGGCCTTGATCGCGGCCAGCGCGTTCAGGGCGCAGGTGAGGGCGAGGCCGCTGGCGGTTTCCGGGTCGACCTCGGCGCCGACCTTGCCGGTCACCTGCAAGGCGCCGTCCACCATCGGAAGCTGACCCGAGGTCCACACCAGGTCTCCGACGCGCACCGCAGGCACGTACGACGCCAACGGCGGGACGACCTCGGGCAGCTGCAGCCCTAGGTCACCCAACCGCTCCTCGACCCGGCTCACGGCAACGGACGTTTCAGGTAGGCGACGAGCTGGTCACCGCCGCCCGGGGCGGGGATGACCTGGACGAGCTCCCACCCGTCCACGCCCCAGGTGTCGAGGATCTGCTTCGTCGCGTGCACGAGCAGTGGAACTGTGGCGTACTCCCATTTCTGCACCAGCCGAGACTAGGCCCGCGCCGATCAGGCCGGACAGGCAGTCTCGGCGGCGGCCGCAGCCTCCGCCTCAGCCTTGCGCCGGCGCAGCAGCCGTTTGCGCTCGAGCTCGTTGAGGCCACCCCAGATCCCGTGCGACTCGGCCACTTCGAGGGAGTACTGCAGGCACTGCGGTTGCACCTTGCAGGCCCGCCACAGCGCGCGCGCGATGCCCTCGCGATAATCCTTCTCGGGCTTGCGCTCGAAGTGAGCCGGCGCATAGAAGTACGTCGCGTTGTCGGCCTGGCATTCGGCATATGCCCGCCATATCGCGACGTCGATCATGGTGGCGTACCTCCGCGGATCCTGACCCCCTGCTTTCCCCGTAGTTCAGGTTCCACACGCACCCCTTGTTCTCCTGCCGTTTCCGAGCCGGATTCCAGCCGATGATCACGATGTCTACGCTTGCCCGGTGAGTGAGTTCCCCGCCGTCAAGCTGCATGTCGTCAGCGGCAAAGGCGGCACCGGGAAGACGACTGTCGCCGCGGCGCTCGCGCTGTCCCTCGCGGCTGGAGGCCGCCAGGTCCTGCTCACCGAGGTCGAGGGCAGGCAAGGCATCGCCCAGCTCTTTGACACGCCGCCGCTGCCGTACGAGGAGCGCAAGGTCGCGGTCGCCCGCGGTGGCGGCGAGGTCTACGCCCTCGCGATCGATCCGGAGCAGGCCCTGCTGGAGTACCTCGAGCAGTTCTACAACCTGCGTCGGGCCGGCTCGATGCTCAAGAAGCTCGGTGCCATCGACTTCGCCACCACGATCGCTCCCGGCATGCGCGACGTCCTGCTCACCGGCAAGGTGATGGAGGCCACCACCCGGGAACGACGGGGTGGCGGTCGGCTGTACGACGCGGTGGTGCTCGACGCCCCGCCGACCGGGCGGATCGCCCGGTTCCTCAACGTCAACACCGAGGTGGCCGCGCTGGCCCGGATGGGCCCAGTCCGCAACCAGGCCGACAGCGTGATGCGGCTGCTGCAGTCGTCGAAGACCGCTGTCCACCTGGTGACCGTGCTCGAGGAGATGCCGGTCCAGGAGACGATCGACGGGATCGCCGAGCTGACCGCGACGGACCTGCCGGTGGGCGCGGTGTTCGTCAATATGGTCCGCGAGCCGCTGCTGCCCGAGGACGCGCTCGAGGCGGCTGCCCAGGGCAAGGTGGACAAGCCGGCGCTGCGCAGGGGCCTCAAGGCCGCTGGCCTCGACGCGGACGCTCCGCTGGTCACCGCGCTGGCCGGTGAGGCGACGGACCATGCCGGCCGGGTGCTGCTGGAGCGCCGCGAGCGCGCGCTGCTCGATGACCTCCATCGACCGACGTACGAGCTGCCGTTGATCGACGACGCCGCTGACCTGTCCGGGCTCTACGAGCTGGCCGGCCGGCTGCACGACACCGGGATGGTCTGACGTGGCCGACCGCACCCTCGCTGTCGACAAGCTACTCGACGAGGCCCAGATCATCGTCTGCTGCGGTGCCGGCGGGGTCGGCAAGACGACCACGGCGGCCGCGCTCGCGCTGCGGGCCGCGGAACGAGGCCGGACCGTCTGCGTCCTCACCATCGACCCGGCCCGCCGGCTCGCCCAGTCGATGGGGCTCACCGAGCTCGACAACACCCCCCGCGCCGTGAAGGGCGTCGCGGCGGCCAAGGGCGGCCATCTCGACGCGATGATGCTCGACATGAAGCGCACGTTCGACGAGATCGTGCTGACCCACAGCGACCCGGAGCGGGCGAAGCAGATCCTCGCCAACCCGTTCTACGTCTCGCTGTCCTCCAGCTTCGCGGGCACGCAGGAGTACATGGCGATGGAGAAGCTGGGGCAGCTCAAGGCCGAGGGCCGCTGGGATCTCATCGTGGTCGACACCCCGCCGAGCCGGTCCGCGCTGGACTTCCTCGACGCGCCGCAGCGGCTCGGCCGGTTCCTCGACGGCCGCATGATCCGGATCCTGCTGGCGCCGGCGAAGGCCGGCGGCCGGGCCTACCTCAAGGTGTTCACGGTGGGCGTGAAGATGTTCACGGACGTCCTCACCAAGATCCTGGGTGCGCAGGCGCTGAAGGACCTGAGCCTGTTCGTCGCCTCGCTGGAGACCATGTTCGGCGGGTTCCGGGAACGCGCCGACCAGACCTACCAGCTGCTCAAGGAGCCCGGAACGTCGTTCGTCGTCGTCGCCGTCCCCGAGCGGGACGCCCTGCGGGAGGCGGCGTACTTCGTCGAACGCCTGGAGTCCGAGCGGATGCCGCTGGCCGGTCTGGTGCTCAACCGGGTCCACACGTCCCCGGCGAATGGCCTATCGGTCGGTCGATCAGTTGCCGCGGCTGAAGGGCTGGAATCGGCCGGCGAGCAGCCGATCGCCGCCGCCGTACTGCGGGTGCACGCCGAACGAATGGCGCTGGCGACCCGCGATGCCCGCCGCGCGAAGCAGTTCAGCTCGGCACATCCCGGGGTCAAGGTCGTCAATGTGGCCGCGCAGGCCGGCGACGTCCACGACCTTGCGGGGCTGCGGAAGATCGGGTCGGAGCTGGCCGGAACCAGCTGAGGTCGAGGCGCTAGCCGGCCACCTGGACGGCATCGGCCCGGGACGCCTCAAAGTCGGCCATCGCCGACTCCAGCAGCTCGCGCCAGGACTTGACGGTCGGGCGCCGGCGAAGCAACGCGCGGCGCTCACGCTCAGTCAGGCCGCCCCACACGCCGAACTCGACCTTGTTGTCGAGGGCGTCGGCTAGGCACTCGGTGCGAACTGGGCATCCGCCGCAGACCGTCTTGGCACGGTTCTGGGCGGCTCCTTGGACGAACAACTCGTCCGGCTTTTGGTTGCTACAGGCGGCTCGACTGGTCCAGTCGTCAATCCAGGGCATTGTGGGCATTCCCTCACGTCTGTCGCGTCACTCGGTGATGATTCATCGAGGCGGCCCCCGTGGTACAGCCGCTGTCATCACAGTACGAAACGGACACCCGGTATGACAGCCCCCGTTCGTACGGTCTTTTCCTAGTCCTAAAGGATGGGTGGCGTTAGACCGAATGGTGCGGGGGGTCGCCGTACCCTGACCAGATGGCCGCGAAGATCTCCCTCCGCGTCGGGATCCTCCTGATCGTGAGTGTCGTCGCCGGCGTGCTCGTGGCGGGCATCCTCCTGCCGTTCGTGGGCGGCGTCGGCATTGCCGCCCGAACGGCAAGCAACGACTTCCAGAGCCTGCCGACGGACCTGAAAGAGGCTCCGCTCCCGCAGGTGTCGACGATCCGGGCGGCCAACGGCGAGAAGATCGCCAGCTTCTACGACCAGGACCGCGTGGTGGTCCCGCTGTCCGCGGTGCCGCTCGTCATGCAGAAGGCGCTCATCGCCATCGAGGACGTGCGGTTCTACGAGCACGGCGGGATCGACGTCAAAGGCACGCTGCGCGCGCTGCTCGCGAACGGCTCGTCCGGACAGGTGTCCCAGGGCGGATCGACCCTCACCCAGCAGTACGTGAAGAACGTGCTGATCGAGGACGCCCACACCAAGAAGCAGCGGGCGGCGGCGATCGCGGACACCTACAGCCGCAAGATCCGCGAGGCGCGGTACGCGATCGCGCTCGAGCACAAGCTCACCAAGAACCAGATCCTGTCCCGCTACCTCAACATCGCCTACTTCGGCGATGGTGCCTACGGCGTCGGGACGGCCGCCCGGCACTTCTTCAACGAGCCGGTCGCCAAGCTCGACCTCGCGCAGAGCGCGCTGCTGGCCGGCCTGGTGCAGTCCCCGGACGCCTACAACCCGCGGCTGCACCCGGCCACGGCGACGGAACGGCGCGACACCGTCCTCGCCCAGATGCTGAAGTACCACTTCATCGACCAGCAGCAGTACGACGTCGCCCAGGCCTCGAAGGTCAGGCTGCACATCCACCAACAGCCGAACGACTGCACGTCGTCGCAGTACCCGTACTTCTGCGACTACGTGAAGCACGTGTTCGAGCACACCCCCGGGCTCGGTCTCGGGCTGCTGCGCCGGGGCGGGCTCACCGTGCAGACGACGCTCTCGCCGAAGGCGGAGGCCGCCGCCGAGCAGGGCATCCACGCCTACGTCCACCACAAAGAACCGGACAAGGTGGTCGGCGCCGAGGCCGTCGTCCAACCCGGCACCGGCAAGGTCAGAGCGCTGGCGGTCAGCCAGACGTACGGCAACAACACCAAGAAGGGCGAGAACACCTACGACTACGCGGTCGACCGCAGGTACGGCGGCAGCCACGGCTTCCAGGCAGGGTCGACGTTCAAGCTGTTCGTCCTCACCGCTGCGCTCAAGGAGGGCATCCCGCTCTCGACGGCCATCAAGTCGCCGGCCATCCTCAAGGACTTCCCCGGCTACCGGACCTGCTCCGGCGAGTCGCTGTCGTACTCGCCGTCGGTGAGCAACGCCGGGGACAGCGAAGCGGGGACGTTCAACCTCAAGACCGGCACGTGGTTCTCGGTGAACACCTTCTTCGCCCAGCTGGAACAGCGCACCGGGCTGTGCGAGCCGGTGAAACTGGCGGAGCAGATGGGCGTTACTCAGGGCAACGGGAAGGCCCCGGAACAGGTTCCGTCGTTCGTTCTCGGCTCGGGCGGTGGTTTCACTCCCCTGGACCTCGCGGGCGCGTACGCCACGATGGCCGCGCACGGGAAGTACTGCTCGCCGATCGTCATCACGAAGATCACCGACACCCAGGGCAACAGCTATCCGGTTCCGAAGGCGCACTGCCATCAGGTGGTCGATCCGGGCCTCGCGGACACCGTCACGAACATCCTCGAGGGCGTGCTGACCGTCCCGGGCGCAACCGGCACGATCGACGCTCTCTCGGGTCGGCCAGCGGCTGCGAAGACCGGAACGGTGGACAACTACGAGGGGTCGGTGTTCGCCGGCTACACCCCGCAACTGGCCTCCGCGGTGTGGGTAGGCGTGCCCTCGGCTCCCAACACCTCGCTGACCGGCCTCACCTTTGGTGGCCGATACCAAGGCGAGCCGATCTTCGGCGCCACCATCGCGGGGAAGATCTGGCAGGCCACGATGAACGCCGCCCTCGAGGGCGATCCAGTGGAGGAGTTCCCGCCACCGGACTTCAGCATCGAGGCGGGCACGACGGCCACCATCCCGGACGTCAGTGGCGACTCACCGTCGACGGCCTCGGCCATCCTGACCAGTGACGGCTTCTCCCCGGTCATCGAGCCGGGCGAGGTCAACAGCGTCCAGAAGGCCGGGACGGTGGCATCCACCTCGCCGGGTGGCGGCAGCAGCGTCGGCGTGGGCACAACCGTCGAGATCCTGGTCAGCAACGGCATCGCACCCAAGCCGACCCCGCCCCCGAAGAAGCACAAGAAGGACCATCCGCCCAGCAAGGGCCCCAACCCGCCCCCGATCACGGTCTCGCCGAAGCCCAAGTCGACGGGCAGCCCGAAACCCTGAGGCCGGATTAGTCGGCGAGTTGTCGACGTACCTCAGCAGCGATCCGACCACCCTCGGCTCGGCCGGCGACCACGGGTTGCACGGCCTTCATGACCTGTCCCATGGCTTGCGGGCCGGCCGCTCCGGCGGAGGCGATGGCCTCGCGGACCAGCCCGGCGAGCTCGTCGTCGGAGAGCTGGGCCGGCAGGTAGGCCTCGAGCACGTCGTGCTCGGCCCGCTCCCGGTCCGCCAGCTCGGTGCGGCCGGCGTTGTCGAAGGCCTCGGCCGACTCGCGACGCTTCTTGGCCTCGCGTGCGATGACCTTGACGACCTCGTCGTCGCTCAGTGTGCGCGCCGACTTGCCCGCGACCTCCTCGTTGGTGACGGCGGTCAGCACCATCCGCAACGTGGCGGTGCGCAGCTCGTCCCGCGCCTTCAGCGACGCGGTCATCTCGGCGTGCAGCTGCTCCTTGAGACCCATGGGTTCACCCTAGGCTGGCCGACATGGGTGTGATCCCCCGCGCGGTCGCCGGTCTTGCGCTCGCCACCGCCGGCAGCATCGCCTACGCCTGGGGGTATGAGCGGAAGGCGTTCCGGTTGCGCGAGGTTGAGCTGCCGGTGCTGCCGCCAGGAGCCCCCACGCTTCGGGTGCTCCATCTTTCCGACCTGCACATCACCCCCGGCCAGCCGTGGAAGGTGGACTGGGTCCGCGGGCTGGCGCGATTGCGGCCGGACTTCGTCGTGAACACCGGCGACAACCTGGCCGCCGTACGCGGGGTACCGGAAGTGCTCAAGGCGATGGGACCGTTGCTCGACGTACCGGGGGCGTTCGTCCCCGGGTCGAACGACTGGTTCGCGCCGGTGGCCAAGAACCCCGCCGGGTACCTGAAACCGCGAAGTACAACGCCCCGCCCGCATGGCGACCCGCTCCCCTGGGGCGAGCTGCGCAACGCCTTCACCGACCGGGGCTGGCTGGATCTCACCCACCGGCGTACGACGGTCTCGCTGCAAGGGCTGTCCGTCGAGTTGGCCGGCGTGAGCGATGCGCACCTGCAGGCGGACCACTACCCACGGATCGCTGGCAGGGTGTCGCCGGACAGCGACGTCGCGATCGGCCTGTCGCACAGCCCGGAGCCGCGGCTGGTCGACTGCTTCGTCGCGGACGGCTTCGACCTGGTGATGTCGGGTCATACCCACGGCGGCCAGCTCCGGGTTCCGGGCTACGGCGCCCTGGTCACCAACTGCGGGCTCGAGCGACGCCGGGCCCGCGGATTGTCCGCCTGGGGATCCAACGGCGGCTGGCTTCATGTCTCAGCCGGCCTGGGCACCTCGCCCTACGCGCCGGTGCGGTTCGCGTGCCCACCCGAAGCGACGTTGCTGTCACTGGTGGCCAGGCCAGCCGATCGCCCGGGCGGCTAGACTTCCGAGGGCTTCGGGATGTAGCGCAGCTTGGTAGCGCACCTCGTTCGGGACGAGGGGGTCGCAGGTTCAAATCCTGTCATCCCGACCATCTGACCGCCGAGTCTGTCAGCAGCACAGCGGGCTATCGCACGATGTGCTGCTGACAGCCGGGGTCTGCGTGGTTGAACGCCGCAACCTTGGGGACAGACGGGGTACCAAGACACCGATTCCCAGGAGGCACCCGTGCGGCGATGGGGGCGGATCTCGTCAGCGGGGGTGCTGCTGGTCGGGGTAGGGGTCCTAGCCATCGGTACCACCCCCGCCATTCCGGCGGTGGCGGCCAGCCCCACCGTGGCGTCGCACCAGCGGTCCGCGGTGACGGAGCAGCACAGCCACAAGGCGCGCAAGACGTGCACCGCAACGGCGGACCACGAGAACGCCGCCCACACCGGGTTCTCCTGCGCTGCGCTGCCGACCCGGCTGCACCAGCATTGGCGAGACACGCTGCAGGGTCAGGCGTCGTACCCCCTGATCGTCGGTGGGCGGGTATTCGTCACGTCGAGCGATCCAGGCGGCTCTTACGGCGGACTGCTCTATGCGCTCAGTGCGAAGACCGGTCGAAAACTATGGGGACCTGTCCCGTTGTCGGGGACCTACTTCTACGACGCTCTCGCGTACGGCGATGGACGGGTTTTCGTGAACGACTTCGACGGGACGGTCCGTGCGTTCCGGGCGACCACGGGAGCCCAGGTCTGGGCCCGAACCACCGAAGACTTCAGCGGCGAGCCGGTGGCCGCAGGTGGCAAGGTTTGGCTGCAGAGCGAGTCGACGGTCTACGGCCTCGACGAGAAGACCGGTCGCATCACCGCGAAGTCACACGAACTCGACGGTGACGGCGCTGCTGTCGCCGCGACCGCGAAGGCCGTGTACGTCTCGACCGGTTGTAGGGCGCAGTACCGGCTTGGTGTTCACGCTGGCGTGAAGTGGTCGGACAAGCAGGACTGCTCGGGCGGTGGCGGCGGGACCGCGTATGTCGACGACGGCCGCTTCTATGGCAGCGACGGCTTCCTCGTCATGAACACGGCGCATGGCAAGGTCGTCTCCACGTTCGCGGGGGTTCCGGCATTCGGGCCGTCCCGGGCGTACTTTGCTGCCGGGTCGAACCTCTACGCCCAACGTCTCAGCGACAACGCTCCTGTCTGGACCACCCACCTGAGCGGAACCATCACCGATGGGCCGATCGTCACGTCGAAGGGGGTGTACGTCGCGACGTCTGCCGGGAAGCTCGTCGTCCTCAATCCGGCCACCGGCCGGCGACTCTCCCGCCTGACACTCGCGTCGGCACCTACCCCGGGCGCGCAGTACTCCAGCACGCCGTCCGACATCGCGGCCGGTGACGCCAGCCTGATCGTCCCCACCGGGGACATCGTCACGGCGTACGGCGCCAAGCGGTAGGCCAACCAGGCACCCAGATCTAGCGGATCCGGAGCCCGGACAGCTTCCGCCAGACGCGGTAGAGCTCGGCGTGGGCCTGTTCCGCCCGCGCCTGCTCCAGTCCGAGCAGGATCCCGTACGTGAACCCGGACTCTCCGCTGGCGGCCTGCGCCTTGATCGCGAGACCCCTCAGCAGGCCGCGGGAGACGACGCCGTCCTGGTAGTCACCGAGCAGTTCCTGAACGGCCTCGGCCCGCTTGGCGAGCCGTTTGGCGTCCTTCCCGAAATCCTCGCTGAGCGTCTCGCCGGCGTACCGAAGTCGCTTGGCGGCTTTCCGAGCGCGGTGGTGGGCGACGTCACGTTCTTCGCCTGGTGCTGCGTCCTCCGTCGCGGCGACCCGGCGCTGCAGTTTGCGGTACGCCTTCGTCACCAGCTTCGGCAGGACGTCGCGGGCGGCGCGTTGCGCTTCATCGGTGTACGGCGGATCCATGACGAACGAATCGAGCTCGGCCAGCAGCGCGCGGTACCGCGCGCCCCGCAGCGCCGTGAGCAAGCGCTTGCGGGCCGTGACGAGCTCAGGCTGCAGCGTCGACTCGATCCGCTGCTTCACGGGGCCCATCACGAGCTCGGGCGGCTGGTCGTCGACCGCCGCTGTGAAGCGCTCCAGCTGGACCTCGCGATCCCTCACGTCGCCGAGCACGCCGGCGATCCACTGAAGCTCGGCGTCGAGCGCCGCCGCCCGGGCCGGGTCGAACATCGAGTGGAAGGTCTTCAACAGGCTGCGCAACCGACGGCTGGCCACCCGCATCTTGTGGACCGAGTCGGGAAGGTCCTGCCGCACCGTCGGATCGGCCGCCACCATCGCCTGGGCCTGCGCCGCCAGATAGCGACCGAGCACGTCCGCGGCGATTGCGCCTCTGCCGTGGCCGCCGCGGGTCATCGGGTCGGCCGGCGCAGCCGCGAGCTCGGCCACGAACAGCCGCTCGGGCCCCGCCGGGTCGGTAGGCCGACCACCGGCGGCTCGCATCGCGTCGCCGAGCGTCCGGAGCCGTTTCCGATTGCCGTTCAGTGATTCGACGCTGACCTCACGCCAGTGCTCGGCGCGTGTCTGCGCGCCCATGAGCTGGGCGTCGACGCGGTCGTCCACCAGCTGGGCTACCGGCTTGCCGTCACCCTTGTGGAACAGGTAGACGCTGCGCTCCGTGCGCAATCGCGCCACCGGTTTCGGCGCGGCGCCGCGAAGCTGGCCAGTCACGAGGTCGTTGACCTCGGCAGGCACGGTGCGGCCGCGGCCGGCCGGCCGCCACAACGGGTCGGGCTCGTCATCGAGGACAGGCGATGTGAGATACCAGCCTGGATTGATGGCATCGGTACGGCGCGACAACCGCGAGCCCGCGCGCAGCAGGCGCAGGTCGGTCGAGTCGTAGTAGACCTCGTCACGGGTCTCGGTCAGCGGCTCCTGGGGCGTGCTCAGCTCGGCACAGTGCTGGGCGATCGCCACGAGGAGATCGGCGTCGCCATCCACGTCGTACCGCTTCTGCACGCTGCGATGCTGGCGCACTGCCCCTCCGTTGTCGATCCCTTGCGATCTCCAGGCTTTCTCGGCACTGTCGTGGCTAGCAGGATGACGGCCCACGGCGGGTGAACACTCGGTGAACGACCTGTTCGCCCGGCGGCATCGCCGTACCCGTGGGGCAGATTGTGCTCGGGCCGTCTGGGGCGGGATGCGTAGCCACGCAGCGGAGGTGTCATGGCGAAGCAGGCAACACGACCATCGAAGTCGCAAGGCGGCCCGATCAAGGCCGCCGATCTGCAGAACGGTCTGGACGGCCACGAGATCGAGGTTCGCACCGACGAGACCGGTAACCCGGTGCTGCTCGACGGGCACGGTGAGCCAGTCGATACCTGGCGTGAGGGGTATCCCTACGACACCCGGATGACAAGGCGGGAGTACGACCGCCAGAAGCGGCTGCTGCAGATCGAGCTGCTGAAGCTCCAGTCATGGGTGAAGGCCGACAGCCGCCGGCTCGTGATCCTCTTCGAGGGTCGTGACGCGGCCGGCAAGGGCGGCACGATCCGGCGGTTCACCGAGCATCTCAATCCCCGCGGCGCGCGCGTGGTGGCGCTCGAGAAACCCACCGAGGTGCAGCGCACCCAGTGGTACTTCCAGCGGTACGTCGAGGAGCTGCCGAGCGGCGGTGAGATCGTGCTGTTCGACCGCTCCTGGTACAACCGGGCCGGCGTCGAGCGGGTGATGGGGTTCTGCACCGACGCTGAGTACGAACGGTTCATGAGCCAGACACCGCAGCTCGAGTCGATGCTCGTCGAGGACGGGATCGACCTGGTCAAGTTCTGGTTCTCGGTGACCCAGGGTGAGCAGCTGACCCGTTTCACGCTGCGCCGGGTCGATGCCGTGAAGCAGTGGAAGCTCAGCAAGATGGACCTCGAGTCGCTCGACAAGTGGGACGACTACACCGAGGCCAAGGAGCGAATGTTCCGGAGCACCCACACCAAAGAGGCACCGTGGACGGTCGTGAAGACCAACGACAAGAAGCGAGGCCGGATCGAGGCGATGCGTTACGTGCTGTCGCGCTTCGACTACCCCGACAAGGACGCCCAGGCAGTCGGTACGCCAGACCTGTTGATCGTCGGCCCGCCCGACACGGTCCTGGAGGACCGCTGAGCCGCTAGGTGATCTGCCGCGACGGCGCTGCGAGTGGCCAGCCGCCGGCCGCGAGGTGCGAGCGGACCCGAGCCACGTCGCTGTCCGAGGGTCGCTGACTGGTCACTGAGGTGATGGCCTCGCGGATCGCTCGTGCCGAGGTCGGGTCTGCATCTTGAGCCAGCTCGTCCGCGATGGCCTTGGCTTCGTCCTCGGACAGCTCCTTCGAGAGCAGCGCGAACAGCGGGATGTAGTCGCGCTCCGGAACGCCCTCGGGGTAGCCCTCACGGAGCCAGCCCACGATCGAACTCAGGATCGGCGGTAGTGGCACGGTGGCTCCTCAGCTCCCGGCGACGATGAGATAGATGCCGTACCCGATCGCGGCGAGCACAACCGCGAAGCAGACCGATGCGGCCGCCACGTTGGCGGGCGCCATCGTGATCGTGCCGGTGCCGGGCTCGACCCGGTGGGCGTCATGGCGCGGCGGTGCGAGCACCCGTAGCCCGATCGCGAACAGGGCCGGCAGACCCGCCCCGGCGGCGAGGCCGATGACGACGATCTTCCACAGTGCGTGGAGGTCAATCCAGGAGTCCACGTTTCCGCCCTTCGGCTCAGGCTGCCATCGACGGCTCGGCGGTACGCGCCGGGTACGGCGTACCCGTCCACTCGTCGTTGACGTTGTCGGAGTGCACCTTGTTCTTGCGCGACTTCGCGAAGATCATTCCCGCGATGGCGACCAGCACGGCGAAAGCAACGATCACTCCGGCGTCACCGCCGATACCGTTCGCCAGCCCGTAACCCGCGGCGCCCACCACTCCGGCAGACGGCAGCGTGAAGACCCAGGCCGTCGCCATCCGCCCGGCGACGCTCCAGCGGACGGTCGCGCCCTTCTTGCCCACACCCGACCCGAGGATCGAGCCGGTAGCGACGTGGGTGGTCGACAGCGAGTACCCGAAATGGCTGGACAGCAGGATGGTTGCAGCGGCTGCGGACTCCGCGGCCATCCCCTGGGGCGACTCGATCTCCACGAGCCCCTTGCCCAGGGTCCGGATCACGCGCCAGCCACCGGCATACGTTCCGATGCTGATCGCCAGCCCGCAGGTCAGGATCACCCAGAACGGTGCCGATGCGTTGGCGCTTACCGAGCCGTTGACGATCAGCGCCAGCGTGATGATGCCCATCGTCTTCTGCGCGTCGTTGGTGCCGTGCGCGAGCGACACCATCGACGCCGAGCCGATCTGACCAATGCGGAAGCCCCGTGTGCGGGTGCCTTCCTCGACGTTGCGGCTGATCCGATAGATGACCCAGGTGCCGACAACCGCGATCCCGCCGGCGATGACCGGCGACAGTCCGGCCGGGATGATCACCTTCTCGACCAGGTTGTGCCACTGCACCGCGTGGCCGCCGGCTGCCGCGATCGTCGAGCCGATGACTCCACCGATCAGCGCATGCGAGGAGCTCGATGGGATCCCGAAGAACCAGGTGAGCAGGTTCCACGTGATGCCACCCGCCAGCCCGGCGAAGACCACGGTCAGCGTGACGACATGGGTATCGACCAGGCCGCTCGCAATCGTTGCGGCGACGCTCAGCGACAGGAAGGCACCAACCAGGTTGAGCACACCGGACAGCGCGACCGCTGTCTTCGGCGGCAGTGCGCCGGTGGCGATCGACGTCGCCATCGCGTTCGCGGTGTCATGGAAGCCGTTGGTGAAGTCGAAACCGAGCGCCGTCACCACGACCAGCACTAACAGGAATGTGTTGCCCACGGGAACTTTTTACCGGGCTAATCGGCCTCCCCCCGGATCGCGAAAGATCTTTGCCTGCTGTTCATCCGATGGTTGATCACGTTCCACCGAGACGGTCGTTATCCGCGACCCTGCGCCACCAGCTCGGCGATTTGGATCGCGTTGAGGGCGGCCCCCTTGCGCAGGTTGTCGCTGCTGACGAACAGCACCAGCCCGCGACCGTCGGGTACGCCGGGGTCGGCACGCAGCCGACCGACATAGCTCGGGTCCTTGCCGGCTGCCTGCAACGGCGTCGGCACGTCGAGCAGCTCGACGCCGGCCGCCGTACCCAACACTTCCCGTGCCCGATCGACCGACAACGGCCGAGCGAACTCTGCGTTGATCGACAGCGAGTGCCCGGTGAAGACCGGCACCCGCACGCAGGTGCCGGACACCAGCAGGTCGGGGATGCCGAGGATCTTGCGGCTCTCGTTGCGGAGCTTCTGCTCCTCGTCGGTCTCGTAGCTGCCGTCATCGACGATGGAGCCGGCCAACGGCAGCACGTTGAACGCGATCGGCGCGACGTACTTCTGCGGCGCCGGGAAGGGTACGGCGGAACCGTCGTGGGTCAGCTCGGGGCCGCGACCGACGACCTCCCGGGCCTGCTTGTCGAGCTCGTCGACGCCGGCCAGCCCACTCCCGGACACCGCCTGGTAGCTGCTAATGACCAGCCGGAGCAGACCGGCCTCATCGTGCAGCGGCTTGAGAACCGGCATCGCCCCCATCGTCGTGCAGTTCGGGTTCGCCACGATTCCCTTGCGGGCGTTGGCGATCTCGCCCGGGTTGACCTCGCTCACGACCAGCGGCACGTCCGGGTCCATCCGGAACGCGGACGAGTTGTCGATCACGATCGCGCCTGCCTGGGCGAACCGCGGTGCCTGCACCCGTGAGGTCGAGGCGCCGGCGGAGAACAGGGCGATGTCAATGCCGGCAATGTCAGCGGCCGCCGCGTCCTCGACGAGGATCTCGCCTCCGGGGGCGGACGCCCAGGGCAGCGTTAAGCCGGCGGACCGCGCAGACGCGAAGAATCTCAGCGATGCCAACGGAAAGTTGCGCTCGGCGAGCAGCCGCCGCATCACGCCACCGACTTGACCGGTGGCACCGACGACAGCGACGCGGAGGCCGTCGGCGCTCACCGGCCGGTCCCGGCATACACCACGGCTGGCGAGTCGTCGCCGCCACCGAGCCCGAAGGCGTCGTGCACGGCGCGGACGGCGACCGGCACGTCCGTGTCCTGGCAGACCACGGACACCCGGATCTCGGAGGTGGAGATGTTCTGCACGTTGACGCCCGCCGCCGCCAGCGCCTCGAAGAACGTCGCGGAGACACCCGGGTGCGAGCGCATACCGGCACCCACTAGCGACACCTTGCCGATGTGGTCGTCGTACAGCAGCGAGTCGAAGCCGATCGCGACGCGCACCTTTTCCAATGCTGCCAACGCCTTCGAGCCGTCGTCGCGCGGCAATGTGAAGGAGACGTCGGTGCGGCCGGTCGCGCCGGAGACGTTCTGCACGATCATGTCGATGTTGACGTCCGCGTCGGCGACGGCTCGGAAGATCCCGGCAGCCTCGCCCGGCTTGTCCGGCACGCCGACGACCGTGATGCGCGCCTCCTTGAGGTCGTGCGCGACGCCGGAGATGATCGCCTGCTCCATCTGTTCCTCCTCGGATACGCCGACCACCCAGGTGCCTTCGCGATCGGTGAACGACGAACGCACATGGACCGGTACGTCGTACCGGCGCGCGTACTCGACGCAGCGCAACATCAGGACCTTCGCGCCGCAGGCCGCCATCTCGAGCATCTCCTCGTAGGAGATGCGGGCAAGCCGCTGCGCGCTCCGGACCAGTCTCGGGTCGGCGGTGAAGACACCGTCGACGTCGGTGTAGATCTCACAGACATCGGCATGCAGCGCGGCGGCCAGCGCGACGGCGGTGGTGTCCGATCCGCCGCGACCGAGCGTGGTGATGTCCTTGGTGTCCTGGCTGACGCCCTGGAAGCCGGCGACGATCGCGATGTAGCCCTTCCCGATCGCCTCGGCGATCCGGCCCGGCGTCACGTCGATGATGCGAGCCTTGCCGTGCGTCGAGTCCGTGATCACCCCGGCCTGCGACCCGGTGAAGGACCGGACCTCGAAGCCCTGGTTGGCGATCGCCATCGCGAGCAGCGCCATCGAGATCCGCTCACCCGCGGTGAGCAACATGTCGAGCTCTCGCGGCGGCGGCAGCGGCGAGACCTGTTGCGCGAGGTCCATCAGGTCGTCAGTGGTGTCGCCCATCGCGGAGACCACGACAACGACATCGTTGCCGGCGCGGCGAGCATCGACGATCCGTTGCGCCACGCGCTTGATCCGCTCCGCGTCACCGACCGACGAGCCGCCGTACTTCTGCACGACCAGGCTCATGCCGCGATTCTATTGGCTCACCTCCACCGAGTTTGTGAACCGCGGCTGCTCGCGGGCGCAGTGGCGGTTCACAAACCGTCGGGAGCTACACGTCGAGCAGGCGACGACCCTCGAAGGCCCGGCCGAGCGTGACCTCGTCGGCGTACTCCAAGTCGCCGCCGACCGGCAGGCCGCTGGCGAGCCGGGTGACCCGAAGCCCCATCGGCTTGACCAGCCGGGCGAGGTACGTCGCGGTCGCCTCGCCTTCGAGGTTGGGGTCCGTCGCGACGATGAGCTCGGTCACGGTGTCGTCGGCGAGCCGGGTCATCAGCTCGCGGATCCGCAGGTCGTCCGGGCCGACGCCCTCGATCGGGGAGATGGCGCCGCCGAGCACGTGATAGCGGCCTCGGAACTCGCGGGTCCGCTCGATCGCGACGACGTCCTTGGGCTCCTCGACGACGCAGATGATCGCCAGGTCGCGCCGCGGGTCACGGCAGACCCGGCACTGGTCCTCCTGGGACACGTTGCCGCAGATGGTGCAGAAGCGGACCTTGTCCTTCACCTCGGTGAGGGCGAGGACCAGCCGGCGGACGTCGACGGGGTCGGCAGCGAGCAGGTGGAACGCGATGCGCTGCGCGCTCTTGGGCCCGACACCGGGCAGCCGGCCGAGCTCGTCGATCAGATCCTGGACCGCGCCTTCGTACACGTCGGCGCCGCTAGAAGCCCGGCAGCCCGAGGCCGCCGCCCATGCCGCCGGCGAGTGGTCCCATGGTGGTCTCGGCCAGCTCGTCCGCCGCCCGCTTGGCGTCGCGGACGGCCGCCACGATGAGGTCCTGCAGCGTCTCCAGATCGTCGACGTCGACCGCCTTGGGGTCGATGACGAGATCGGTCAGCTCGCCGGAGCCGGTGAGCGTCGCGCGGACCAGACCGCCACCGGCGGTGCCCTCGACGACGGCCTTCTGCAGCTCGGCTTGGGCGGCCAACAGCTCGCGCTGCATCTTCTGGGCCTGCTGCATCAGCTGCTGCATGTTCGGCTGCGGTGGCATGCCGCCAGGGTACGGCGAGCGACCGACATCGTCGCGCGGCTCGCGGGTCCTCGAGCGGAGGCCGCGAGCAGGAGCTAGGAGTGGTCGATCTCGCCGATCACCTGCGCGCCCAGACCGTCCTGGAGCAAGGCGAGCGCCGCGTCCTGCGGGTCCTGGCGACCAGCCGCCGGCTGTGCCGGATCCGAGAGGTCGACCTCGACGTCGTCCGGCTCGGGCTCCAGCTCGATAGCCGGGGCCGATCGCGTCGTACCGCCCGTCGATGTGGCCGGAGGTGCGGGAGCCGCGCCGCCCACGGTCTTGAGCGCGAGGTCCAGACCCGCGACTTCCTTGAGCGCCTGGCGGAAGACCTCGGCCTTGCCCTCCTCGAACTGCTTCGCGAACAGCGAGGGCGTGAACTCCAGCGTCACCGACCGCGAGTCGGCATCGATGACCGTGGCGTACTGGCTGAGCATCGTGAAGGCGACCCGGCTGCGTTGCTTCACCGCCTCGAGTACGTCGTCCCACAGCCGACGGATGGCGGCGGCATCGACCCCGCCCGCGGCGACGCCGCCCGGGGTGGCCGGCTGCGGAGCCACGGCGGCGGCCGGCTGCGGAGCCACGGCGGCGGCGGGCTGGTCGGCGACCGGCTCCGGCTCGATCACGGCGGGCTCGGGGGGTGCAGGCTCGTCGGCAGCTGGGTCCTCCGCAACGGCAGCGGCGGGCGCCTCGACAACGGCCGGCTCCGCGGCAGCCGACTCAGGCGTCGACGCTGCCGGCTCCGACACCTCGGACGACGGGGCGGGTACGCCAGTGGCGGCCAGCCGGCGTTCCATCCGGTCGAGCCGGGCGAGCAACGAGGAGACGTCGGACGCTGCGCCGGGCAGCAGGACCCGGGCCGCCGCGAGCTCGAGCACCAGCCGGGTCGAGGTGGTTCCCCGCATCTCGACGAGGGCGGCAGCCATCAGGTCGGCCGCGCGGGACAGCCACGCCCGACCGGAACGGGCCGCCTGTCCGCGCATCCGCTCGAGCTCGTCCGCGGGCAGGTCGAGCAGGCCGTTCTCACCGGCGTCCGGGACCGCATCGAGAACCAGCAGGTCACGGAATCGCTCGAGCAGGTCCTGGGCGAACCGGCGGGGGTCGAGGCCGGCCTCGATCACCCGGTCGACCGCCCCGAACACCGCGGCGCCGTCGTTCGCGCCGAACGCGTCGACAACCTCGTCGAGCAGGGCTCCGTCGGTGTAGCCGAGCAGCGACAGCGCCCGGGCATAGGTGATCCCCTCGTCACCGGCCCCCGCGGCCAGCTGGTCGAGGATCGACTGCGCGTCACGGGCCGATCCGCCGCCCGCGCGGACGATCAGCGGCAGCACCAGCGGGTCGACCTCGATGCCTTCTCGCTCGCACAGTCCTGCGAGGTGCTCCCGCATGACCTGCGGCGGGATCAACCGGAACCGGTAGTGGAAGGTCCGCGACCTGATCGTCGCGAGCACCTTGTCGGGCTCGGTGGTCGCGAAGATGAACTTGACGTGCGGCGGGGGCTCCTCGACGACCTTGAGCAGCGCGTTGAAGGCCGCGGTCGTGATCATGTGGGCCTCGTCGATGATGTACACCTTGAATCGCGACGACACCGGGGCGAAGTAGGCGCGTTCCCGCAGGTCACGGGCGTCATCGACCAGGCCGTGCGAGGCGGCGTCGATCTCGACCACGTCGAGCGAGCCCGGCCCCATCGGTGCCAGCGCCACGCACGAGTCGCACACGCCGCACGGCGTCGGGGTCGGCCCCTTCTCGCAGTTCAGCGACCGAGCCAGGATGCGTGCGCTCGAGGTCTTGCCGCAGCCACGCGGGCCGCTGAACAGGTAGGCGTGATGGATCTTGCCGTTGCGCAACGCCTGCGAGATCGGCTCGGTGACGTGCTCCTGCCCGACCACCTCAGCGAAGGTGCCCGGCCGGTACTTGCGGTACAGCGCGAGGGACACCGACAACCTCCCAGAAACGAGGACCCCTCGCACACCCGCCAGAGCCCGCTTGCCCTTGCTGCCTTCCGGCCCTGGGGGGGTTGGGCGAGGTGACGCCGCACGAGGGGTCGTCCTCCACTCTAGCCACGCCGTCGGACCGTCGACCGCTCTCCACAGCCACCTCGAATCGCCTAGACTCGTCGCCGGAGGATTCGCCTAGTTGGCCTATGGCGCACGCTTGGAAAGCGTGTTGGGGGTAACCCCTCGCGAGTTCGAATCTCGCATCCTCCGCTGGCTGGCCGAGCCGACGGAAGCAAGCGAACGGCGACGCAGCGAACGGCCGAGCGACACCGGAGGTTCCGATCGCGACGTCGGCGCGGCCCGCGACCTGGCCGACGTACGCCGGGCCCCTGCTCCTCGCCGTCTCCTTCGGGTGCCTCGCCGCCGTCGCGATCCTCGGGCCCAGCGCCGCCGAGCCGCCGCTCGGCGCCGCCGACGACGGGGCCACCCCGCCGTGGCACGTGAGCGCGCATCCCCCGCCGTACCTCGTCACGATCTTGCTCGTCCTCGCGGTCGCCGCAGCCGTCGTCGTCGCCCTCGCGGGGCTCACCGGCAGGTGGCGGCCGCGGCCGGCCCGGCTGCTCGCCGCGGGCCTGCTCGCCGCCGCCGCGCTGTCCCTGCTGCCGCCGATCGGGTCGGCGGACCCGCTGTCCTACGCCGCGTACGGGCGGACGGTTGTCACCGGCCACGACCCGTGGAGCACGACCCCGCGTCAGCTGGCCGCCACCGGTGACCCGGTCGGGCGCGCCGTCGAGACGCCCTGGCAGGACACCCCGAGCGTGTACGGGCCGATCGCGACCGCCGAGCAGGCCGCCGCGTCGGAGATCGCCGGTGACAACGTGGCGCTGACCGTGCTGCTCCTCGACCTGGTCGGCGGCCTGGTGTTCGCCGGAGCGGGGCTGCTGCTGCACCGGCTGGCCCGAGACCAGCGGGGGAAGCTGCGGGCGGCCGTGCTGTGGTCGGCCAACCCGCTGCTCTGGCTGGAGCTGGTCGCCGGTGCCCACCTCGATCTGCTGGCCGCGGGTGCCGCGCTGGCGGCGGTCGCCGTGGCGGCACGCAACCGGATTGCGGCGGGCGCGCTCGCCGGGGTGGCGGCGAGCATCAAGGCTCCTGTCGGCCTGGTCTGGCTGGGAATCGCCTGGTCCGCGCGGCGTTCCCGGCGAGCGCTGGTCGAGCTCGCAGCCGGCGCTCTGGTGGTGGCCGGAGTCGGGTACGCCGTGGCCGGGACGGCCGTTTTTCGCCAGCTGCACCGCGCCTCGCGGCTGGTGTCGCTCGGCACCCCGTGGCGGCCGGTCGCCAACCTGGGAGTGTCACGCTCGCTGATCAGCCTGCTCGCGCTGGTGCTGTTCGCGATCGTCGTCGCTGCGCTGCGCCGGTTGCACCCCGACATCCACGCCGGTACGCCGGCCGGCCTGGCCTTCGCGCTCACGCTGGCCTACACGCTGGCTGCGCCGTACTCACTGCCCTGGTACGACGCGGTGCCCTGGGTGCTGCTGCCCCTGATCGCGGCCAGCCGGCTCGACCTGGTCCTGCTCGCGCACACGGCGGTGCTCGCGCTCGCCTATATCCCCGGCCGGGCGGCGGTGACCCTGGCCGGCACCGAGCACGCGCTCACCTGGGGGATGCGTACCGATGTGTCCCCAATCCTGCTGTTTGTGCTGCTGCTCGGGATCTTGTGGACCGCCTGGAATCGGCGGATGTGGCGAATCTCACGGTGGACAACCCACCCACCCGCCTGAGGTCGTCTTAGCCTGGTGCTTGCTCACAGCAAACGCTTTGGGCCGCTCACGGTGCGCCGAGTCCTGCCGGCCGTGACGCGACCAGTACACGACGGCAGGACCGGGGGACCCAACCGCGGGCATCGCGACTAGCGACAGCCGCCCGCATGGGGTGAAGCCGGCGATCTGCCGGCCGGGCACCTTCCAGCCCGAACCCGTCAGCTGACTTCGGAGGCGCAAGGAAGGGAAATCTCCGCATGTCCAAGAACCGCTACCGCGGGCGCCATCGCCATGCCACCACCGCGCAACGGGTTACCGCCCTGAGCGCGATCGGCCTCGGCACCGCGGCCGTCTCCGCACTTATTGCACCCTCGGCCGCCCACGCTGCAACCAGCAGCGAGTGGGACAGCGTCGCCCACTGCGAATCCGGTGGGAACTGGAGCGACGACACCGGCAACGGCTACTACGGCGGCCTGCAGTTCTCCGCCTCCACCTGGGACGGCTTCGGCGGCACGGCGTACGCGCCGCGCGCCGACGAGGCCAGCCCGTCCGAGCAGATGGCGGTCGCCGACAAGGTGCTCGCGGCGCAGGGCTGGAACGCCTGGCCGGTCTGTTCGCGGGTGGCCGGCGTGTCCGGTGAGCCGACCGCTGAGGGTGTGCACACTCCCGCGCCGAGCACCCCGTCGTCCGGCCGCACCAGCACGCCGAAGTCCTCGGCGCCGACCTTCGTGCCGGCCGTCAAGGGCGCGCACTACGTGGTGAAGCCGAACGACACGCTCTACGCGATCGCCCAGCGTCACCACGTCAAGGGCGGCTGGACCGCCGTCTATGAGATCAACAAGTCCGTCATCGGCGACGACCCGAGCCTCATCAAGCCCGGGATGAAGCTGAAGGTCTAACTGCACGCATGGCCCATCAGTGGGCCGATAGCAACATCGATGGCCCATGGGTGTGGTCCCCACCACACCCATGGGCCATTGGTGTGTCCGGGTCAGGCAAGATGCATCGAGTCGAGCATCCGGCCGAAGTCCTCGGTCGCCTTGACGCTGCCGGCGTTGAGGAACACCACCTCGAACGCGCCGCCGCTGTCGGGAACCAGCACCGCATCGCCGTGGTGACCCCGGATATCGATGTCGACCTCGACCGCCGTACCGATCGGAAGCTCGATCTCGTGGGGGTTGGTGGCCGGACCGCCGAGCGATGACGACAGGACGCCGTCATCGGTCTGGAGCCGGGCCTCGATCTCGTCGGCGGTGAGCGCGTTCCGGCTGAGCAGGGGAAGGACCACGACCTCCGCTCCTGACGGCCCGTGCAGGTCCAACGGGGCGGCGCTGCTCGTTTCCGCCGGATCCGGCGCGGCACTCGACCACCCACCCGGGGCGGTGAACGACACCGGGCCGGCAGAGACGACGTGCGCCGGTGCCAGCACGATCGTGATGGCGGCAATGGTCAGTACGCCGTTGAAGCCTGCATGCGCGGCCATCGAGGTAGCGAGGCCGCGCTTGAGGTAGATGGCGGCGAAGCCGGCGCCCATGAAGCCGTAGTAGACGATGGCGCCGGGGATGAAGTGCCAGATCGCGAAAGCCAGTGCCGAGCCCACGATCGCCAGGCCCTTGCCTCGCGGCAGCAGCGCCTCCAGCAGCAAGCCGCGGAACAGGGTCTCTTCAACCAATGGCGCCGCGACACACGTGATGAGGACGACCAGCACGATGTGCGTCGGGTCTCCCTCGCTCATCAGCAGCAGGAAGCGCGGGTCGGGTGAGAGGTGCCCCACCGCCGTACTCACCAGGAAGAGCAGGACCCCGGACAGGCTGGCGCCCAGGACCAGGCCGGTGAGCAGCCGGACGACGAGTGACCCGTCGCCCCAGCGCAGCCGGATGCTCGGCGTGATCTGGGACACGACGATGCCGCCGATGACGCCGTAGAACGTCAGCGTCATCACGATGTCGATCCCGATCAGGACCGACGGCTCCAGGTTGGTGTCCTTGCCGATCAGGATTCCGGCGATCTGCATCACGCCGCCCAGCCCGATGGCGATCGCGACTAGTCGCAGCGCCCGGCGATCGAGCAACCGACCGTCGCGCCGCGCGTTCTCCTCGGTGTACGCCGGTGCCCTGGCCGGTTGGGCCGGCACCCAGACCCCGGGCGGTGGCGGCAGCTGTGGTGGCGGCGGGAGCAGTGGTGGTGGTGGCGGGAACAGTGGTGGCGGTGGCGGCGAAGTCGGTGGGAGGAGCGGAGCGGACGGTGCCGCGACGACCGGGGCCATGCCGAAGCGATCGGAGCCGGCGTACACCAGCGGTGCGTCCGGGGCGTGCGCCGCGGGGACCGGCGGGGGCGGCGCAGGCGGGGCTACCGGCAGAGCCGGAGATTCAGGCGGCTGGTAGGCCGGCGGCGGCGTAGTGATCCGCTGGTAACACTGCCCGCACCATGCCGCGCCCGCGGGCACCGCGGCGCCGCACTGCGAGCATGGGGACACCCCCTCCTATCGGCGCCCCAATCGTCACGCTTGACGGTCTTTGGGCGGGGTGGTGATCAGTCGCAGGGCGAGTGTGGGGCACAACGTCACAGCCCGCCGGGCGTGCCGGTGCAGTGCGGAAGGCACTGGCGAGCCGGCCCGCTCCGCCGCCGTCAGCTGCGGAAACCCCCACTCGTCGAGCCGGATCAGTTCCGGCAACAGCTCGGCGCAGCCGCCGTGGCCGTCGCACCGGGTCGGATCGAGCTGCAGCCGCTCGCTCATCGGAGCGCTCCCAGGTCAGATACACCCGGTGTCGGCAGGAATGGCCGGCCACCTGGCCTGGAGCATCGACCGGCCAGGTGCTGCTCCACCTCGGGGCCGAACGCGGTCAGGGCGCTGGCGAGCAACCGAACGCTCCCGTCCGGGTGATGACAGGCACCCCGGCCGACGACCAGGCCCGCCCAGCGCCGCAGGTTGCCGAGCACGTCGGGCCTGGCCCGTCCGGACGCGAGGTCGGCCATCGCGACGGCGATCCGGGGCAGCCCGTTGAGACACGGGCCGCACTGGCCGGCCGACTCGAGGGCCAGGTAGCGCAACAACCTCGCCGTCTCCACGACGCCGCAGCGGTCGGGCGGCAGGACGGCCAGCACTCCGGCGCCGCGACTGGCTCCGACCGCGGCCAGCTCATCGTCATCGAGCCGGAGCTGGGCCGCCGCGGAGCGCGACACCCAGGCGCCGTGGTACCCGCCAATGAGGACGGCTTCCGAGTCGGTCACCGGGAGCAGGCTCGACAGCCTGGTTCCGATCGCGACTTCCCGAACCCCAGCAGGCGAACCGTCCCGGTGCACCGTGACCAGCATCGAGCCGGGAGCCGTCGCCGTACCCACGGCACGGAACCAAGTAGCACCGAACCGAGCCGCCAGCGCCAGATGAGCGAGGGTCTCCACGTTGCTCACCAAGGTCGGGCGGCCGCCGACGCCCCGCTCGCTGACCAGATCCGGGGTGTACGTCGGAATCGCGTCGCCACCGGCCAGGCGGTGCACCACCGCGGACTCTTCACCGGCGATGAACCGCGGCGCGACCTGGACCAGCGTCACCGGCACCGGGTCGAGGCGCCGGGCGGACCGCTCGGTGAGCGCCTGCGCCGCCGCGCGGACCAGGACGGTGTCAGACCGGACGAACAGGTAGGCCGTGGTAGCGCCGGTGGCAGCGGCCGCGACGCGCAGACCGTCCAGCACGAGATGCGGTGCCTGGCTGAGCAGCACGCGGTCCTTGATGCTCGCCGGTTCACCTTCGGCGGCGTTGGCCACGACCACCGCGGCCGATCCACGTCTGGATGCGGCGGACTGCACAGCGGCCAGCTTGCGGGCCAGCGGGAACGCGCCGCCGCCACGGCCGAGCAGGCCGGCCGCGGCCGCGAGCTCGATCGGGTCGTCGACGAGGCCGAGCATCCCGAATCGCTCGTGATGCGCAGCGAGACCGACCGGCCCCGTCGCGGCGCCGGCCAGCAGCCGAGGCAGCTCATCGGCCCTCGGCGGGACCGCGCTCGAGGTGAGCAGACCGGCGCTCACCTCCGGGTCCCGACGGCCTCGGCCGCAGCCAGCTGCACGACCACCCGCCGCCGAGGCGGCACGTGACGCAGCGCGTCGACGAGCCGCCAGCCGGCAGCTCCGGCGACAGCGGCCACGCATACCACCGAGATCAGGAGCAGGACGCCGGACTGCAGGTCCGAGGCAGCGCCGATCCCATGCACGACGGCAAGTGGATACATTGCATAGTTCAACACGTGGACGGCTCGCCAGGTCCGGTGCCCGATCCGTTCCCGGAGCAGCGACGTGACGACGACCGCCAGCATGATGTCGAGGCTGAGCGCCCCGAGCCCCATCCAGACCGGTTCGTAGTGGGACGTGAACGGCACCACCACTGAGAGCCACGAGATGCTCACGAACGGGTCGAGCACCGCAGTGGCGACGTGGATCACGAGCAGTACGACGGCGAGCAGCGACGCGTTGCGGTGCAGGCCCGTGACGGCGAACGACGGCAGCCACTGCACCCGGGCCCGGGAGTGGATCAGGATGCCGAGGACAGCGGTAAACGACAGCAATACCAACAGAACCATGCCCGTGGAACGGCTGAGGTACCACAGCACCGAGCTGCTCATGGGGTAACCAGGCCTGCGGGCTGCGGCCAGCCCGCGGTGCGCACGACGTCGCCGGATTGGTCGACGAGCCGCGCCGCGAATCCGCGCTGGGTCAGCCAGGCCGGCGCTTCGGCACCCCGGACGATCGAGGCCGTGCTCGCGACGTTCGCCGCGAGACAGGTCGGTGCTGCGACCGACACGGTCCGCCACGTCGAGGCCACCGGTAGCCCGGACCGAGGGTCGAGGATGTGGTGCAGCAGCCGGCCGCCCCGCACCCAGCGCCGCGCCATGGTGCTCGACGTCGCGAGAGCGCCTTCGTGCAGGCACACCGTCTCGGTGGGCCCGTCGACCGCCTCGTCCACCGGGCCGGTCACGTCCTGGACTCGGATCGTCCAGCCGGAGTCGGGCGCGGTCCCGGCGGTCGCGATGTCGCCACCGAGCCCGACCAGGACGCCGCATCCGAGCGCGTCGTGGATCCGGGCCGCGGCCAGGTCGGCGGCGAGCGCCTTCGCGGTGGCCCCGAGGTCGATCCGGATCCCGCGCGGGACCCGCGCGATGCCCGTGCTTCGGTCCAGCTCGATGCGCCGCCACCCGGGCACCGGGCGTCGTACCACGCGGACCGACGTACCGTTCGGCGCCAGCAACGAGAAGTCACGGTCGTAGCCGAGCTCGACCATGGCTGATCCGACGGTCGGGTCCACCAGCCCGTCGGTGGCGGCGGCCGCGTCGAGCCCGGCTGCCAGGGCCCGGGTCAGCAGCGGGCTCAAACGGACCTCCGCTCCGTCGGCGGCGTCAAGCCGGGCCAGCTCGGAGTCCGGCCGGAACCGGCTGCAGGCCGCGTCGATTGCCGCGAGCTCCGCGTCGAGGATCCGCCGAGCGGCGGGAAGCTGCCCGGCATCGGTCACAACGAGCCGCACCCGAGTGCCTAGGGCCTCGAAGTCCGCCGCCGTACGCCGCTCGATCGTCGGCGCCGACATCACGAGCCGCCCGAGGTCGCGTCCGAGCTCGACGAGCCTGATGAGGACGACGAGCCGTCCGAGCCCGACGAGGATGATGTGCCGTCCGAGCTGCTGCCGGATTGGGTCCCGGGAGCAGTGATCGAACTACCCGAGCCGGACCCGGAACCGACGGCGCTCTGATCGGTCCCGCTGTTGCCCGACTTGGTCGTCTTCGTGGTCGTGGCGTGCGCCGTTGACGCGTCGTGTACGGCGAGGACCGCGACACCCGCTCCGGCTGCGGCCACCAGGCCGGCGGTCGCCGCCGTCAGTCGCCGCATCCCGCGCTGCCGAGCCGATCGGGTCGCTGTCATGTATCTGTTGTCCCAGCGCAGCGTGAAGGATCACTGAGAACAGACGGTAGCCCGGCTGTGGGCCGTCAGCGACTCGTCTCAGCCGCGAGCGCGTCGAGCAGCTGCTGTTCCTTGGCGTGGCTGAGCCCGGCGGACCTCGGCCGGTCGAGTCCCTGCTCGCGTTCCCAGGCCAGTACGTCGGTGAGCAACTCGGTTCGAGAGCGGTGGCGGAGGCCGGCGAGTTGTGCTGCCGCGCCGTCGCGGTGCGACCAGCCCTCCCACCCGGGCTCGACGAGCCACATCGGCAGCGACTCCGGTCCCATGTACTCCTCGACGCCGTGATCCAACAGCCATCCGGCATCGGCGCGCACGATCGTGCCGTCATGCCCGGCGACCTGGCGGGCCAGCAGCACCCAGCTGCCGAAGGACACGACCGGCCCCACTGCGTTGAAGATCCCGGTGGTGGCTGTCTCGGCGGCGACGATCAGCCAAACGGCCAGATCCCGGACGTCGACGACTTGGGTCGGGATGTCGTCGGAGTCCGGGACCAGGATCGGTCCGTGGGGGTCGCGGGCGGCACGCGCCACCCAGTAGCCCGAGCGTCCGGTGTGGTCGCCCGGGCCGCCGATCAGACCGGACCGAGCGATCAGCAGCCGGTCACCGACCGCCGCCACCGATGCCTGCTCGCACGTGACCTTGGCCTGGCCGTACAGCTCACGGTCGACGGTATCGAGCTCGGTCGGCGGCAGCAGCTCGGCCGACTCGTCGGCACCCGGCGTCGCCTGCGAGGCGTAGACGTTGGCCGACGAGACGTAGGACCAGTGGCGGGCCCGGTCGCCAACTGCGGCCAACGCGCCGCGGACGAACCCCGGCTGCCACGACACCTCGACCACCGTGTCCCAGTCGCGGTCACGGACCTCGTCGTAGGCGGCTGGGTCCTCCCGGTCAGCGGCGACGAGCGTCGCACCCTCGGCGACCGTCCCGCTCTCGCCGCGCGCCAGGCACGTCACCGAGTGACCGCGGGCCAGGGCCTGAGTAGCGACCTCGCGACCGAGCCACGCCGTACCGCCCAGGATCAGAACGTCCATGACCTGCAGTCGACCACCGACTGCCCCCGTCGAGCGATCCGTTCACGGCGGGCGTAACGGTTACGCGCGAAACTCTCAGCAGGTGAGCGGGCTATAGCCCGCTGTGCTGCTGACAGATCAAAGAATGTGGCGGTGGAGGTGGGATTTGAACCCACGGAGGAGTTGCCCCCTCACACGCTTTCGAGGCGTGCTCCTTCGGCCGCTCGGACACTCCACCGCCGACGATCCTAGCCGAGCGGTCTCGCTCAACGGCGCTCGGCGAACCACGCCTGGAGCAGCTGACCGCACTCCTCTGCCAGAACGCCGCTGACCACCTCGGGGCGGTGGTTGAGCCGACGATCCCGGACGACGTCCCAGAGCGACCCCACGGCACCCGCCTTGGGATCGGTGGCTCCGTAGACGACTCGTGACACCCGGGCGAGGACGAGAGCTCCGGCGCACATCGTGCACGGCTCGAGGGTCACGACGAGGGTGCAGCCGGTCAACCGCCAGGCGCCCAGCTGGCCGGCGGCGTGACGCAGCACCTCGATCTCGGCGTGTGCGGTCGGGTCCGAGTTCGTCTCACGTCGGTTGTGATCACTGGCCAGAACCTTGCCCGCGGGGTCGCAGACGATGGCGCCTACGGGCACCTCACCGGCTTGTTGCGCCGCCCGTGCCTCCTGGAGTGCGAGCCGCATCCAGTCGTCGTACGACGTCACCGATCAGACGTCACTGACCGCGCAACCGCTCGAGCACGTCGAGGCAGCCAGCGGCCTCGCAGACCTCGGCGATCACGTCGCCGGGCAGCACGCTCTCCGCCGCGCACAACGCGAGCAGTCGCGCGGCCGTCGTTCCGAGATCGCTGAGCAGCGACGCGTCGCCGACCGGTTCGCCGTCGATGCTGGCCCCCTGATCGTCGTCGTCGGGGTCGGTGCCGCCGTCGTCCGGTTCCTCGCTCTCGTCGACCGGCTCACGGTCGACCGCGGCCTCGCCGAGCACGGCCGCCAGGTCGCTCGTCTCGAGCACCCGGGCGTCGGAGACGAACACCCGTGGCTCGTCGTCCGCGTCGAGGCGCAGCACGCCGACCCATTCGTCGTCCTCCTCGAGAGCGAGCAGGACGACATCCGCGTCGTCACCGACGGTGTCGCGCACCAGCTCGACCATGCCGTCCAGGTCCTCGACATCGTCGAGCACCAGCTCGTCGCCGACCCAGCCCGTCGCATCACGGGCAAACGCCGTCGCGATGTAGCTCACTCCCCCACCTCCCTGATTACCTGCGGTCCCTCATTGCCTGCGGCCCTTCCCGCCCGATTACCTGCGGCCCTTCCCGGGACAGGTGACTACCATGCCTCAGCGCGTCGACGCATCCAGCGCCCGGTCGTAGACATCGGCGAATCCCAACCGATCAGCGATGGTCAGCAGCATCTCGTCGGCGTACGCATCGAGGTCGGCGAGGACGGCTCCGAGCTCCATCTCACTCAGGCCGAGGTCGGCGAAGATGGACAGGTCGCCCGCCGGCCACACGTCCTCGAGATCGTCGTCGCCTGGTGTCTGGATGCCGAGATGATCAACGACCTGCCGCGCCAGGTCCCAGGCGACCGCGGCGGTGACGTCGGAGAGCAGCGCCTGTACGGCGGTACCCCGGACCCGGATCGCGACGAAGAACTCGTCGGCGACGTTCACCAGCGCGATCGCGCCAGTCTCGCCCGGTTGCTGGCGCAGGACGGCGACGAGGGAGTCCAGGTCGTCGCACACCGTCACCGGAAGCAGCCCAGACTGCCAGACGCCGTCCTCCCGGTAGACCAGAACGGCGATGCTGTCCTCGCTGTCGATACCCATCGCGCGCATCGTGGCAGATGAGCGGGGAGTTGGGATAGCCCCCGTCGCGGGTCAGTCCTCGGCCGGATCCTCGAGTCCTGCCCCGCCCGGTGTCCCGGTGCCGATCATCGACAGCGTCCACGCTCGCCGACAGGACTGACACCACCACGCACCGTGACGGTCGCCGTACGGCTGCAGGTCCTCGTCACCGCAGTACGGGCAGTAGAAGGGGACGGCTCGCTGCGTCACTGGACCAGCGACTCGTCGGCCCGGCGTACCCACGTGGCGAACTGTTCGCCATCCGCCCGATCCGTCGTGTAGTTGCGGAGCACGCGCTCGACGTAGTCGGGGAGCTCATCGGCCGTGACCTTCAACCCGCGGAGCTTGCGGCCGAAGCCGGGGTCGAGCCCGAGGGAGCCTCCCAGATGCACCTGGAATCCCTCCTCGTCGCCGATGAGCATGCCCTTGAGACCGATGTCCGCGACCTGGAACCTGGCGCAGGAGTTGGGGCAGCCGTTGACGTTGATGGTGATCGGAGTGTCGAAGTCGGGGAGCCGTTTGTCGAGCTCGGCGTAGAGATCGATCGAGCGCGCCTTGGTCTCGACGATGGCGAGCTTGCAGAACTCGATCCCGGTGCAGGCCATCATCCCGCGCCGGAAGACGGATGGGCGGACCCGCAGGTCGTGCGCCTCGAGTGCGGCGACGAGCGGCTCGACCTCAGCTTCCGGTACGTCGAGCACCACCATCTTCTGCTGGACCGTCGCCGCAACGCGGCCGCTGCCGTGTCGATCGGCGAGGTCAGCGACCGCGTGCAGCTCGGAGCCGCTGGTGCGGCCCGATCGCAGCGCGAAGCCGACGTAGTGACGGCCATCCTGCTGCCGTCGTACGCCGATGTGATCGCGGTCCCGGTCGATGTGAACTGGCGCGGGGCCGTCGGCGAGGCGGCGGCCGAGGAACTCGTCGCTCTCCAGCACCTCGCGGAACTTCTCCGGGCCCCAGTCGGCGACGAGGAACTTCAGCCGGGCGCGGGTGCGCGAGCGGCGGTACCCGTACTCGCGGAAAACGCGGGTGACGCCGGCCCACACGTCGATGACGTCGGCCGGCGGGACGAAGACACCGAGCCGGACCGCGAGCTTCGGGTTGGTCGAGAGCCCGCCGCCGACCCACAGGTCGTACCCGACCTGGCCGTCCTCGGTCCGGACCCCGACGAAGGAGATGTCGTTGATCTCATGACCGGTGCACTGCACTGGGCAGCCGCTGACCGCGGTCTTGTACTTGCGGGGGAGGTTTGAGAACTCCTTGTTCCCTACCGCGAACTTGTCGAGGTCGCGCAGGTCGGAGGTCCCGTCGATGATCTCGTCGGCGTCGACCCCGGCCAGTGGGCAGCCGAGGATGTTGCGGGGGGTGTCACCACACGCCTCCGCCGTGGACAGCCCGATCTCCTCGAGCCGCCGCCAGATCTCCGGCACATCCTCGATCCGGATCCAGTGCAGCTGGATGTTCTGCCGGTCGGTGACGTCCGCGACGTCACGGCCGAACTCCGTGGCGATCGCGGCGATGACACGCAGCTGCTCGCTGCTCATCGCGCCGCCGGGGATCCGGACCCGCAACATGAAGTAGGAGTCGTCGAGCTCCTCGGGCTCGAGGATGGCGGTCTTGCCGCCGTGGATCCCGGGACGGCGCTGGGTGTAGAGGCCCCACCAGCGCATCCGTCCCCGCAGGTCGGCGGGGTCGATCGAGTCGAATCCCTGCTTGGAGTAGATGGTCTCGATCCGGGCGCGGACGTTGAGACCGTCGTCGTCCTTCTTCATCCGCTCCTGCGGCGTGAGCGGCTCCAGGTGCCCGAGGGCCCACTGGCCCTGACCCTTGGAGCGAGGCGCTGGTGGCATGGCGGAGGACTTCCCGATTCGATCGACTAATGAGAAGGCGCGTCTCGCCTGTCGAAACCGGCATCTTTGCCGATGACCTCGGGCGCGCCCTTCTGTGGCAGACTACAGGCATGTCCTCACCGTTGCTCCTCGTGGCGCGGCTGCATATCGACCTGCAGCGCATCCAGGGCGCAACGTGTCGCGCGCGCTGACTTTTCCGCGCCCGCGACCCTTCTCTCCCTGAGGACCATGCGAAATGACCACCCCCGTGGCGACGTCGCCACTGTCTTACCTGCACGACGAAGCGTCCCTGCTCCATGAGCTCTACGACGCGTCTGACGGGCTGCCCCACCTCGCCGCGCACGCCGGTGCCGCGCTCGAGGGAGCGCCTGCCTCCGAGATCCTGCGCTGGGCAGCCGACCGGTTCGGGCAGCGCTTCGCCATCGCGTCGTCGATGGGCGACGGCGTGCTCGCCCACCTCGCGTCGAAGGTCGCGCCCGGGATCCGGGTGCTGTTCCTCGACACCGGCTACCACTTCGCCGAGACGCTGGGTACGGCGGATGCCGTCGCCGCCACGCTCCCCATCGAGCTGGTCCGGGTCCGTCCTCACCTGAACGTCGCTGAGCAGGACGCGGCGTTCGGCACCGACCTGTTCGCCCGTGACCCGGACCTGTGCTGCGCGATGCGCAAGGTGGCGCCGCTGAAGAAGGCACTCGCGCCGTACGTCGCGTGGGGTTCCGGAATCCGCCGCGACGAGAGCGGCACCCGGGCCAACACCCGCGTCGTCGACTGGGACGACACCCACCAGATGGTGAAGGTGAGCCCGCTGGCGGCGTGGACGCAGGACGACGTCGACCGCTATGTCGCGGACAACCACGTCATCGTGAACCCGCTCGTGCAGGAGGGCTACGGCTCGATCGGCTGCGCGCCCTGCACCCAGCGCGGCCAGGGCCGCGACGGCCGTTGGCTCGGCTTGCCGAAGGTGGAGTGCGGCCTGCACGGATGAGCACCGGCGCGGCGCCACGACTCGTGATCGCCGCGCACGGCAGCCGCGATCCGGGCTTTGCCGCCGTCGTCGAGGACCTGGCCGGTCAGGTACGCCGAGCTCGGCCCGACATCGACGTACGGGTTGGATATCTCGACCACGGCCCGCCGCTCGCTGACGTCGCGACGCCGGGTGCCGTGGTGGTCCCGCTGCTGCTGTCGAGCGGCTACCACGTCACGGTCGACATCCCGGCGCAGTCCGCCGGCTGCCGGATCGCGGCGGCGGTCGGCCCGGACGATCGACTCGTGACCGTACTTCTGTCGCGGTTGCGCGAGGCGGGCTGGACAGCGGGCACGCCCGTCGTTCTCGCGGCGGCGGGCTCCTCTGAGGAGTTGGCGCTTCAACAGGTGCGCGACATCGGCACCCGACTGGCGGTCAAGCTCCAAGGAGCCTCCGTGACCGTCGCCTTCATCTCCGCCGGCACGCCGTTGCTGTCCGACATCCCGCAGCCCCAGGCCATCTCGTCGTACCTGCTCGCACCCGGACAGTTCAGCCGGGCCATCGAGAACGCGGGCGCGGCGGTAGTCGGTGCTCCGATCGGCGCGGCTCCAGAGCTGGCCGAGGTCATCCTCGACCGGTACGCCGAGGCGGCCGGCTAAGAGCTTCGGTCAGCCGGGCCGGACGGCACCGATGTAGTCGGAGCGGTCGTAGGGCTCGACCCTGACGTCCGCGCCGGTGAACGGAGCGTCGATCATGTTGCCGCCGCCGACGTAGATGCCGACGTGGTGGATCGTCGACGCGTTGTGCACGTTGTAGGCGAAGAACACCAGGTCCCCCGGCTCCAGCTGGGACTGCGAGACGTGCGTGCCCTCGTTCCACTGGTCACCGGTGAAGTGACCCAGTGCGACACCGGCCTTGCCCCAGACGTACATCGTGAGACCCGAGCAGTCGAACGAGTTCGGTCCGGCGGCCGCCCAGACGTAGGGCTTGCCCAGCTCCCGGTAGGCCCACTCGACGGCGACCTTCGCGCCACCGGAGGCCGCGACCGGACCGGACGAGACTGGCGCCGGCGCGGGTGCGGGTGCCGGCGCTTGTGCCGGCGGAGCGGAGCGGAGCTGTTCCGCGGCACGGCGCTCAGCTATCTGCTGGGCCGCCAGCGCGGCAGCCCGTCGTTCCGCGGCGAGCCGGGCTCGCCGAGCCTTCGCTGCCTTGATGATGGCGCGCTCCTTGGCACGCAGCTGCCCGAGCAGGCGCTCGGCCTGGGCCGCGGCCGACAGGATCTGGCTGCGGGCGGCCGCCACTGCCTTCACGTCCGCCTGCTGAGCCGCGAGCGCCGCACTCGACGTGGCCTTGGCTTCCTCTTCCGCGCGACGGGCAGCGGCCACCTCGACGAGCTTCGCGGCCTGGCTCTCGCTGACCGCCTGCAGCGACGTCATCCGGGAGACCATCAGTCCGGCCGAGCCGGTGTCGGTCAGGGTCAGCAACGGGTTGATGGTGTCCCCGCGGTATGCCGCAACAGCGAACGCGGTGACCGACTTCTGCAATGCGTTGGCCTTTGTCTCGGCCTTGGCCAAGGCCTGCTGCGCGATGGCGGCGGTCTGCTGGGCAGTGGCCAGCTTGTCGCGCGCTGCGTCGTACCGCTCGCTGGCCGCCTCGACCTTGACGTTGAGGACACGCAGCCGGTGCTGCACCGAGCCGATCCGTGCCTTGACGGTCCCGACGGACCCGCCGTTGGCCGCGACTGACGGCGGCGCGAAGGCGAGAGCTCCCGACGTGAGGCAGGCGGATGTGGCGGTGAGTGCCACAACGAGACGCAACGTGAGGGGGGCTCGGCGCACTCGGGCGGCCTCTCTTCCATCAACCGCCTACCGGGTCAGCTGTCGGGTTCGGGCTGGAAGCGCCCTACGGTGCCGTGTCGCCACGACCCCGATTCACCCCTGGGGAACGGGTCCCCGGCTTCGGTGTCCGCGGGGACGAACACCAGAACTCGGCGATCACCGCCTCGTCGCCACCCCGGGGAAGGACGGCAGGTCACGCGACGGTTAAGGCACCGTAACCGTCCGCACCCGGATGGCACAAGCAACCCCGCCGTCGGCCGCCGATCGAGACTGGAAACGGCCCCAAGTGAGCGGCACATGGCGGCAATGTGAAGGCTTGACGGCTCCGCCGCGCGTCCGCGTGATCACCGCCTAACGTCGGCGGCGTCCGAGCCCACCGAGACGTCCAGGAGTCGCTGTGACCCGCCGGGGCCTGCCCTCCCGACGTGGCGCGCTGATAGCTACTGGCTCGCCGCTAGCGATCGCGGCGACGCTCGCGTTGGCTTCGACACACTCTGGCGGGAGCGCAGCCCGGCTCGACACGACGGTCAAGGACGTCGCCGGCCCGCATTTTCCGTTGCCGCCGTTCGCCGCCACTCCGACCGTGGTCCCGCTGGACCGCACGGTCACAGTGCGCATCCGGCCACGCCACCAGCCGCCGGCCACTGCCAAGGGGGCGGCGCTTCCGACCACGCTCAATGTCACCAACGAGCAGATACCGCGCCGCGTGCTCGCGGCGTACGTCAATGCCGCCATGATCGCTGACCGGCGCAACCCCAACTGTGGGCTGTCGTGGCAGATCCTCGCCGGGATCGGGTACGTCGAGTCGGACAACGCGCGCTCGGGGGGATCCGGTGCGCCCCAATGGGATGGCGAGGCTTCGCCACACATCCTCGGCCCGGTGCTGGACGGCAAGGGAAAGGTCGCCGCGATTCCGGACACCGACGGCGGTCGTCTCGACGGGAACGCCACGTGGGACCGGGCGGTAGGGCCGATGCAGTTCCTGCCGTCCACTTGGGCGGAGTACGCGGCCGATGGCAACCACGACGGCGTCAAGGACCCAGAACAGATCGACGACGCCACCCTCGCGGCCGGCGACTACCTGTGTGCGGCAGGGTCGAGACTGGCGCGTCCCCTTCAGCTGATCCGTGCCGTGCTGTCCTACAACCACTCGATCGCCTACGTCCGCGACGTCCTCACCGTGGCCGCGCACTATCAGGGCATCGACCCCAAGAAGTTGGGAATCGGGCTGCTCCCACATCGCCACCACAAGCACCGCGGTCGGCGCCATGGCAAGCATCGCCACGGGCTTGGGAAGCCGCGCCTCACACCGACGCCGACTCCCTCTGGCGGTCCACCGACTGTGCCACTGCCGACGCCAACACCGACGCCGACGGACACCGCGGTTCCGACCCCGAGTGCCACGGGTTCACCGAGTCCCTCGGCGACGCCGGATCCGAGCCACTCACTTACGCCGTCGCCGAGCAGCGCGCCTACCGACACGCCGACCGACGATCCGTCCGCGACACCGACATCCTGACGGACGCAGGCCACGCAAGACAACGAAGGAGGGGCGACCCGATCGGGCCGCCCCTCCATTATTCGTTGACGGCTCAAGTCGTCACTTCTTCTTGACCGTCACGCTCTTCGACTTGGCTGTTGCTGACTTGTAATGCGCGCGCTTCGCGGTGACGCGGCAGGACAGCTTCTTGCCCACCTCAGACGTCTTGAGGGTGATGGACGACTTCGTCGCCTTCTTGATCTTCTTGGAGCCGAGGTACCACTGGTAGCTGTACGACGTCGCCTTCGGCGACCAGCTGCCCTTGCTGACCTTCTCCTTCTTACCGGCCTTGTGGGATCCGGAGAGCTTCGGCTTGGCCGTGTTGGTCAACGCGACCTCTACGACAGTGAGCTTGGTTGCCTTGGAGACCGATGCGGCGAACAACGAACTGGTCGGGGTGAATGTTGCCGTGATCGAGTGCCTGCCCGGCAGCAGCGACGATGTCGTCAAGGTCGCGACGCCGGTCGTCTTGACCGTGACGGCCTTCCCGAGCTTCTTGCCGCTGTCCGCGAACTGCACGCTGCCGGCCGGGTGACTACTGCCTGCCGCCTCGGTAGCGGTCAGGGTGACTTTCTTGCCTTCCTTGACCGATCCGGACGGCGACACCTTGAGCGAGGTGCTCGTGGCCGTCGCGACTCCCGGGAACGTCTCGGTCCAGGTGCCTCCCGTGACGGCGCCACCGCTCGTCGTGATGTTGCTCACCACGATGTCCAGTGACTGATAGGTGCCGTTGGTGGAGGTCTTGACCCGGAGCTGATAGGCGTTGCCGTAGCCGTCGGTCGTGCTGGTGTCGGTGTTGGCAACATCGTCGATGTACGACGCGATGCTCTCGTCGGTGTCGTGTCCCGTAACGACCGGGCCCTTTGCGCTCTTCACGACTGCGGGGGCGCCCGAGTTCGTGACGGGGTAGGGCGTTGACACGGTCAGCTGCTCACCGGGCCACGCGCTCGGCGCCAGGCCGTTGTGCGGGGTGTACATGTACGCGGTGGCCTTGGGGTGAGCCGTGTCCGCCTTCGACCCGACGATGTACGCGACAGTCGGTGAGTCCATGACGCTGCCGGTCGTTACCTGGGTGCCGCTGCTGTTGTACAGCGCAAGGGTTCCGACCTCATTCACGTCCCTCGTCGCGCCGACCTCCCAGGGTGGTGGCGTGCTTCCTGAGGCGTTGGACGCGACCAATGTGGCGCCACCGGAGAACAGGAGTGTCGCTGCACCCACGGCGGCGATGGACCGAGTTACTGCGCGTGTCATCGAGGCCCTTTCGGCTGACTCGGATAAGTACATGGTCGACTAGAACGTAGGTCCGAAAGCTGTCGTGAACACCGCACGAGTGCACCGTTCACGGCGTCTTCATGTGGCGTACACGGACGCCTGTTCCTCATGTTCGGTGGCGCAGGGTGAGTGCTCCGCCCGCTGCAATGACGACCGCGAGAGCGATCACGATCCCGAGGTTTCGGCCAGTGTGCGACGGGCCCGACGACGCGGCCGAGGACGTCGCACCGGACGCGTCGGGCGAGTTGGACGCAGAGACTGCGCTGGCACCCGCCGACTGCGTTGCGCCGGGGTCCGGAGCCGCCGTCCCGTCGGCCCCGGGCTGTTGGGTCGCTCCCGGCGTTGGCTTGACCTTGAAGTCCTTCTTGGGAAGCGTCAGCGTCTCGACCGACACCGACGAGCCCGAGGTCGAGCAGTCCGCCGGTCCGGGACTGAGCTGAGTCCACCGCCCATTGCTGACCCGGAGGTACGTCGCGTCGTAGAGAATCGAGTACGGCGGTTGTTTCGGAGATCCAAGATAGATCCGGAGCTGAATCAGTCCCAGCGGCGAGAGTGGATAGTCCCCGAAATAGCTTGCGAGCGACTCGTCGATGACTGTCGCGGCCGCCATCGGATGCGACGGGTTGGTGTACCTCGCCGACGCGGTCAACTGCTCACCGCTCCAATCGCCAGGCGGCACTTGCGGTCGCGGTTGGTAGGCGAACAGCGTCGCGGTTCCCCCCTCGCCGTAACCCTTCGGCGCGGCCGTGGTGTCCACGGCCCGCCACACCACCGGCTTTGCCGAGATCGAGCCGGAGGTGATCTGCTGCCCGTTCTGGCCACACAGCGTGATTGCTCCTACCGCCGAAGAGTCGGCCGGAGGAGCGCCAGCGGCGGCGGCGGCCGGTGCCATGAAACTGACGGCGCTCACCAGGCCGGCCGATAGCACAACCCCTGCGCCCACCATCCGGCGGCTGCTCCTCATGTCCTGACTCCCTGCGGCTTGGCGAGGTCACGGGATGGCTCCACTGGCCGCTTGCGTCGCCGCCGACGCGCGTAACCCCAAGCCAAGCCGAGAATCAGGAGCAGCAGGACAACGAGCAATATCCACGGGATGGCCAGGAAGTGAACGCTGGCGGTCACCGGGTGCAGTCCCGGATCGACCTGCCCCTGCAGGCCCGTCGTGTCGACCGTCACCTTGGCCGACATCCAGACTTCGGGGTAGACACCGGGCACCTTCACGGTGACGGGGTACGACGCGCCAGGCAGCAGCGCGGGGACGTCCGCGACGTGGGCCGCGGTGACCGACTCACCGAACAAGCCGTGCACGGTCACCGTCTGTGGTCCGCCGAGGATCACGTTGCCCCCGTTGTGCACGGTGTAGGTCACGGTGGCCTGACCCTTTGCGAACGGGTCGATGGGCCCGCGGTAACTGGCATGCAGCTGTTGGACGCTCAGCTGCGGATGCAGCGGACCAGTGACTCGGAAGAGGGCCTTTACGGCGATTCGCTGGTCGAACTTGACCTTCTGCTTGCTCCCCTGCCCGAAGCTTCCGGCGATGCGCCCACTCAGCGACACGACGACCGCGCCGACGTGGTCGCCGGGTGGGGCGTTGCGCGGAACCGCAACGTGTACCGGCACGATGACTGTCGAGCGTGGCTTGACGGTGATGCGCCCAGACCCTCCCGGCGTTCCCACCGCCAGCCAGGCGCCCGCTTGCTTGCGCGGTGCCGACGGCGCGGCGTAAGCGATGGTCCCGTTCGCAGCAGCCACCGCGTCGACCGGGTAGACCTGCAGCGTCTCTGGCTTGTAACTGATGTTGAGGATCGCCAGGTGATCCGTGAGCCGTCCTCCTGGCGTGGTGCCGAAGGTGAAGTAGGGCCGGCCGTCGACGCCCAGGACCTTCTTCCCGTGGACCAGCTTCTCGCTCGCCGGGGCCGCCCCGAACGTGGCGTTGACGGTCCGCTTTCCCGCGTGCGGAGCCGCCTGGCTGGGCGCGGCCGCGATGACGGTGGCGCCGAGAGCCACTGAGACAGCGAAGGCTTTCGCGAAGCGTCGCACGTAGTAGGCCAATCTCAATCAGTGAGGGCATGAGCCGGTGGGCTGGGACAGAAACTGCCTGTCCCAGCCCACCGGATGGAGCTCAGTAGCGATACCGCCCGGTCAGTCGCTGACCGTGAACAGGATCGTTCCTGTGTAGGTACCCGACGCGGTCGACGTCGGCGCGTTGAGCGTGAGCACGCCGTCGTAGGTCGCGGTTCCCTCGCCACCGGCAGAGCCGCCGAGGACGGGGTGGGAGATGCCGCCACCGAGACCGGCGGAACCCGGGTCACTGACCGGGACACCGTTCGCGGCGTTGTTGTCCTGCGCTGACACCGAACCGTTGTAGCTGTTGACCGGCGTGGAACCGTCCGGGCAGGCAGCCGTGCTCTTCGAGATCTGACTCAGGCCGACGTTCTCAGGGTTGATGGTCGTGACGGCGGTCGCCGGCTGGCTCGGGTTCCCACTACCCGGAACCTGCGACAGCTGGTTGGCCTCGGCGGAAGCCGCGAACGGTGATCCACCGGAGGTCATGTCAGTGACCGTGATGCACTGGAACGTCGCGTGACCGGTCCAGAAGGTGCCGTCCGAGCTCAGCGCCAGCGTGCCCACGTCCAACGGCTTGGTGTCCGTGTACGGGGTGCTGATGACCAATGTGCCCGGCGGGATCTCACCCTGGATGGTCTGGGTGTCCGAGCATGCGGACCCGGTGGCGGCGCAGGCGCCGGTCGCCGGGGTCGAGGTGATGAAGGTCACCGGCTGCGACTGCGACGAGTTGAAGTCGGCCGTGTCGGTCGGGGTGAACTTCGCGACCACAGAGTGCGATCCTGCGGCGAAACCACCCGGCAGCGAGAAGGTGTATGGCCCTCCGCCTGTGGTGGTCACGGTCGTCGTGCCGAGGGCCGTGGTGCTGGAGCCGTCGAAGAACGACACGCTGCCGGCCTGGGAGACGCTTCCGCTCAATGTCGCCGCAGTGCCAGTTGTCGTGTTGCCCGAGATGGTCAGCGTTGTCGTGGTCGGCGTCTTCGCTGCCTGAACGACCTGGCTCACGGTCCCGAATGATCCCGAGAAGTCCGCCGTGTCGGTCGGGGTGAACGTTGCCTTGACCGCGTGCGTGCCGACGGCCAGAGTGCTCGTGGCGAACGTCGCCACCCCACTGCCGGAGACGGGAACCGGGCTACCCGAGTTCGTCCCGTCCACCGAGAACTGCACCGAACCAGCCTGGTGCGTGGCGCCGGAGGACTCCGTCGCGGTGAAGGTGACGTTGTCACCCGAAGTCGACGGGTTCTCCGACGAGGTCAGGCTGGTCTGGGTAGAGCTGGCCACCGCGGGGAACACCTGGGTCCAGGTGCTGCCGCTGACAGAAATGTCGGACGACCAGTACGTGCCGCTCGTCCCGGTCTTGACCCGCACCTGGTAGAGGCCGGCATAGCCGTCCGTCGTCGAGGTGTCGGTGTTCGGGTTGTCAGCGATGTAGTCCGACAGGTCCTCATCCGTTGCCGCCCCGGTCACGACCGGGTTCGAGCCCTCACCGTTGATCGGTGCCGGAGCAGAGGTGTTCGGGTACGTCGTGGACAGCGAGGACTGCTCACCGGTCCAGGCGCTCGGGGCAATCCCGTTCTTCGGGGTGTAGAAGTACAGCGTCGCCTTGGTGTGACCCGCGTCGGCGGACGAAGCGACTGTGTACGCCGCGATCGGCGCGTCGGTGATCGAGCCAGACGTGATCTGGGTGCCACTGGAGTTGTAGAACGCCAAGGTGCCGATCTCGTTCGGGTCGGTGCCCTCGAAGGGGGGTGCGGCCGCATTGGCCGCACCCGCCCCGACGAGGAGCATCGCCCCGGTCATGGTCAGGGTTGCGGCCCCGGCCATGACTGTTGCGAAGCGCATCTTCATGTCTCTCCCTATGTGGTGGTGCTGGAAGTGGTTCTCGGTCGTGCGCAGATTGAGCAGGCCGTGCTAGTTCAGGGCTCAGGCATCCACTAGCAGCTCGTGGGGTTGACCCCACAGTCCTTGTAGCCACCGGTGGCTCCGGCGGCGGCGACCAGTGCCTGGCCGGGAGCGCTCTTGAAGTACGGCGTGCCCGCACTCGAGGAGAAGAGCGTCTGCCACAGGTTCTTGGCGATGCCGGGCTGGAACGGGGTCGAGCTCGACAGGTCCTTCTGCTTGAACACGATGAACAAGCCCCGGTTGTCGTCGTAGGCGACATTCGGCGCGGTCGAGCCGGTCGGAACCGGTCCGAGCACGGTGCCGGTGTCCATCTTGATTCCAGGACTGAGTGCAGCCCCGCCCGGGAAGGCAGTTGCCGGGTCGTGGAAGTAGCCGCTGTTGTACAGCGCCAACCGACTGCCGGAGAACGGCACGATGGCGTCTGCGGCAGGCCCGAAGTTGCCGGAGGTGATGGCGGTCGGGTCGTTCTCCTCCGACGTCTTGACGCAGCCGCCGAGGGTGATGGTGCTCTGGCCCGCAGCGGTCTCGATGTCTGAGAGGAAGCTGCTTCGGGTGCCGGACCCGGCCTGCGGGATGATCGGGTCGATGGAGTCGCTGGACGAACCGCCGATACCCGAGTCATTCCAGTGGGTGAAGCCGGCGTCGCACTGGTACACGTGGTAGAGCTGCGCCGCAGACAGCGGCACCGCGTTGGAACCGGTCTTCAACTCGGCCAGCTGGAGGTCCTCCGAACCGAGCTTGACGACGTGAAGGCCGCCGAAGCCGGCGGTTCCTGCAGCCGTCTCCTCGGCACCGGTCGGGAGCCGCGATGCCCGGACGTAGCTGATCTCGCCATCGGGAAACGCGGTCGTGTTGGCGTCGGCGAGTAGCGCCGCGATGCCGGCGCCCGAGCCGTTGGGACGCTGGACCGGGTTGGTCCCGGCGCGCAGCACGATCGTCGGGTTGAGCGGAAGCAGCGTCGCGTTCGTGCTGCCGTTGAGGTAGCCGGCACGAGCGTTGGCGTCCGGTGTCGCGTCGAAGCTCACCAGCTTGTTCACGTTCCCCGCGCTGTTGTAGCCGAGGTCGCCGCCCGTGTCGCCGTCCGCCCCGAAGTCCATCAGGTACTGGACTGTGTCCGAGCCGACGCCGACGGCGTCGGCTGCTGAGGGGGCGTAGTCGGCGTGCGCCGGCGCTGCCATCGCGAAAGTCATCGCTCCGGCTGCGGCGGTGGCGAGGCCGACTCGCACCTTGGTCTTCATGCGCATGTGTGTGCCTTCCGTGGGTCTGTTGGTGTGCGCCTGGCGAGGTGACAATCGCGGATCCAAACCGCTACAAGGCGGTGCTTGGATGAACCGCGGATGAACCTGTCCCATCGGGCCACGGCGAACAGGACATCCCGGCGCGGGCGAGCGTCGTAGACCGCCCCAAATGGGGGCAGAACCAGGCTCAGACCAGATTGGGGAGCAGCCGCAATGTCTCGCTGCTGATCAGCCAGAGCACCACAAGAACGAGCGGGGCGCCGGCCAGCCAGGCCTGCCACCTGCCCCACCGCGCATTAGCCCAGACAACCCCTGCAGCAACGAGCAGCAGGACCTGTAGCCAGAGCACGAGCGGCACGAGACCGCCGGTGTCCGAGTGCATCTCCGTCGCGGAGGTCGCGATCGTTGTGGGACGCCCGGACGGAGCCGGTTGCACGTGGCCCTTCATCGTCGCGTCGACGAAAACCGGGCTACCGGGTGCCCACCCGCTGCGCCAGCCGCTGCCGCGTGAGGTGACCAGCGTGAGCCGGCTCGCGGTCGCCGCCAACGTCGGCGGAAGTGGGTCGCCGTTGCCGCGAACGTCGGTGACCGTATAGGTGAAGACTCCCTGGCCGGTCGTGACCGTTATCGGGTCGCCGACATGCAACGACGCTACGTGTCGGAAGGGTGCACCGAACGTCACGCTGCGGCCCATGACGACCGACACCCCGGCCTGGCCCGGAAGGGCGGTGTTCTGCTGATGGCCGGGGCCATCGCGCATGACACCGGCCGTCGTGCCTTCGACGACGACGACGCGCCTGAGCCCGGCTTCGGGGGCGGTCATCACCGCAATCGGCGTGCCAGGCTCGATCGCCCCGCCGAAGGGCGCGACCTCCTCGGCAAGGGATTGCCGAATCGAGGCGTACAGCCGGTGCTGCGCGCTGCGCTCCTGGATCGCACTCAGTCCGATGGCGTAAACCAGCAGCCAGATCGCGATCAGACTCAGCATGGCCAGTGCGGTCACGACCGTCGTGGCCAGCGCCGAGGGTGGTGGCAGCGCATCCCCGCCGCGAGGCGGTGCCACCCAGTGCCTCACCCGGCCCGCGATCAGCCGCCAGCGTGGCTGCTGCTGCTCCGGAGCGGGATTGGGGCTGACATCGCCACTCACGGTCGTCGGCCGCGAGGTCTCGGTCGTGGTCACCGGGCTCGCCGCCAGTAGCGCAGTCGGACGATGAGCGGCGCGAGCAACCCTGACAGCAAGGCAAGGCCGAGGAGTGCGGGGAGCGCCGTACCGGCGACCGACGACGAGGCAGCGGCCGTGGTCCCTGGCGAAGTGGCCGGCGATGAGCCGGCGACCTGCGGTGTGGTGCCCTTACCAGGCTTCCCCGTCTTGTCCGACCCGGCCGGTGGGGTGGCGGTGTCCCCGCCACCGCCCGTGCCATCTCCGCCACCCGCTGACGAACCGGTGCCTGAACCTGTTCCGGGCCCGGTCCCTGTCTGACCGCCCGAGTTCGAGCCCACGAGCGACGGCAGCGCGCCGTGCTGGGCTTGGACCGCAGCTGCCGCCCGGGTGGTGTACGACGCAAGCTGGCCCAACCCGGCTGCCTTGGTCATCGGGAGATATCCAGGCGGCAGCTGGCCGTTGCCGAAGCCTCTGACCTGACCGTCGGTCGCGGCGTACCTCAGCAGCTTCGCGTAGTCGGCGGCGACGCCCTTGGGCAGACCCTTGGTGGGGACGGCCGTGTAGACGATCATCGTGCCGGGATACGCCTTGGCGCCGGCGGGCGTGGTGCGCATTGTGGTGGCGTTGATGGGCCAGGTACCCGTCGCCGAATCGGGCTTGGCCAGGTCGATCGCCGCTTTCATCGACGCATCGGTCGGACTCACGAACACGCGTCCGGCCGAACTCGTGAACTTCGCTGAGGCGGTCGGCGCGGTCTGGGTCTCCAGCGACGCCATGTCGAGCCGGTAGCGCTGGGCGTCCGCGATCGAGGTCACACCGAGCATGAAGCGGAAGCCCGGGTTCTGGCGGCCGATCGAGATCAGTTTCTCGCCCGCGCTCACCCCCTGCAACGGCTGCGAGCAGACGGTCTGGGAGTTGGCGATGGCGAACTGCATCGCGAGTGAGATCTGGCTCAGCCGCTGGACCGGTGCCGCGACGAGCGGAAGGTAAGGCACCGGGGTGTTGAACAGGCAGTCGTTGAGCCCCGGCTGGTAGATGTCCTTGGGCTCGTACGTGTCGAGCAACGGCCAGGTGTTCAGGGGGAGCTTGATGCCGCGATAAGCCTTGTTGACGACCATCCCCCAGGGGTCCGGCTTCCCGTTCAGCCAGGCGCGCGCCTCCGGGTCGGCATTGATGTAGGAGGTGAGTGCGTACATCACGTCCGACTCGCTGGAGAGGCTGAGAAGGGTTGCTGCCACTTGAGAAGACGTCGAGATGCCTGGGTTGAGCGCCTGGAACTCCGGATCCTCGGTGATATTCAGCGGGTTGTGGGACAGCGCCTTGTCGCCGGTCTGGATATCCGTCAGGGCGGGATATGACTCGGTCATGAGCTTCGCAAGCAGTCGCGGGTCGAGCTTGAGCGTGGCGACCGGCCGGCCCTCTACATTGTCGACGTCGAAGGTGACCGCGAAGCCGGAGACGGCCGTGGGTGCGTTGACGGTCGGCTCGGGGTATCCCCCGCCCTGCGGTTCGCTGGTGAACGCGGCATCGATACCGCCGGTGGCGAGCAGGTTGCGGGCCTCGGGCTCCTCGGTCTGCACATGCTTGAAGTTGAACAACGACTTCGACAGGCAGAACTTCGGCGCCCACTGCTCGGTCAGCTGGGTCATCAGCTCGGAGCCATAGACGTCAACCGCGGCGGACTGTCCGGTGACGCTGCAGACGTCGGAGGTCTGGGCGAATGTCAGCGGAACCGTGATGCGGTTCCGCCAGTTCGAGGCTGCCCACCACAAGGCGCCGCTGACCGTGGGGGACTCGTGGCCCGCTCCGTCGCCTAGGGTGCCTGGCTTGTAGCTGCCGCCTGCCTCGCACGCCTTCGTGTCGTCCGAGATCTCATCGGACGGGGGCCGGTCGGATGCCGGCAGCCCTTCCGCGTCCGGGTCGCAGCTGATGCCCATGACGGGTACGGCGACGAGCGCGCACTTAACCAGGCTGCTGCAGCCGAGCGAGGCGTTGGTGTCGGTCGTCCAGACGTCGAACTTCGTCGAACCGCGGCCGTTCGTCTGAGTCGCACCGAAGGTCTCGTTGCTCGGCAAGGACTGAGTGTTGTCCCCGACAGCCTCGGGCGCCGTCCCAGCACACCCGTTGGGGCCACCGGGATAGACCGTTCCGCTCACCGCATCGAACGGCACCCAGTACTCCTCAGGTGCCGGATCGAAACAATCCTCCGGCCGCTTCTTCGGGGCGCCGACCACCGCGGCTCGCTGCGCCTTCGAGGCGTACTGGTCGAGCCGCCAGGGCGGGTACGACGTCGTCGCGTCGCCGACAGTGTTGTAGTCCTCCTGGAACCGCTCCGTGGTGGCGTTGGTCCAGCAGGTCTTCTGCGAGAGCTGATTCTTGGCCGGCACGTGCGTCGAGTCGACGCCGCGGCATTCGAGCAGGACGAACGGATATTCCTCCTGCTGCGCCGTCGAGGAGTTCTCGTTCGAGATCACGCCACCGGTGGCGCGGGCGCCGCTCCACGAAACGTCGACCTCCTGCCGATCCCGCAGGCCCGTGGTCTGAGCGACGTGCAGAGTGACCTTGCGCTTGTCCACGACCTTGCTCTTACCGCTCGCCTCGACCGTTCTGGTGACGGTCTTGCTCAGCGTGACGACGGAGGATGTGCCACCTGAGGCAGGCGCGCCAGCCGCAGTAGGAACGCCGACAAGCGCGCCACCCAGGCCGACGGTCAATCCAACGCTCGCCGCGACCAGGGCGACCACCCGACTTCGCGAGACGCGCCGGCGCCGCATCAAGACCCACCACGATGTGAGCGCAGCCGCCGCGACAGCAGCGGCGGCCCGATGAGGACCGCAAGGAGCAGAACGCCCGCCAACGGGCCCAGCCAATCCGTGTTCTGGGAGGTGGGGATGTCGGCGGGCTGACCGATCACCGCGGCATCATTGCTGGTGCCGGTGGTGTCGCCGACGACCTGGCCGGTCGCAGGGTCTACAGCCCCCTTGGCGCCAGTTCCAGAGTTGGCCCCACCGGTGGCACCCGTTCCTGCTCCGTTACCCCCGCTCGGCGTGCCGGCGCCGCCGGTCCTGGAACCTGTGCCGCCGCCGGTACCGCCGTTGTTGGAGGAACTGCCGTTGCCGCCCTTGCCATCGCCCACGCCCTTCGGAGCACCCGGAGCA
>DATAVK010000138.1:0-16450 GCA_036267755.1 Mycobacteriales bacterium
ATCGTGTTCGCTGCCACGCTGGTCCCGGCCGGCCGCTGGGCGGACCGGGTAGGCCGCCGGCTGATGTTCGGGATTGGGCTGGCGGCATTCACCGCCGGCTCGGCGTTGTGTGCCGTCGCCCCCGGCGTCGATGCGCTGATCGGTGCCCGGGTGATCCAGGCGATCGGCGCCGGCGCGATGGTGCCGACGTCGCTGTCGCTGCTGCTCGCGATCGTCCCGCCCGCCGACCGCGCCAAGGCGATTGGGACCTGGGCGGCCGTCGGGGCGATGGCAGCGGCGTTCGGCCCGGTCGCCGGCGGGTTGCTCGTCCAGGCGAGCTGGCGCTGGGTGTTCGGGGTGAACATCCCGTTCGGCATCGTGGCGTTGCTCGCCGTCCGTCGGGTGCTTCCGGAGAGCCGCGATCCGCTCGCCCAGCACCGACCGGACGCGTTGGGTGCGGGCTTCGTCGCGCTCGGCGTCGGTGCGGTCGCGCTCGGCCTGGTGGAGTCGCCGGACTGGGGCTGGGCGTCGGCGCGCGTTCTCGGCTTGTACGCCGCCGCCCTGGTCGCGGTGGGCGTCGTGCTGTGGCGCTCGACTCGGCACCCGTCACCCGTGGTGGAGATGTCGATGCTGCGGGTCCGGTCGTTCAGTGGCGCGGTGGCCGCCTCGATCCTGTACTACGCAGGATTCAGCGCCTGGCTACTGAACCTGGTCGAGTACCTCACGGGGGAGTGGCACTACTCGGCGATCCGGGCCGGTCTCGCGATCGCGCCGGGGCCGCTGATGGTCTTGCCGTTCGCGCGCATCGTCGCGCCGCGGCTGGCGCCTCGGATCGGCGGTGCCGGTCGCGTGGCCATGCTCGGGTGCCTGGTCAACGCCGGCGCCCAGCTGCTGTGGTTCACGCGGATGCAGTCGCATCCGTCGTACCTGACCCACCTGCTGCCGATCCAGATCCTCGGTGGCATCGGTGTCGGGCTGGTCATTCCCTCGCTGCTCGGCGCCGGCACGATGTCGTTGCCGCCGGCGCGCTTCGGGGCCGGCAGCGGCGTGCTGAACATGGCCCGCCAGCTCGGTGCGGTGCTCGGTGTTGCCGGTCTGGTGGCGATCCTCGCGACTCACACCGCTGACCCACTCGACGTCTACAAGCACGGGAGCCTGCTCGGAATCGGCTTCTACGTGGCGGCGGCGCTGGTGGCGGCGTTCGTGATCCCGCGCGTGACGCCGGGACCGGTCATCCTGACCGAACCCGAGGAGCTGGTCCGAGCGGTGGAAGCCGACGTCGCCGATGCGGCCGCACTCGACGGGGTGAGTGGTTAGCGGGCGGCGACGGCCGTGATGTGGGGGCTGATCCGGGACTCCAGCAGCCGCATGTCCTGCAGGTATAGCGACGTCCACAACAGGCTCTTGGCGTGCTCGGTGTCGTCGACGACGTCAACGCTGACCATGAGGTCATGCCGGAGTACGTCGAACACCTCCTCGACCTGACTCTGATCGCACGGTGGCGGCGGCGTGCCCTCCGGCCGGTGCGGGTCCAACGCGTCCCCGACGGCGGTGTACCACTCGCAGACACTCCTGGTCTCAGACAGCACCAGCTCGGTGCTCGTCGACAGATGGTCCAGCACAGTGGAGTGCCGGTGTTCTGCCGGACGGAGCAGGCAGATCGCCTCGCCCGCGAGGCGCAGTCGGGTCGCGCCGTTGGCGGTCCCGGTCAGGTCCGCGAGCGCCACTGACTTGGTGCCGCGTTCGGCGAGGTACTGCCGCAGGGCGTCGTCCTGCCGGCGGCCGGCCGCGAGCACGGCGCGCAGCTCGTCGGTCGGGTCGGCCGCGCGACCGAGCACGTACTCGACGCAGCTCTCGAGGTAGTCGGAGCCGATCCGATACGACTGGCTCAACGCGGTGCCGATAGCCGCCGCAGCCCCTCTGGGCCACAGCAGGGCGCCCACGACGAGGCTGACTCCGCACCCGAGCCCGATGTCCTCGATCCGCACCAGACCGACCTTCCAGCCGACCGGCGCGATGATGTTGAACAGGATCAGCAGCACGACGGTGAAGCCGGCCTGTCCGGCCGCGAACGAGATCGCCTCCGGTGCAAAGGCGCCGACCAGTACGGCGATCGGCAGCACCGCCCACAAGACCGGTGTCGACGTGCCGATAGCGAGCACCAGTCCAGCCCCGACTGCGAAGCCCACCAGTGTCCCCGCCAGGGCGCGGAGCACCGTCGAGCCGGTCGACAAGGCGCTGGACCGCAAGACCGACAGCGTGCCGAGCACCACCCAGAACGAGTGCTGCGCGCCGGTCCATTCGGCGATGCCGATGGCCACGCCGAGCCCGACCGCGCCGCGGATGCTGTTCTGTAGCCACACCGAGTGCCGCTCGATCTGACTGGTCGCGATCTGCACGGCTGGGCTGAGCGGTGACGCAGTCTGGTGTGTCGGCGGCCGGCCCAGCACGCGGTCGATGACGGGCCGGGCATCGGACTCGCCGGCCCACCTCACGGTCTCGCCGACTAGCGACGCCGCATAGCCGAGCTCGTGGCCCTGGAACGGGAGCTCGGTGCGCATGTTCGAGTCGGCGTCGAGCAAAGCGCGGGTCTCCGCGGCAACCTGTTGACGGGCCTCGGCCAGCCGGTCCAGAGCCCGGGTGAGCCCGTGGTCGTCGGCGATGACTGCCTTCCGGTCCGCGCGGAGCACCTCGGCGCTGGCTCGCAGCACGTCGGCCGCCGCGAAGCTGGCGTCCCTGGCGAGCTGCGGCCAGGCCTGCATCTCGTCGGTCCGCAATAACCGGACGACGTTGCCGAGCCACTCGAGCTCGTCGACGAGGCGGACGAGCGCGCGACTGCCGGTCGTGAGGCCGACCGGCCGAAACGCCGTACCGCGGAAGGTCCGCCGTAGCTGCGTCAACGAGTCTCGGACCTGGTTGCAGAGCTCGTCGGCGTGTTCGGTCTCACCGGCGGCGCGGGTCGTGATGACGTCGGCCATCGCCCGGCAGGTCTCCGCGGCGAACCGGCGCAGGTTGTTGTGCTCGGTCGGCGGCCAGACCAGCATGGCGGCCGGTATCGCGACCGCGACGGCGATACCCCACCCTTCCAGCCGCGGAGCGATGTCACCGGCGGTCCCCGGCAAGCTGACAGGCAGGATAAACACCAGCAGGGCGGCCCGGCCGGCCGCGGCGATAGACACACTGAGAGTGCCGGCGAACAGTACGACGAAACCGACGACCACCATCGCGGCAACGGCGAGCCACGCGTTTCGGGATGCCAACGTGCCGAGGACGATGAGCACCGCACCCGTGACGCCGAGCATGAGGTAGCTCGTCAGCCGACCGGTCCAGTTGCCCGGGAAGTCCACGAACAGCAGCAGCGAGAACCCACCGAACGCCGCGAACGTCGCCACTTGCGGGCTGCCGATCACCTCGAAGGTGAAGGCGAAGACCGCCGGGATCGCGACGGCGGCACGGATCGCGCGGTGTAGCGCGTATCCCATGGGATCGCGGGCGCGGATCTTCTCGATCAGCGGCCGCATGGTCACGATCCTGCCGGGCGCAGCCCGGCCCGGCAAACCGCGTCGGTCAGGCGCTGAGATCGGCGGCCGCGACAGCCACCGTCGGGGCGCCGAGCTGCTGTGGCTGCGGCCGGCCGAACAGGTAGCCCTGCGCGGTTGGCACGCCGAGCCGGCGCAGGATCTCGGCCTGCTGCTCGGTTTCGACGCCCTCGGTGACGAGCAGCAGCCCGCAGCTGCGGGCCAGCTCGGCGACGGCATGCACGATCGGCTCGCAGATGTGGTCGACGCCGAGCCCGGTGATGAAGCTGCGGTCGAGCTTCACGATGTTGATCGAGGAGGAGAACCGTTGCAGGTAGCCGAGGCCGCCGTACCCGGTCCCGAAGTCGTCGATCGCGACGGACACACCGACGTCCCGCAGGGCTTCCAGGAGCTGCGCGCCGTCGCGGCGGGCCAGCAGCCGGTCCTCGGTGAGCTCGAGCACCAGGTCGCTCGGCTGCAGCCCGCTGCGGCTCAGACACCTGCGGATCACGTCCGGCAGGTCGGGCCGGCCGACCTGCAGCGAGCTGACGTTGACGCTGACCTTGCGGCACTCCTCGGGCTGCTTCGCGGTGTCGAGGCAAGCGCGCTGCAACACCCAGTCGGTCACCAACGACTCGTATTCGCTGTCCAGGATCACGTCGAGGAACTCGGCGGGTGCCAGCAAGCCTCGGGTGGGGTGGCGCCACCGCAGGAGCGCCTCGTGACCGATCACCCGACGGTCCTCGAGGCGCACGATCGGTTGGTAGTACAGGACGAACTGCTCCTCCTCGAGTGCTTGTGAGACGTCGCTGCGCAGCTCGAGCTGGGCGGCGGCGGAGTTACGCATCGTCGGGTCGTAGACGTGCCAGGCGCCGCGCTGCTCGGCCTTGGCGCGGTACATGGCGGCGTCGGCCTGGGCGAGTAGACCGTCCGCGGTAGTGGCTGGCCCCTCGCTGAACGCGATGCCGAGCGAGATCGAGGGGCTGAGGCTGATGCCGCCGAGCCGCAGCGGCTGGTGGACGCCGTCGACGACGCGGCTGGCGAGTCCCAGCACCTCGTCCGGGTTCGCGACTCCCTGCAGGATGACGACGAACTCATCCCCGCTGAGTCGACCGACGGTGTCGGTGCCGCGGACGTTCGCTCGGATCCGTCGGCTGATCTCGAACAGGTAGGCATCCCCGACCGCGTGGCCGTGGGCATCGTTGACGAGCTTGAGCCGGTCGAGGTCGCAGAAGAACACGACGGTCGTCGTACCCGCCTCTGCGTCTATCGCCAGTGCCTCGCGCAGGTGGCGCATCGACTCGGACCGGTTGGGCAGCGAGGTGAGGGCGTCGTAGTGCGCCTGCTGGGTCAGCCGGTCCTCGGCGCGCTTGCGTTCGGTGATGTCCTCGATCTGGGCGATCACCATGTCAGGCTCGTCGGCGTTGTTCAGCGGCGCGAGGTGGAGCCGGCCCCAGACCGTTGACCCGTCGGGGAGCAGGTAGCGCTTCTCGATGGGTGCGTGAGACTCGATCGTTGCGCTGGCCGCCGTACGGTCCCAGTCAGCGGAGAACTGGGTGAGGTGCAGGTCATCCGGATGCGTGAAGTCGCGGGCCTGGTGACCGACGATCTCGGCGCGATCGCGATTCAAGAACGCGCAGAACGCATCGTTGACGCTGGAGTAGCCGGTCGCGCCGAACAACCCGATCGCGATCGGACTGGCATCGAAAACGGCCTGGAACCGCCGGGCGCCGCGCCGGCTCCCCGCAGCGAGCGCGGCGTGTTGGATGGCGAGCGACGCCGTGACGGCGAAGGCTTCGAGCGCGTGTCGGGTGGCCGGGCCTGGGCGCATCCCATCGCGAGGGACGTCCACGGACAGCATCCCGAGGTGCCGGCCGTCGACCGACTCCAGCGGCGCGAACAGCGAGTCCTCGGGATGCCAGGCGTCCGGATGGTCCAGGATCGGGATGTCGGGGATCCACGAGAAGACGTCGTCGGGATCGATCGTCGACTTGGCGTGATCGAGGAAAAGCAGCCTGCCCCACGGCTCGCTCGCGGCGACGAGCTGTCCCCAGCCGTCGGATCCCTGCCGGCGATGCAGCAGGCTCTCTCGGACCTCGTCAGGGCCGGCGACCGCGGCAACGATCATCGAGTCCGTCTCCGCGTCGACCAGGTTGATCACGGCGACTTCGAAGCCAAGGGACTCCACGATCGTGTCGGCGACCAGCTGCAGCGTTTGGGCGAGGTCGAGCGAGGACGGAGTCGGGGGTTCACCCGCAGCGTCCGCAGCGTGCGAGATCGCGTCGGTTGCCACCCTCCCTCAGTCGACGGCAGCGCGAGTTTCCTTGAGCGCGCCCGCCTAGGGCCTCCCGAGTCGCGAGCGCCGCAAAGCGGGGTGAGCGCCCCGAAATCCGGCGATGATCATGGAATCGGGAGCTCGAGCGAGATCAGGCCCTGCATGTCGAGCCAGAGCCGGTCGGGGGATCGGGTCAGCCGGATCAATACGTGCTCGCAGCTCGGGCAGCGGCCGACCGATCCCGGCGCGTCGAGGTAGACGTCGACGCGGCCGATCGGGTTGCTATCGCCGCAGTTGGCGCACCGACCGATGCCCCGAGTGATGTCCACCGCGAACACTTCGCTCAACGGACCTGCCAGCGCACTGCCGTCCAAGGATGTGGTCATGAGGTGCCTCCCTGCGAGCCGAAGCGCTCGGTGCGGATCCGGCGTGGGTCGTGCTTGGCCTTGCCCAACAGTCGCGTGACCGTTTCGACGAACGGGTTGGGGCCGCAGACGAAGACGTCGCTGTCCCGGCCGAACTCGGCGTGCGAGACGGTCGGCTCATCGATGCGCCCGGGCCTTCGGCTGGAGTCAGCCGGCCCTTCCCGGGTGTAGACGTAGCTGACCGTGAACCCCGGGTCCGTCGCGGCGTAGCCCGCGAGCTCGTCGCCGTAGATGACGTCCTCAGGTCGGCGTGCGGAGTAGACCAGCCGGAACGGCACCGCGCTGCCGAGAAGGGCTCGGGCCCGGACCATGGCCATCAGCGGCACGATCCCCGACCCGCCGGCGTAGAGCACCGTGGGGTTGGGGCTGCTGGTCGCCGGCCAGACGAACCACCCACCCACCGGTCCGCGGAGCTCGATCTGATACCCGACGGCGAGCACCCGGCCGAGGTACGGCGATACCTCACCGTCGGGGACCACCTGCACGGTCAGCTCGATGTGCTCCCCGTGCGATGCCGAGGCGATCGAGTAGGAGCGTTCGGTCGAGTAGCCGTCCTCGGCGGTGAGCCGCAGGTCGACGTGTTGCCCGGCCTGGTGCCCGGGCCAGCCCGGCACGTCGAGCACGATGGTCCGGGCCGTGGTGGTCTCGTCGCGCAGTTCGGTGACGGTCGCGACCAGCCACCTCAGTCCCCCCAGTACCGCTGTTCCTGCCACGGGTCCCCATAGTTGTGGTAGCCCAAGCTCTCCCAGAATCCCGGCTGATCGTCGGTGCGCAGATCGAGGCCGCGCACCCACTTCGCCGACTTCCACAGGTACAGATGCGGCACCAGCAGCCGGGCCGGCCCGCCGTGCTCTCGGGGCAGGTCCTTGTCGTCGTACCGGTAGGCGATCCATGCCTTGCCGCCGAGCAGGTCGGCCAGCGGCAGGTTCGTGGTGTAGCCGCCGTAGGAACGGACCAGCACGAACTCCGCCGCGGTCTCGATGCCGGCGAGCAGGTTGTCCAGGGACACGCCCTCCCAGTGAGTGCCGAGCTTCGACCACTTGGTGACGCAGTGCAGGTCGGTGGTGAAGCGCTCGGCCGGAAGCGCCCGGAAGCTCTCCCAAGTCCAGGACGTCACCTTGCCGGTCTCGGTCTTGACCTGGAACTCCCAGTCGGGGGTGTCGACCCGTTGCGTCGGTCCGGCTGACAGGACCGGGAAGTCCGTGACTAGGTATTGCCCAGGCGGCAGCTTGGGGTCACTGCTCCGCCCCCGACCCTTGAAACCCGGCGTGACGAGGGGCATACGTTCAGTGCACCGGGATTTGCCAGAGAACGCAAGAAAATCAGGCGGCCGGCTGCCACGGCTGCAGCCACGGTGATGCCGGCCAGCCCTCTGCCGCGGCCATCAGCGGATAGAACGTGGCGCCGTCCACGGACTCCCGCACGATGTCGGCATGACCGGCGTGCTTCGAGGTCTCCGTGATCAGGTGCAGCAGGACCCAACGGACCGACCAGGCCTCGACATCGGCCGGGAACCACGGCGTCCCCTGGGGGACCGGAACCGGCTGATCGAGGTCGTCGATGCCGCCCACGACCGTGCGGGTACGACGGGCCGCGTCGTCGTACTGGTCGAGCAGGTCCTGCATCGTCTCGTCGTCGGAGACCTGAAAGTTGGCCTGGTAGTCCTCACTGTCATTGACCTGCCGGCGCTGCTCGATGGTGTCCAGCCAGGCGTGCTCCGTTGCGGTCAGGTGCTTGACCAGGCTCGCGATCGAGAGCTCGCTCGCCGACCCGGCCGTCCTGGCCTGCTCGTCGGTCAGGCCGTACGCGGAGACCCGTAGCGAGTCGCGGGTCTGGTCGAGGAACGCGAGCAGACCCTCGCGCTCATCGGCAACGGGGCGAACCAATCCAGGCATCAGGACCTCTTTCTCGTCAGGGTTCTTCGGGGGCGTGAGGTCATCCTCTGCCGTTAAGTGGTCACCTTCTGGCCAGTTCTGCGGGACACTTGCGACATGCGAGCGGACCGGCTGGTGGCGACCCTGTTGCTCCTGCAATCACGTCAGCAGGTGACCGCCCAGGAAGTGGCGGCCGAGCTGGAGGTCTCGTTGCGGACCGCGCGGCGGGACCTCGAAGCGTTGTCGGTCTCGGGGGTGCCGGTGTACTCCCAGCCCGGCCGTGGTGGCGGCTGGCGCCTTGTCGGCGGCGCACGCACCGACCTCAGCGGATTGTCGGAGGCCGAGGCTCGGACCCTGTTCATGGTCGCGGGTCCGGCCGCTGCCGCGACGCCCGAGCTCAAGGCGGCGCTGCGCAAGCTGGTGCGGGCGTTGCCCGAGCCGTTCCGTCGTACCGCGGAGACCGCCGCGGCCTCGGTCGTCATCGATCCCGGCGGGTGGGGCCAGACCGGCCCGAGCCGGCCGGCGCCCCGACATCTGCGGGCATTGGAGGCGGTCACCGCCGCGGGCGAGCAGGTCAAGCTCGGCTACGCGGCCCGGGACGGGGCGGTCACCTCGCGGTTGGTGTCTCCGCTGGGACTGGCGCGCAAGGGTCAGGTCTGGTACCTGCTGGCGCAGACAGGGGCCGGCTTGCGCACCTTCCGGGTCGGGCGGGTCACTGCGGTCGAGCCGACCGGGGAGCCGGTGGAGCGCCCGCCGGACTTCGATCTCGACCGGGCCTGGTCGGAGGTGGTCGAGCGGGTCCACGAGCTGAGGTCGCCGCTGCGGGTCGAGGCACTCGTCGATCCCGAGGTCGTCGGCCTACTGCGGTGGGTCGTCGACCGCGGGATGCAGGTCGGGGAGCCGGGCCCTGACGGCCGGGTCGCCGTGACCCTCGTGGGCTCCGATGTCGTGTCGCTGGCCGGTCAGCTGGCCGGGTTCGGACGGGCGCTCGTGGTCACCTCACCCGCGTCGGTGCGTGACCGGCTCGCGCAGCTAGGCAGGGAGCTCGCCGAGATCTACTGCTGACGCGGCTCAGATGTCACGGGCTCAGATGTCGCGGAAGGGCTCGATCTGCGCGCCGAGCGTCCCGAGCCGGCGCGCCAGGTCCTCGTAGCCGCGCTCGATCACGTACACGTTGCGGAGCACCGACGTGCCCTTCGCCGCGAGCATGGCCAGCAACAGGACGACAGCCGGCCGCAGCGCGGGCGGGCAGCCGACCTCGGCCGCCGACCACCGGGTCGGGCCCTGCACCCAGACCCGGTGCGGGTCGAGCAGGGTGACGTGGCCGCCGAGCCGGTTGAGCTCGGTGAGGTAGATAGCGCGGTTCTCATAGACCCAGTCGTGGATCAGGGTGCGGCCGGTCGCCGCCGCGGCGATGACCGCGAAGAACGGCACGTTGTCGATGTTGAGGCCGGGGAACGGCATCGGATGCACCTTGTCCAGCGGCGCGTGCAGCTTGCTGGCTTTGGTGTGGATGTCGACCAGCCGGGTCTGCCCGTTGTCGGCGGCGTACTCCTCGGACCGCTCGTGGCGGAAGCCCATCTCTTCGAGCACGGCCAGCTCGATCTCCAGGAACTCGATGGGGACCCGCCGTACCTCGATCTCCGAGCCCGTCACGATCGCTGCGGTCAGCAGGCTCATCGCCTCGATCGGGTCCTCGGACGGGGCGTACTCGACGTCGACGTTGATCTCGCTGCGGCCGTGCACAGTGAGTGTCGTGGTGCCGACACCGTCGACCCGGACACCGAGCAGGTCGAGGTAGAAGCAGAGGTCCTGGACCATGTAGTTGCTGCTGGCGTTGCGGATCACGGTGACGCCGTCGAGTCGCGCCGCGGCCATCACCGCGTTCTCGGTGACGGTGTCGCCGCGCTCGGTGAGGACGATCGCCCGGCTTGGCAGATGCAGCGGGTCGCAGTCGACGTGGTAGCTGCCCTCGGTGGCCTTGATGGCGGCGCCGAAGTGCCGGAGCGCCGACATGTGTGGCTCGACGGTGCGGGTCCCGAGCTCGCAGCCACCGGCGTACGGCAGCGCGAAAGACGGGAACCGGTGCAGCAGCGGCGCGATCAACAGCAGGACCGAACGGGTACGCCGGGCCGCGGTCACGTCGAGATGGTCGAGGTCGAGCTGGGTCGGCGGAATCAGCTCGAGGTCGTTGCCGTCCCCGATCCACTGGGCCTTGACCCCGATGCTGCGCAACACCTCGAGGATCCGGTTGACCTCCTCGATCCGTGCCACGCCACGCAGCACGGTGCGGCCGTCGTTGAGCAGGCAGGCGCAGAGCAGGGCGACGGCTGCGTTCTTGCTGGACCGTACGTCGATCGAGCCGGACAGCTGTTGGCCGCCGCGCACCCGCAGGTGGGTCGGCCCGACCGAGCCGAGCTGGACCAGGCCGGCATCGAGTGCCTCGCTGACCCGGGCGAGAACCTCTAGGCTGACGTTCTGCCGTCCTTGCTCGACCCGGGCGACGGCGCTCTGGCTGGTGCCGAGGGCCTGCGCGAGCTGGACCTGGGTCCAGCCGCGGTGCTGGCGGGCATCCCGGACGAGCGTGCCGATACGGTGCAGGTAGTCATCTGTCACCGGGTCACGTTATCTCATATCTGAGATATCGCCTGACGCCACGCTGGTGAGTCAACGGTCCCAGGGAGCGGTGTCGCCCAGCTTCGCGTAGTACTTCGCGAGGTGGCTCTTCACCCGGTCGATGTCCTTCTTCGGCAGGTCGACGCCGCCGCGCGAGCCCTGCATCACGTTGCCGGCGGCGAACACGGCGTGAGGCACCGCGGTGAGCTTGCCGTCGATGACGTCGGCGATGAGCAGTTTGTAGGCCGTGAAGTTGTCGCGGTTGTCGCCGTCGTACCAGACGTGGGCGTCGCGGTATTTCTGGTTCGGTCCGTCCTCGGCCTCGGCCCACTTGCGGACCCGCTTCTCCGCGGCGTCGCCGTCCCATTCACGGTCGCGATCAGCCAGTGGCAGATCCTGAAAGGCGGTGACGGTCACGACTGGTCTCCGTTCATCGCGTTGCCCGCTGGAGTCACTCGGCTCGTTCGCCGAGCAGCGATTCGTCGAAGCCCAGGAGCAGCTCGGCCGGATCGGCGTACACCGCGGTGGCGCCGGCGGCCGTCAGCTCGCGCGCCGTGATGCCACCGCTCAACAAGGCGATGCAGGGAATCCCGGCGCGCTTGCAGGCCTCGATGTCCCAAACGGTGTCGCCGACGAACACGGCATCCTCGGCTTTGACCCCGACCGCATCCAGCGAGATCTGCAGGATGTCGGGTTGTGGCTTGGCGGCATCCGCGTCGTCGCTGGTCGACATGTGGTCGATGGCGTCGTCAGCGTCCAGCGCCGCTCGCAGGTGAGGCGCTTCCTTGGCGGAGGCGCTGGTCGCCAGCACGACGGCGTACCCGGCCTTCGAGGTACGCCGGAGCAGCTCGCCGGCGTCCGCGAAGGGCCGTAGCTGCCGGAGCCGTGGTGCGTAGTAGTCGGTGTGCGCGGCGACGAGGTCATCGTCGGACGTCCCGATCAGCGTCTCGACCAGTTGCTCGGAGCCCATGCCGATCAGCCGATGGATGTCGGCCATCGGGATGTCATGTCCCTGGGAGCGGAAGGCCTCCCACCAGGCGACGACATGCAGGTAGTTGCTGTCGATCAACGTTCCGTCGACGTCGAACAGCGCCGCGAGCTTCGGGGACATCGTCACTCGCCGATGGGTCGGAACGTCTCGCTGCTGGCATCAAGCGCGTCCTCGGACGCGACGGGCACGCCGGCCGCGTCACCGGGCGTCGCGTCTTCGGATTCGGGCTCGGTCTTGGGGTCGTCGGCGCCGTCGTCCGGCGACGGGTCGAGCGGCGTGTCATCAGACATACCGTGAGAATGCTCGCTAGCTCCGCGGGCAAACGCACGCATGGCCCATTGGTGTCGCCCAGGGAACACGGATGGCCCACTGGTGTCGCTATAGCAACACCAGTGGGCCATCCGTGTTGGTGCAGATCAGGCCGCGGCAGAGACCTCCGCGGTCGAGGCATCCGCAGCAGCCGGCTCCAGCGCGTCGCGCACGATGTCCGCCACGTCCGCGACGAACCGTACGTCGAGCTGCTCGCGCACCGACTCCGGGACGTCATCCAGGTCTGGCTCGTTGCGAGCCGGTAGGAAGATCGTCGTGAGCCCGGCGCGGTGAGCCGCCAGCAGCTTCTGCTTGACGCCACCGATCGGGAGCACCCGGCCGTTCAGCGTCACCTCACCGGTCATCCCGACCTCCGACCGCACCGGGCGGCCGGTCGCCAGCGATGCCAGCGCGGTCACCATGGTCACGCCCGCCGACGGTCCGTCCTTGGGGACGGCGCCCGCAGGCACGTGCAGGTGAAGTGCCCGGTCCAGCGACTCCGTGGAAACACCGAGGTCCTCGCCGTGCGCCCGAAGGTAGGACAGCGCGATCTGCGCCGACTCCTTCATGACGTCGCCGAGCTGACCGGTCAGGGTCAGCCGGGCCTCGCCGGCCATGGCGTTCGCCTCGATGAAGAGCACGTCACCACCAGCGCCGGTGACAGCGAGCCCGGTCGCCACCCCGGGGACCGCCGTGCGTTCGGCGCTCTCTGGGGTGAACCGCGGCCGACCCAGGTAGTCCTTCAGCGACTCTCCGGTCACCTGCAGCGGTCCCTCATCAGGCGTCGAGGACAGCCGCGTTGCGACCTTGCGCAGCACCTTCGCGATGCCACGCTCGAGCTGCCGGACGCCCGCCTCGCGGGTGTACTCGCCGGCGATCAGCCGCAGCGCGTCGTCGTCCACCGTGACCTCGGAGGGCTCGAGCGCCGCCCGGGACAGCTGCCGAGGCAGCAGGTGGTTGCGCGCGATCGAGACCTTCTCGTCCTCGGTGTAGCCGTCGAGCCGCACGACCTCCATCCGGTCCAGCAGCGCGTCCGGGATCGTCTCCGCAACGTTCGAGGTGGCGAGGAACAGCACGTCGGACAGGTCCAGCTCGAGCTCCAGGTAGTGGTCGCGGAACGTGTGGTTCTGCGCCGGGTCCAGCACCTCAAGCAGAGCCGATGCCGGGTCGCCCCGGAAGTCGGTGCCGATCTTGTCGACCTCGTCGAGCAGCACGACCGGGTTCATCGAGCCCCCCTCGCGGATGGCTCGCACGATGCGACCAGGCAGGGCACCGACATAGGTACGTCGGTGACCGCGGATCTCGGCCTCGTCGCGGACGCCACCCAGGGCGACCCTGACGAAGTTGCGATCCAGCGCCCGAGCGACCGACTCACCCAGCGACGTCTTGCCGACGCCGGGAGGGCCGACCAGGGCGAGCACGGCGCCACTGCCGCGGCCGCCCACGACATCGAGGCCACGCGACGCGCGCCGAGCGCGCACCGCAAGGTGCTCGATGATCCGGTCCTTCACGTCGTCCAGGCCCTCGTGGTCCGCGTCGAGCACCGCACGGGCACCCGACACGTCGGTGTTGTCCGTCGTACGGACCGACCAGGGCAGCTCGAGAACGGTGTCGAGCCACGTCCGGATCCACCCGGCCTCGGGGTTCTGGTCGGAGCTGCGCTCGAGCTTGCCGACCTCGCGAAGCGCGGCCTCCCGAACCTTCTCGGGCAGGTCAGCGGCCTCGACCCGGGCGCGGTAGTCCTCGGAGCCGTCGGGCTCGTCCTCGCCGAGCTCCTTGCGGATCGCCGCCAGCTGCTGGCGCAGCATGAAGTCGCGCTGGTTCTTCTCCAGCCCGTCGCGGACCTCGTCACGGATCTTGTCCGAGACCTCGATCTCCGCGAGGTGGGTGCGACCCCACTCGGTCAGCTTCTCCAGGCGAGCGTCCACGTCGACGGTCTCCAGCAGCCACAGCTTCTGGTTGTTGTCGAGGTACGGCGCGTACCCGGCGGTGTCGGCCAGCGTCGACGGGTCGTTGATCCGCTGCACGTTGTCGATGACCTGCCAGGCGCCGCGCTGCTGCAGGATCGACACCACGAGCGCCTTGTACGCCGTGGTGAGTTCCCGGGTGCGCCCGGTCGCGGTGCTGTCGTCGAGTGGCGTCGCCTGGACCCACAGCGCCGCACCCGGCCCGGACGTGCCGGAGCCGATCTTGGCGCGCTGGGTGCCCCGGACGACCACGGCGGGCTCGCCGCTGGGCAGCCGGCCGACCTGCTCGATGACCGCGAGGACGCCGAAGCCCGTGTAGCTGCCGTCGAGCCGCGGCACGAGCAGCAGCTGGGAGTCCGACGCCGAGCGAGCCGCGTCGACCGCAGCCTGAGCCTCCGCGTCGAGGGTCAACGGCGCCACCATCCCGGGCAGGACGACATCGTCGACCAGCGGCAGGACGGGAAGATCAATAGTGCTATCTGGCATGTCAGTCTCCTTGAGTCTTGAAGGCTCAACACGGGGGAGGCCCGGACTCTTCCATCGGGCCGCCAACCGCCTGTTTTGGGCCGCCCCGGGTGTCTGCGCGGCGTCCCGCCGCTGCGCGTGGTGAGATCAAGGTCAATCGGGCGGTGGTGAGCGGTAGGGGGTGCGGATCGTGGTCCTCGGTCTGCCGGAAGGCGTGACGGCCTGCCTGTTCGACCTCGACGGGGTGCTGACCGACACGGCGGCCGTGCACAACGCGGCCTGGAAGCAGATCTTCGATGACTTCCTGCAGGAGCGGGCGGATCGCGAGGACGCGATCTTCCATCCGTTCACCAAGGCCGACTACATCGACTACGTGGACGGCAAGCCGCGCTCGGACGGGGTTCGCGACTTCCTGGCCAGCCGGGACATCCACCTGCCCGAGGGCAGCCCGGACGACAAGCCGACCGCCGAGACCGTCAATGGCCTGGGTAACCGGAAGAACGTCGAGCTGCTCGAGCGGATCCACACCGACGGGGTGAAGGTCTTCGAGGGATCGCGGCGCTACCTGGAGGCCGCCCGCGACGCCGGGCTGCGGCGAGCCGTGGTGTCTTCCAGCGCCAACACCCACGACGTACTCGAGGTGACCGGACTCGCTGAGCTCATCGAGCTGCGCGTCGACGGGGTCACGATCCGCGAGGAGGGGTTGAAGGGCAAGCCGGCCCCCGACACGTTCCTCACCGCCGCGCAGCGGCTCGGCGTCGAGCCCGCGGCGGCGGCCGTCTTCGAGGACGCGCTCGCCGGGGTGGAGGCGGGCCGTGCCGGCCACTTCGGTGCGGTGGTCGGGGTCGATCGGGTGGGTCAGGCGGCGGCGTTGGCCGAGCACGGCGCCACCGTGGTCGTGAGTGACCTCGCCGATTTGTTGGACGGGGTCAAGGCCGAGGACAGCCCGTGATCGAGCAGGCGATCTACCCGACCGAGCCGTGGCTGGTCCGCGAGACCCGACTCGATCTCGACCTGCTCGCCCAGTCCGAGTCGGTGTTCACCCTCGCGAACGGCCACATCGGGATGCGGGGCAACCTCGACGAGGGTGAGCCTTACGGCATCCCAGGGACCTACCTCAACTCCTTCTATGAGAAGCGGCCGCTGCCCTACGCCGAGGCGGGCTACGGCTACCCCGAGCAGGGGCAGACCGTCGTCAACGTCACGGACGGCAAGCTGATCCGGTTGCTGGTCGACGACGAGCCGCTCGACGTCCGGTACGGCGATCTGCGTTCCCACGAGCGGCTGCTGGACATCCGGGCCGGCACGCTGACCCGGTCGCTGGAGTGGGTGTCGCCGGCGGGTCAGCGGGTGCGAGTGACCTCGCGCCGGCTGGTGTCGTTCGTGCAGCGGGCGGTGGCCGCCATCGAATACACCGTGGAGCCGGTCGACCAGCCGGCGCGGTTCGTCGTCCAGTCCGAGCTGGTCGCGAACCAGGAGCTGCCGAGAATGTCCGGTGACCCCCGGGTCTCGGCGATCCTCGAGAATCCGCTGGTCCCGGTCGAGAGCTACCGGCATGAGGCCGGCGGGGTGCTGGTCCACCGCACCCGGGCGTCCGAGCTGCAGATGGCGGCGGGGATGGACCATCTGATCGAGGCCCCCGGCCGGCTCGACGTCGAAGTCGATACCCGCGACGACCTGGCCCGGACCACGGTCGTGGCCCAGCTCAAGCCCGGCGAGAAGCTCCGGCTGGTCAAGCTGCTCGCCTATGGCTGGTCGAGCCTGCGCTCGCGCCCGGCGCTCGGCGATCAGGTCTCGGCGGCGCTTCGCAGCGCCCGGTACTCCGGCTGGGACGGTTTGCTCGACGAGCAACGGCAGTACCTCGACGAGTTCTGGGACTCCGCCGACGTCGAGATCGACGGTGACGCTGACATCCAGCAGGCGGTGCGCTTCGCGTTGTTCCACGTGTTGCAGAGCGGCGCCCGCGCCGAGCGGCGCTGCATCCCGGCGAAGGGCCTCACCGGCCCGGGGTACGACGGCCACACCTTCTGG
>DATAVK010000139.1:0-27792 GCA_036267755.1 Mycobacteriales bacterium
TCTTCGGGCCGGTGCTCTCGATCCTGCGGTACGCCGATGACGACGAGGCGTTGCGGATCGCCAACGACTCCGACTACGGGCTCGCCGGTGCGGTGTGGTCCGCCGACACCGACCGCGCGGTGGCGTTCGCCCGGCAGATCAGCACCGGCCAGGTCGACATCAATGGGGGAGCGTTCAACCCGTCGGCACCGTTCGGCGGCTACAAGCGCTCCGGCGTCGGCCGCGAGCTCGGCCGTTACGGCGTCGAGGAGTTCACCCAGACCAAGTCGCTGCAGCTCTGAGATCTGTCAGCACGTGAGCGGGCGCTAGCCCGCTGTGCTGCTGACAGGACTCGGTACGACGATCTGCATCAGCAGGCCGCGGCTGTCGCGCGCGCCGTCACCGAGCCGTTCGACGTGACCCGCCAGCATCCGATCGGCGGCCCACGCGCACGCCAGCGCGTCGAGCGCGTCGTCGACCCGCACCGGCACCGGAGCGCGCGACAGTGCCGCGTCGACGTCCGGCAGCCAGCGACGCAGCGCGGCCACCCGTTCGCCGACGCCGGCCGCCGTCTTCTTGCTCGCCATCCGGTCCGTCCCGCCGAGCCGCCGGAACGCCAGCTCGGGTGCACCTCGACGACGCGCTCCTGAAGTTCGGGGGTCATGGCCGCATCCACTTCCCTGACCTTCGCGACGATGCCGAACGCCTGCGCGGACATCGACGCGACGCCGCGCTGCCGCAACGCCTCTCGCGCTTCGGCGTATGTCGCGCACGTCAGAACCGGCCGAGTGGGCGCGAGGAAGACCGACGACCGAGCGGCTCCGAGCAACCCGCGTGCCTCGAGATCACATCGCCGTACGCCGTCCTCGGTCAGGCCGATCGGGATGTCGATCGCCGTCATCGCAGCGTCCGCGGCCACAACGGCCGCCGCGTCAGCCAGCAGCCGCCACTCGACCTGACCATCGGCGTCGACGAGCGCGCCGATCCATCCGCCCCGCCAGCCATCCACCCCCAACACGAATGGCCCATCGGTGCTGCTATGGCCACACGCGTGGCCCATCAGTGTGGCTGGGGGCACACCAATGGGCCATTGGTGTGTCGGGTCGTCGGTCACCTGTCACACTTTGCCGGTGAAGGTCTACATCGGTTCCGACCACGCCGGATTCGCGCTGAAGAACCGGCTCGTCACGCGGGTGGCCGAGCTCGGTCACGACCCGGTCGACTGCGGTCCCGAGGTGTACGACGCCGAGGACGACTACCCGCCGTACTGCCTGCTGGTCGGGACCCGCGTCGTCGCCGACCCCGGCAGCCTCGGGATCGTCATCGGCGGCTCCGGCAACGGTGAGGCGATCGCCGCGAACAAGGTGAAGGGGGTGCGCTGCGCCGTCGCCTTCAGCGACGACACGGCGACTCTTGCCCGGCTGCACAATGACGCGAACGTGCTGAGTCTCGGAGCTCGGATGTACGACGAGGACGTCGCGGTGCACTACGCGGAACTGTTCCTGGCGACCGCGTTCAGCGGCGCCGAGCGGCACGCCCGACGGATCGCGCTGCTCAGCGGCTACGAGGCCTCCGGGGTGCTCCCACCCCGGGCGGAGGACCGGGCGCGGTAATCCTCGCTCTCAGGCTCTCAGGCTCTCAGGCTCTCAGGCTCGCCGGCGACCGGCTCCGTGACGACTGGCTCGTCGTCGCGAGGACGGGACACGTCTCGCGCCCGCATCGCCGCGACCACCCCGACCTGCGACGACCCATCGCGCCCGCCAGACTTCTCCACGTCCGTCACTGTCCCAGATCGAGCTGAGGATCGTCGTGCCAGAAGGTCACACGCTGCATCGGCTGGCCCGCCAGCAGACCGCCGACTTCGGTGGGCGCACGGTCCGAGCCTCGAGTCCGCAGGGCCGCTTCGTCGAGGGCGCCGCGCTGATCGACGGCCGGGTGATGACCCGCGCCACGGCCTACGGCAAGCACCTGTTCCAGCACTACGCCGGCCTGGCCGATGTGGTGCACGTCCACCTCGGTCTCTACGGCAAGTTCATCGCCGGCCCACAACCGGCGCCCACACCCGTCGGTGCACTCCGGCTGCGGTTGGAGACCGACGAGGTGTACGCCGACCTGCGCGGCGCCACCGCCTGCGAGCTGCTCGCCCCGCCGAGCGTCGACCGGTTGCTCGCCCGGCTCGGACCCGACCCGTTGCGTGCCCGCGCCGACCCGGAGCGCGCCTGGGCCAAGCTCGCGCGTTCCCGTGCGCCGATCGCCACCGCGATGATGGATCAGACGGTCGTGGCGGGGATCGGCAACGTCTACCGCGCGGAGTTGCTGTTCCGTCACCGGCGCGACCCGTTCCGACCCTGCGTCGACCTCGACCACGACAGCTGGCTCGAGATGTGGCGCGACCTCGTCGCTCTGATGCGCTTCGGGCTGCGCACCGGTCGGATCGTCACGACGTTGCCCGAGCATCGGGCGAGGCGCAGCGGCCCGGCGACTCCCGAGGATGCGCACTACGTCTACCGGCGTACCGGACTGCCCTGCCGGGTCTGCGGTACGCCGATCCGAGCCCAGGTGCACGTTGGTCGGAACCTGTTCTGGTGTCCGGTATGCCAGGTCGAGTGACCCGTAGGCTCGGCGCATGCCGCGGGAGGGGATCGTGAAGCGGCCCGACGTCATCAGCCGGGCCCGGCGTCGGCTCCGGCTCCTGACCGCGCCCGACACCACCCGCGGCAGGACACTCGCGCTCGCCAGCCTGATCGTGCTGACCGCCCTGATCCTGGTGCTCAACGCGATCGCCGGGTCCGAGGTCGCCTCCGTCCTCGCCGTCGTGATCCCGGTCGTGCTCGGCGGTCTGCTCCTCACCCCGGCTCGCCTGGTCGTCGTACTCGTCGCCGCGCTCGCCGCCCTGATCGCCGAGAACATCGGCGTCGGAGACAACGTCGTGCATCCCGGCGCCTACATCGTGTTCGGGATCATCGCGGTGATCGCCATGCTGCTGGCGAACGACCGGCAGCGGCTCGGGCTCTCGGCCGGGCGCGGCGAGCAGATGCTGTTCGACCTCCGGGACCGGCTCCGCGAGCAGGGCGACCTCCCGGTGCTCCCCGGATCGTGGCGCACCGAGACCGTGCTGCAGTGGGCGGGCGGGGCGAGCTTCGGCGGTGACTTCTTCGTCTCGACCATGGTGGATCGGGGCCGCAGCGTCGAGCTGGTCCTCGTCGACGTCTCCGGCAAGGGCATCGACGCGGGCACTCGGGCCCTGATGCTGTCCGGCGCGCTCGGCGGCCTGCTGGGCGCGGTGCCCGCACCGCAGTTCCTCGACGCCGCGAACTCCTATCTGCTGCGCCAGGAGTGGGACGAAGGCTTCGCGACGGCGATGCACGTGAGGATCGACCTCACGACCGGAAAGTTCCGGGTCGGCAACGCCGGGCACCTCCCGGCCGTGCACTACCGGGGTGGCACCGGCCGGTGGGAGGTCGTCGAGCCACCCGGAACCGTGCTCGGCGTCGTGCGCGACGGCGACTTCGGATCCGAGGAAGGGGTGCTCGGACCGCACGACGCGCTCTTGCTCTACACCGACGGGGTCGTCGAGATCCCGGGTCGTGACCTCGCGGTGGGCATCGACAAGCTGCTGGGTGCCGCCGAGCGGCTGCTGTCGCGAGGCTTCACCGGCGGCGCCGAGCGACTGATCCGCGACGTTGCACCGGTCGCGACCGACGACCGCGCCCTCATCCTGATCTGGCGGGAGTGAGCACCGGACGGGTACGTCGGCACCGGCCGATGCCACCACCTACGCTCGAGGCGTGACGTCACTGGCGCCGCTCACCATCGAGCGGTTCCTCAGCACCTGGCGCTTCGACCTGTGGGCCACGCTGGCCGCCGTCGGGCTGTTATCGGCGTACGCCGTCGGATTGGTTCGGGCGAGGCGTCGTGGGATCAGATGGCCGTGGTCGCGGGTGGCTGCCTTCGCCGTGCTCGGCGTCGGGCTGCTCGTGGTGGGAACGATGTCGTCGCTGACGATCTACTCGCGGGTGCTGCTGTGGCCGGCGGCGCTGCAGGTGACGCTGCTGCTCACCGTCGTACCGGTAGGCCTCGGACTCGGTGACCCGCTGGGCCTGGTGACCGCGGGGTTGGGGTCGGGTGGCGCCACGCGCTGGCGCAACGGACTGCACCATCCGGTCGTCCGGGTGCTCACGTATCCGATCGTCGCGCCGCTGCTCGCGCTCGCCACCCAGTTCCTCGTGTTCTTCACCGGCTATCTCGGTGCGGCGCAGCGAAGCACCACGGTCATGGACCTGCTCGAGCTGCAGCTGGTGGTGACTGGGTGCCTTTTCGCGCTGCCGTTGCTGGGGTTCGAGGTGTTGCCGCGCTGGTGCACCCAGCCGGTGCGGATGGCGCTGGCCGGTGTCGACGGCCTGCTCGACGCCATCCCGGGGATCGCCGTCATGACCAGCAGCGCGCTGGTCGCCGGCGGCTACTACGGCACCGTGACCCGCGACTGGGGGCCGAGCCGGAGCTGGGACCAGACCATCGGCGGTGGGCTGATGATCACGGTCGCGGAGGTCGTCGCCATCCCCTTCGTGGCGATCATCTACCGGGCCTGGATCCGCGAGGACGCCTCTGCGGCCGCGATCGTCGACCACCAGCTCGATGTCGCCGAGGAGCGGCGGGTGCTGAGCGCGGCTGATACCGACGGTCCGGTCGCCGACCTGCCGTGGTGGGAGATCGACCCGGGGCCACTCGCGGACCGGGCGGCGAGATACGGCTGGCGCGAGCGCGATTCGCCCTGACAAAACAACTCACCCTCACAAACGTCCGATTTGGCAGCGCATTCATGCGCGACACGACATGATGCGCGCCGGACCTTGTTGACAGGGGAGTAATGAATCTCAGAGCTGTTCGTCACGTTGCGGCCGTCGCCGGAGTCATCGCCGCGGTCGCGACCCTGCCTACCGGCGCGGCAGTAGCCGGCACGACAACTGCCGGCCACGCACAGCCGGCAGGGAAGGCTCACGGATTCGACACCTTCAAGATCCCGGCCGGGCAGCCGCTGTCGGCAACCCAGCAGCTCGTGACGGCGCTCGCGTCGGCTCCGGACGCGGCGGCGGCAGGCCGTCTGTGGCTGCGGAGCGAGGCCAAGGCGGCGCTTGCCCAGTTCGCCCCGAAGGCCACCGTGGCGTCGTCCTCCTCGGGCGCGGAGGCGGGCGATCCGCTCGAGGTGTTGGAGGAGCTGCTCATCCCGGCAGGTGACCTCGCCGGCAAGGGGCATCGCGACGTCCTCGACACCCGGGTCTCGGAGAACGAGTCGACCATCGCAATCACCGCTCGGGACGCCACGACCGGCAGCCGAGTGTGGCAACGGGTCTCGCACAGCGAGGACCAGCAGGTCATGCCGCTGAGCGTCAGCCCGGTCGGCAAGTCCGGTCGGCCAGGGCTGCTCGTCGAGAAGCAGACCCTCCGGTTGACCAATCACGGGAACACGATCCGAGTCGCGCAGTCCGTGGCGGCGTGGAGCGGGAAGACGGGCAAGACGCTGTGGACGTCCAAGCCGGTCGTGGGGTCGTTGACGTTCTCCGAGACCAGCCTGGTCATCCACAACCTCCCGGCGACGACGCAGGTCCTTCAGGTGCTGCCCGCCCGACCGCTCGACGTCCTGACGACCACCAACTCCTTCTCGCTGTCGACGTCTGGCCCGACAGCGCCTAACACGACAGCAGCCACGTTGGTGTCGGGCCGCACCGGTGCCACCCGGGCGCCGTACCCAGTGCTGTCGTCGCCGCTGTTTCCGCCGAGTCTGCTGGGGGTCGACGACCTCAACGGTGACGGTCTCGCGGACGTCGTCGGGGTGTCGGCGGAGCAGACGTCAGGTGTCGCGACCGCGTACAAGGGCGACACCGGAGCCAAGCTGTGGTCACGCAAGCACGGCATCGACCCGTTCGCCTTCCCGGTTTCGGTGGGCCGGGTCTCCAGTGGCCGGGGCAACGACCTGGCACTGGAGGGGTTCCTGGTGTCGCTGGTTCGCGGCCGCTCGGGCAGCGTCCTGTGGACGCGGCTCGGTAGCGCAGTGACCCTGCTGCGCCCGGCGGGCCATGGCCGACCGGGCCTGGTGGGGCTGGCCAATGAGCTGGGGCAAGGCTCACCGCTGACGCGCCGCCACAACACGTTCACCCGAGGCATCGACGTCCGCGCCATCACGGCGTCGAACCACGTCGTCTGGCATCGCGTCGTGAAGGCCAGCGTCCACAGCACTGCTCAGCACAACTTCGGCAGCTTGGAGGCGTACCCCATCGGTGCGACTCGGGCCGGCGGTGCCAGTGCAATCGCCGTACGCGCGTCGGTCACCGCGGGACTCACCTACGTCAACAAGGAAGGTCTGATCGACGGCGACACCGGAAAGTTCCGGTCCGCCACGATCGGCTCACCCGCTGCGGGCAGTCTGGTGCGAGGCCGCGGCGTTGACCTGCTGCACACCTCGGCCACGCCCGAGGGCGTTGACCTGTCGGGGTACGACGGGGCGACGGGCGAACGCATCGTGCACGTGCTCGTGCCGACTCCCGGCTTCGTCGAGAAGCCACTTGCCTCGGGCATGCGAGCGACCGGACATGACTGCAGCGACATCGCGCTGGGCGGTCTCTACACGCACCACCGCGTCGTCGTCTACATGCTGTCCGGGTCGGGCGCACCGTTGTGGTCGCTGGAGTACGGCGAGGGACGCGCGGAGGGTGGAAAGCTGATTCACTTCCCGGCGCCGCAGCACTTCTGCGCGGCCTGACATGCGAATGTCGCGCCGGGTCGGCTCGTTCGCTGCGTTGACTGTCGCTCTCTCGGTGCTGGGCCCTGTCACCGCTGCGCCGTCGCATGCCCTGGCCCAGCCTGCGTCGGCGCGCGTCGCGCAACGGCACGACCACGTCATGCACGTCACCCGGTCAACGGCTGCGACTGTCGCCCAGTTGGCCTCACCCAATGCTCTGCGTACCGCCATGGCACACGCGCCGACCGTGGCAGCTGCCGGCCAGGTCTGGTTGCGTCGTCAGGCGTTCGTGGCCGCTTCGCGGCTGAACCCAGCATTGGTGAGCAACCGGGGCGCCGCCATCGCGTTGCAGGCCCTGCCGTTCAGCTTTCTCGAACCAGCAGGTGACCTGACCGGCAACGGACGCAAGGACGTGTTGGACCAGCGCCTCGTCGTCTCAGGTGGTGCGGTCACGACCGGCATCACGGCGCGCGACGGTCGAACCGGCCGGGTTCTGTGGACCAGGAAGATGCAGAGCGCGGCCGGGGATGCGCTCCCGCTGACGATCGGTCCGCTCGGTGGACACGCCGGGCGAGGCGTTCTGGTCGCGGTGATGTCGGCGTCGGCGTTGTCGCAAACGACCGAGTCGATCTCGCTATCGGTTCAGGCATGGAGCGGTAAGACAGGGAAGCCGGTCTGGACGTCGACCCCGATCACCGGAACCATCTCGAGGTCCGGCAACGTCGAGACGGATACCGACGTACCCACCGACCCGGACTCCATCCATGCGCTCTCGCCGACCGTCGCGGACGGCTTCATCCCGGTTGAGTCCTCGACCACGTCTCTGACCACGGGTAACGGACCCGGCAGCGAAACCGCCACGCTCGTGAACGGAAGGAACGGATCGGAGACCCAGCCGTACCCCACCAGCACGTCAAGCACGGACATCCCCGAGCTCGTCGTGACCGCGGACCTCAACAGGGACAAGCTGCACGATGTGGTGGCCATCGCTCCGGGTCACCCCGGTTCGCTGACCGCTGAGGCCGGGAACACCGGTGCGGTCCTGTGGCAGGACGGTTTCTCGATCGGGATAGGGACCCGGGTGAGCGCTGTCGGCGCAGTGGGAAGCGGAGTGTCCGACCTCACCGTGAGCGGTGAGGCGGCTCGTCTGATTCGCGGGCGCGACGGCAAGATCCTGTGGTTCAGGGGGTCCGCCGGAAAGGGAACCTTCCTGTTCCCGTTCGTGTACCCGATCAGCCATGCGGGTCGTCACGGCGTACCCATCGTGGGATTGGCGTCGTTCGGCAACATCGACGGCGCGCACCGGTTCGGTACGAGGGTGGTCATTCGCGCCGTGGCGGACACCGGACGCACCGTCTGGCTGCGTCGGATCAGCCTCTCCGTGCCTGACTCAGGAACGAGCGCTGAGGGCGATGCTGACCTCGACCCAGTCGGTGACGTGCAGCCAGATGGCGCCGTCGATCTGTCTATCTTCATCGACCTCAGCAGTGGTCACCACCACAAGCGGCTGAGTGGGGTTCTGAGCGGTCGCGACGGGACGCTTCATCGCGTCAATCTCGCTGGCCAGTTCCCTGGTCCGGCTGACGGCAGCCTGGTGAAAGGCAAGGGGACAGACATCTTGAGCACCAGTCCGGTGTCGGGCGGCGTGCGCCTATCCGGGTACGACGGAGTGACCGGCCGCAGGCTGGTCCATGTGCTGGTGCGAACGCTCGCCGGCAAGTCGGCCACGATCCCGCTCGGCATGCGGGTGACTGGGCACCGGTGCAGCGACATCGCTCTCCTGATCGGTCAGAGACACCGCCAGCAGGATGATCTGCTCTCGGGCAGCGGGCACCGGTTGTGGCAGCTGCGGTTCGGCAAGAGCCAGGCGACGGGTGGTCACCTGACGCGCTACGCCGGGCCGCGCCACTTCTGCGCCGCCTGACACGTCAGCGGGGGAGCAGCAGGCAGCTGTCTCCGAACTCGTGCCACAGGTAGCCCTCCCGGAGCGCGGCGTCGTACGCGTCGGCCACGAGCTGATGCCCCACGACAGCCTCCAGCAGTGACAGGTGTGAGGCACCCGGCTCGTGCCAGCCGCTGATGATCCCGTCGACGGCGTACGTCGGCCGGGCGGGACCGAGCACCAGGTCGGTCCATCCGGCTCCCGACTGCACGCTGCCGTCAGGTGCGGCGACCGACTCCAGCGCCCGCGTCACCGTCGTACCGACTGCTACGACCCGGCGACCCGCGCGCCGCGTGGCGTTGACGAGCTCGGCGGTGACCTCGGGGACCCGGTAGCGCTCGGGGAGCGGCGGGTCACCTGCATCGAGCGACGAGACGCCGCAGTGCAGGGTGATCGGGGCGATGACGACGCCGTGGGTGACCAGGCTGGTCACGAGGGACCGCGAGAACGGCCGCCCGGCACTGGGCATCTCCGCACTGCCGGGATCGGACGCGAACACCGTCTGGTACGCCGATAACGGCCACGAGCCTTGGAGGTAGGAGTACCTGATCGGCCGGCCGTGCGCCCACAGGTAGTCGATGACCTCGCCGTCGACGTCGACCCGGCACCGCCACAGCCGGCCGCCGACCGGCTCGAGCGTCGTGAGCGCAGCGTCGCCAGGCAGCGACAACCGCTCGCCTACCTCGATGTCGCCGAGCGGGCCGGTCGCACCGAAGGCCGGTCGCAGCTCGACCAGCCAGCTGCCGTCGTCGAGGCCAGTGGACAGGTGGGCGACGGCGGCCCGGCCGTAGGAGCGCCGAGCGGTCACGGCCGCGGCCAGCGTCAGCGACGTGTTGACCACCAGCAGATCACCCGCGCGCAGGAACTCACCGAGATCCGTGAACCGACGGTGATGGATCTCGCCGTCGGCAGCGACGAGCAGCCGCACCTGGTCACGGGCCAGCCCCCGGCCCTCTGGTGGCTCGGACGCTTCAGTTCCGGGCAGCAGGCGGAAGTCGATCGGATGCGCCAGCACCGTCATCGGGCACCCGCCGAGGTCAGCAGGTCGCTGGCGCGATGCCGGACCCCCTCCGGATCGGACTCCACCAACCGCAGTAGCGCCGGAACGACGCTCGCCGGCTCCGGCCGGTCACCGATGTCCTCGCCGGGAAACGCCTGCTGGTGCAGCTCGGTCCGCATGTCACCCGGATCGAAGGCGTGGACCGCCAGCTCCGGGTGCTCGGCGGCGAGGATCGCGGTCAGCTGGTCGAGCGCCGCCTTGGACGAGCCGTAGCCGCCCCAGCCGGCGTAGCCCTCCACCGCGGCGTCCGAGCTGACCGTGATGACGGTGCCGTGGCTGGCCGAGAGGTCCGGCAGCAGCAGCTGGATCAGCGCGAGCGGTGCCAGCACGTTGGTCTCGTAGACGGCGCGCAGCTCGTCGAGCGGGTAGGTCGCGAGCGACGGCTGCGGGCTCGGACCGAGCCGGCTGGCGTTGGCGATGACCAGGCTGACGTCGCCGAGCGCTCGGGCGGCATCGACCAGGTGAACCCGGTGATCCGGGTCCGTGACGTCGCCAGGAACCCCGACGAACGTCTCGGCTGGGAGCGTGCGCACGGCGGCTTCGAGCTGATCGCTACGCCGGGCGTCGAGAGCGACCCCCCAACCGCGTTCGGTCAGGGCTTGTGCCGTGGCAAGGCCGAGACCACGTGACCCGCCCGTGATGACGGCCACCGGCCGACGTATTCCTGGATGTGAAGGATCTGAAGTCCATGTAGTCATGTCTGACATACTGGAAGTTGAAGTCAACTTGAAGTCAAGCGAGAGGTCGACATGAAGTCCACGGATCTGCTCACCGTGACCGAAGTCGCGACCCGGAGCGGCTTCGCTGCCTCCGCACTCCGCTTCTACGAGGCGCAGGGCTTGATCGCCGCGAGCCGCAGCCCGGGCGGCCGGCGTCGCTACAGCCGCAGCGTGTTGCGACGGCTGGCGTTCATCCGCGCTGCCCGGACGATTGGACTGTCGCTTGATGAGGTGGCGGCGGCGCTCGACGAGTTGCCGGAGGGACGGACGCCGACCCGAAGCGACTGGTCGCGGCTGTCACGGAGCTGGCGGGCTCGCCTCGACGAACAGATCCAGGCGCTGGAGGAGCTGCGCGACGGCCTCGACTCGTGCATCGGCTGCGGCTGCCTGTCGTTGCGCCGGTGCGCCATTTCTAACCCGTCGGACGCCGTGGCCACCCGGGGACCCGGCGCCCGGTTCCTGCCGTCTCGGTTGCGAGAGCCGGAGCCCAAACCGGCCGGGTGACCGTAGAGTCCGCGCCATGAACGAGAACCACCAGCAGCTGTGCCCGAGCCCGGAGTGGGCGGAGTTCCTGCACACGGAGGTGCTGCCCTGGTTGGCCGAGCGGGCAGAGCTCGGGCCCGAGCTGCTCGAGGTCGGTCCCGGTCCCGGCGCGAGCACCGAGTGGCTGCGGCATCGGGTTCGCCGGCTCGTGGTGATAGAGATCGATCCGGCCGCAGCCGACCGGCTGCGTGACCGCTTCGCCGGGACCAACGTGGAGGTCGTCACAGGCGACGCGACGGACCTGCCGTTCGAGGACGGCAGCCTGGACTCGGCCGCGTCGTTCACGATGCTGCACCACGTGCCGACCGAGGCGCTGCAGGACGCGTTGCTCGCCGAGGTGGCTCGGGTGCTCCGACCCGGCGGCGTGTTCATCGGCAATGACAGCATTCCGAGCGACGACCTCGAGGCGTTCCACGAGGGCGACACCTACAACCCGATCGATCCGGCGGGTTTCCCGGCCCGGTTGCGCACCGCGGGGTTCACCGACGTACTGGTCGAACCCCGGGACTGGAAGGGCATGGCGTTCATCGCGCGGACCGCTCCCTAGGATCAGCGGGTGATCTCCGAGATCTTCGACGCCACCGCCTGGGAGCAGGTCCCCGGGTTCGAGCTGCGCGACATTACCTACCACCGGGCGCGCTCGTCCGGCACGGTGCGGGTCGCGTTCAACCGTCCGGAAGTGCGCAACGCCTTCCGTCCCGCGACCGTTGACGAGCTGGCTTCGGTGCTGGACCACGCCCGGCAGTCCTCGGACGTCGGCTGCGTGCTGCTCACCGGCAACGGGCCGTCCCCGAAGGACGGTGGCTGGGCGTTCTGCTCGGGAGGCGACCAGCGGATCCGCGGCCGTGACGGATACCGCTACGCCGCGGACGAGACGGCCGGCAGCATCGATCCTGCCCGGGCGGGACGGTTGCACATCCTCGAGGTGCAGCGGCTGATCCGGTTCATGCCCAAGGTCGTCATCGCCGTCGTCCCCGGTTGGGCCGCCGGCGGTGGTCACAGCTTGCACGTGGTGTGCGACCTGACCATCGCCAGTCGGGAGCACGCGAGGTTCAAGCAGACCGATGCGAACGTCGCGAGCTTCGACGGCGGCTTCGGCTCGGCGTACCTCGCCCGCCAGGTGGGGCAGAAGTTTGCGCGCGAGATCTTCTTCCTTGGCGACGAGTACGACGCCGAGGCGGCGTACCGGATGGGCATGGTCAACGCCGTCGTCGCGCACGCCGACCTGGAGGCGGCGGCGCTGCGCTGGGCCGAGAAGGTCAACGCAATGAGCCCGACATCGGTGCGGATGCTGAAGTACGCCTTCAACGCGATCGACGACGGTCTGGTCGGCCAGCAGCTGTTCGCCGGGGAGGCGACCCGGCTCGGCTATATGACTGACGAAGCCGCGGAGGGGCGTGACGCCTTTCTCGAGCGCCGCGACCCGGACTGGTCCGACTTCCCCTGGTACTTCTAAGCCCGTGCATCCCCGCCGCGATCATGACGTTTGTGACCGGCTCAGCCCTCGAGATCGACGTTAGTGCGTGAATAACGTCATGATCGCGGAGGAGCCCCGGTGCCTTAGGTGGCCGAGGGCGGGTAGAAAGCCGCGCGAAGATAGGAAAATCTCCTGATGTGGCGGCTCATGGTCGAGTCGTAGCGTTCCGTCATGATCACGTTTGGGGCGATGACAGGGCTGGTCCTGCTGATGGTGGTGTTCGGGGCGGTCGCGCTGCGGGATGTGTTCCGTCAGACGCGGGCGTGGTCACTGCAGCATCCGAACCCAGGGGTGCCGCTGCGGCAGTACACCGCGAGGTTCAAGGTCCTGACCGGGCCCGCGGGACGCTGGACGGCGCTGGACGACCTGCAGGTCACGCGGCTGCTGCGCGAGCACCGTTGACGGTCGCCCAGAGCGCGACCATGATCGTGGCACTTCACTTGGGGGGACCATGACCGACTTCCCGCCGCTGGGACATGTGGCACTCACCGTCCAGAGCTGCGACGCAAGCGCACCGTGGTACCAGGCGCTCTTCGGCTCGGCTCCCGCGCTGGACGAGGACACCGGGCCCTGGCGGCACGTCGTCTTCGCGCTACCCGGCGGATCGCTGATCGGGATCCACGAGCATCCGGGCAAGACCGACCCCGAGGACCGGTTCAGCGAGTACCGGGTGGGGCTGGACCACGTCAGCTTCCACTGCGCTGCCCGCGCCGACCTGCAGAGCTGGGCCGAGCACCTGGACCGGCTCGGTTACGCGCACGGCGACATCGTCGACGCCAGCTACGGATCGGGGTTGTCGTTCCGCGACCCCGACGGAAACGCGCTGGAGTTCTTCGCTCCGCCGAACACCTAATCGGCGCTGGCCGGTGGCCGGCCTCGCCGGGGGACCGGGGCGGCCCGCTTCGGCATCCGGCCGGAGTCGGTGAGCGCACGCCGCAACAGCATGTCGATGTGGGCGTTGAGGCTGCGGAACTCGTCGGCGGCCCACTGCGCGAGCGCGTCGTGGACCGCCGGGTCGATGCGCAGCAGGACCTGCTTGCGATCGGAGTTCACTAGTAGAGCGACCCCGCGTTGACGATCGGTGACGCCGGTTGGTCTCCGCACAGCACGACCATCAGGTTGCTGACCATCGCCGCTTTCCGTTCCTCGTCGAGCTCGACGATGTTGCCCTCGGCGAGGCGGACGAGCGCCATCTCCACCATGCCGACCGCACCGTCGACGATGCGCGACCGGGCGGCCACGACCGCGTTGGCCTGCTGCCGCCGCAGCATCGCTTGGGCGATCTCCGGCGAGTAGGCGAGGTGACTGATCCGGACCTCGACGATCTCCACACCGGCGATCTGTACGCGCTGAGCGACTTCCCGAGCCAGCTCGGCGGCGACCACATCGGTCGAGCCCCGCAACGAGGTCCCCTCGCCGTCGGCGTTGTCGTAGGGATGGGTGTTAGCGACGTGCCGCAGCGCCGACTCGGCCTGCACTCCGATGAAGGCCTGGTAGCTGTCGACCGCATACGTCGCCCGCGAGGTGTCGGCCACCTGCCAGACGACGATCGCGGCGATCTCGACGGGGTTGCCCTCCGCGTCGTTCACCTTCAGATGGTTGGTCTCGAAGTTCCGTACTCGGACGCTGACGTTGCGGCGCACGGTGAGTGGCGTCACCCACACCAGTCCGGACTGCCGCACGGTTCCGACGTACCTGCCGAAGAACTGGATCACGCGGGTCTGCCCTGGCTGGACGACGACCAGCGACGCCAGGATCACCACCCCGATCACGATCGGGATGCTCGCGACGCCGGGAACCGAGGTCTGGAGCAGTGCGTAGGCGATGCCGGCGCAGATCAAAACGACAAGTACGCCGAACCAGCCGTTCACGGCCCAGGCCGGTCGTTCCTCGATCACGACTCGCGTCCCCTCGTGGCCTACCGGCAGTGCTTCCTGCGGCTGGGTGGTGGGTGGCACGCTCATGGCAGGCTCCTGATCCAAAGGAAAGTGATATCTAATAGATATCACTTTCCCGGCCGTCTGGCAACGGAATACTCCGGACGCAGCAGCGAGGGCGGGCCGTTCGCCCGCGGCGCGTAGTTACATCTCGGCATCTTGACCCCGCCGACTCGATTGGGGGTTCGGCGGCTGCCGAGAAGACACCGACGAATCAGGTTTGGCGACACACGGGGTGAAGTCCATGCGCAAGTCGGTAAATCCGTTGGGCCGGCGGCTCCACCGTGCCGTCGCATTGCTCGTGGTGAGTTCGACGCTCTTCCTCGGCGGCGCCGCACCGGCGCAGGCCAGCGTGCCGACGCGGGCGACGCCCGTGCCGGCCAAGGCCAGCGGCCTGCTCGGCGGTTTGCTGGGGCCGGTCGGCGGCCTGCTCGGGGGTCTGCTGAGCGGTGTCGTCGGCGTGGTCACAACCGCGGCCGACACCACGCTGGGCCTGCTCACCGGCGCTGACTGGGGATACTCCAGCGGCCAGACGACGATGACCCAGGTCAACCAGGCGGTGGGCGCCACGGGCCTGCACAACTCCGGGGTCACCGGAAAGGGCGTCGGCGTCGCGCTCGTCGACACCGGGGTCGTGCCGGTTCCCGGGCTGACCTCGGGCAACGTGGTCAACGGTCCGGACCTCTCGCTCGACAACGGATCTGCCACCCAGGGCCATCTCGACGGCTTCGGTCATGGCACCCACATGGCCGGCATCATCGCCGGCAACGACGGGACGAAGAGCGGCTTCACCGGCGTCGCGCCCGGCGCGACGTTGGTCAACGTGAAGACGGGCGCCTCGAGCGGCGCCGTTGACGTCAGCCAGGTCATCGCCGCCATCGACTGGGTCGTGCAGCACCGCAACGATCCGGGGCTCAACATCCGGGTCCTCAACCTGTCCTACGGCACCGATGGGACGCAGCCCTACGCGAGCGACCCGCTCGCCGCAGCGGTCGAGCGGGCCTGGCGTGCCGGCATCGTCGTCGTGGTCGCGGGTGGCAACAGCGGTAGCGACCAGCCGTCGCTCGACAATCCGGCCACCGACCCCTACGTCATCGCGGTCGGCGCGGATGACACCAATGGCACCACCAGCAGCCTCGACGACACCGTGCCGGTGTTCTCGTCGCAGGGCTCGAGCAGCCGCCACGTCGACCTCGTCGCGCCCGGCCAGTCAATCGTCTCGCTGCGGGACCCCGGCTCGGTCATCGACACCGAGTACCCGAAGGCCGTCGTCGACTCCCGCTACTTCAAGGGCAGCGGCACCTCGCAGGCAGCTGCCGTGGTCTCCGGTGCTGCCGCGCTGCTGCTGCAGCAGCGCCCGTCCCTGACCCCCGACCAGGTCAAGGCGCTGCTGGTTGACACTGCGTCCCCGATGCCGAAGGCGTCGGCGACCAGCCGCGGTGCTGGCCTGCTCAACGTCGCCGCTGCCAGCCTCGCGCCGATCGGTGCGGTGAAGCAGACCTGGCCGGCCTCGTCCGGTCTCGGCAGCCTCGAGGCGGCCCGCGGGGACGACCACATCTCCGACAACAACGTCGACCTGACCGGCGAGCAGGATGTCTTCGGGTCGCCGTGGTCGGCCGCGGGTTGGCCGGCTGCAAGCAGTTCGGGCTCGGCCTGGAGTGGCGGTGTCTTCCACGGCTCGACGTGGGCCGGCGGCTGCTGGTGTGGTGTCTCCTGGACTCCCCGCACCTGGTCCGATGTCAGCTGGCAAGGCGCTGACTGGGCCGGCACCCCGTGGCTGAGCCACAGCTGGTCCGCCGAGGCGTGGTCGAGCCACAGCTGGAGCGGGAGCGGCTGGGTCAGTCACAGCTGGTCGAGTCATTCCTGGTCGGGTAGTAGCTGGTGACCAGCTCGCCGGCGTCGCCGGCGCGGCGTGCCTGGGGCATGACCGTGGTGCTCTGCGCGGCCGCGGTTGCCCTCGGCTTCCCGGTGCTGCACCTGCCGTCGGCGGCCGGAGGCAACGGCGTCCTGCCCTTGATCGGTCTGGTTCTCGGCTTCGCCGTCGCCGAGGCCTGCGTCGCCCACCTCACGGTCGGCCGGCAGGCCCATTCGTTCGCCTTCAGCGAGATCCCGTTCATCGTCGGGCTGTTCTACTTCTCGCCCGCGCATCTGGTTCTCGCCCGCATCATCGGCACCGCCCTGGCGCTCGTGGTCATACGACGCCAGGCGCCGATGAAGGTCGGGTTCAATCTCGCGCAGTACACGCTCGGCTCCCTGGTCGCCGTGGCCCTCTGGCATTTGGTGGCCGGTGTCCAGCCGGATCCGGCCCGCGCTGCGACGGCTGCCGTCGCCGCGACGCTCGCGATGTCGGCGTTGTCCGGCGTCGCGTTGCACATCGTGCTTGCCCTGGTGGGGACGCCTCGGCGTCCCCAGGCATCACTGCGGGCCATCGTCACCGGGCTGATCACCGCGGCCGCGAACACCTCCCTCGCCTTGGTGGCCATCAACGTCGCACGCGTCGACTGGTGGCTGCTGCTTCCGGTGAGCGTTATCGCCGGCTTTCTCGCGTTGGCGCAGCGCTCCCACGTGCACCTGCAGCGGCGTCACGACTCCCTGCAACGTCTCAACAGCGTGTCGCGCGGCCTGGGACACGACCTACATGCGGACTCGATCGTCGCCGAGATGCTCAGCGGCGCCGTCAACGTCCTGGACGGCGTCACCGCGGAGTTCGCGCCGAGCGACACGGGTACGTCGGAATCGGTACTGCGCTTCGACGGCAAGGCGACCCAGTCGGTCGCCCGGGTCCCGGAGCCGGCTGACTCGCGGCCGCCGTGGCGGCGCCGCTCGCCGTGGGCGCGCCGGACCCGCGCCCGGCTCAGCGTTCCGTTGACTGCCAACGGGCGGGTGCTCGGACAGCTCACGGTGGACAGCAACCCCGCGTTGCGGGGTTTCGGGGCGGACGAGGAGGACTTGCTGGACGCATTGGCCCAGCAGGCAAGTGGGGCGCTGGCCAACGGGCAGCTCGCCGACCAGCTTCGTCGTCAGCTCGAGGAGAACAGGTACCTCGCGACGCACGACTCACTGACCGGTCTCGCCAACCGGTTCCGGTTCGAGGGCGAGACGACGGCGTTGATCCGGGCCGGCCGCCCGGCCGCCGTACTGCTCTTCGACCTCGACCGCTTCAAGGAGGTCAACGACACGCTGGGTCACGCAGCAGGTGACGCATTGCTGCAGGACGCTGGTGACCGCCTGAGCGCAGCGATCCCGGACGCGATCTGCATCGCGCGGCTCGGTGGGGATGAGTTCACCGTGCTGTTGGCGACCGGCGATGCCGCTGCCGCGGTCGAGGCGGCCCAGGCAGCGAGACGCGCACTACTGCAGCCCCTCGACGTGCGCTCGGTCCCGGTGAGCGTCGACGCGTCCGTGGGCATCGCGCTCGCCCCCGACCACGGGGCGGACTGCGACGACCTGCTGCGGTACGCAGATGTCGCGATGTACGTCGCGAAGCAGGGCCGCGGCGCGGTCGAGCTCTACCGTCCCGACACCGACCACAACGACGCGGTCCGGCTGTCGCTCGTCTCCGACCTGCGCGAGGCGATCGAGCACCGGCACCTGACGGTCGCCTACCAGCCCAAGGTCGCGCTGGGCGCTAACGTCACCTCCTGCAGTGTCGAGGCCCTGGTGCGCTGGAACCACCCGACCCGCGGCGCGGTCCCACCCGACCTGTTCATCCCGGTGGCCGAGCAGACCGCCGTCATCCTCGACCTGACCGACTACGTGCTCGACGCCGCGCTGCAACAGTGCCGGCTCTGGCTGGACGACGGCCTGGACATGTCCGTGGCCGTGAACATCTCGCCCCGGGTGCTGCGCGACCCGAGCTTCACCGAGCGGCTGGTCGCGATGCTGGCGGAGCATCGGATCCCTGCCCCACGGCTGATCCTGGAGATCACCGAGAGCGCTGTGATGGCCGATGTGACACACACCGTCGAGGTGCTGTGGACGCTACGCCAGGCGGGGGTTCGGCTCGCCATCGACGACCTCGGCGTAGGCCACTCGTCGCTGGCCTACCTCAAGCGGCTGCCCGTGCATGAGGTGAAGATCGACAAGTCCTTCGTCATGACGATGACCGACGACCCGGCGGACGACGCGATCGTCTGCGCTGTCATCGGCCTCGCGCACCGGCTCGGGATGAGCGTCGTCGCCGAAGGCGTCGAGACCAAGCTGGCGCGCGACCGACTGGTCGAGATCGGCTGCGACGTGGCGCAGGGGTACTGGTACAGCAGGCCGGTGCCGGCCGCTGAAATCCGCCCGTTCTTCCTCGCCGAGCGCGGCGAGCGCGCGGCCCGCCTCGCGGCGCCGGGGCTCCGGGTCGCCCGCTAGCGGACAGCTCGGGCGGCACTATGGTCTGAAGCGTGAGCTCCCCACCCAGCGGCGGTGACCGCTCCTGGGGTTTTCGGACTCGCGCCGTGCACGCCGGCAACCGTCCCGACCCGAGCACCGGAGCCCGGGCGGTTCCCATCTACCAGACCACCAGCTTCGTGTTCGAGGACGCCGCGGACGCCGCGGATCTGTTCGCCCTGCAGAAGTACGGCAACATCTACACCCGGATCGCGAACCCCACCGTCGCCGCGTTCGAGGAGCGGATCGCCAGCCTCGAGGGCGGTATCGGGGCGGTCGCGACGTCGAGCGGGCAAGCGGCCGAGCTGCTTACCTTCACCGCGCTGGCGGGCGCCGGCGACCACATCGTCGCCAGCGCCGCCCTGTACGGCGGAACCTTCACACTGCTCGACGTCTCGCTGCGACGGCTCGGGATCGAGACGACGTTCGTCGCCGCCGACGACCCCGAGGCATTTCACAACGCGATCAGACCCGAAACCAAGGCCGTCTATACCGAGATCATCTCCAACCCCTCGGGAGTGGTCGCCGACCTCGAGCGCCTCTCCGTGATCGCCCACGTCGCCGGTGTGCCGCTCGTCGTCGACGCCACCCTGGCAACGCCGTACCTGTGCCGACCGATGGAGCACGGCGTCGACATCGTCGTCCACTCCGCGACCAAGTTCATCGGCGGTCATGGCACGTCGCTCGGCGGCGCGATCGTGGACTCGGGGCTCTTCGACTGGGGCAACGGCAAGTTCCCGACGATGACCGAGCCGGTCGACAGCTACGGCGGGTTGCGGTTCTGGGACAACTTCGGGGAGTACGGCTTCTGCACCAAGCTCCGGGTCGAGCAGCTGCGTGACTTCGGCTCGAGCCTGGCGCCGTTCAACGCCTTTCTGTTGCTGCAGGGCCTGGAGACATTGGCGCTGCGGATGGATGAGCACGTCGCGAACGCCCGCGCCGTCGCCGACCATCTGCGCGACCACCCGCTGGTCTCCTGGGTGTCTTACGCCGGCGCTGCCGACTCACCGTCGAAGGCCCTCGCCGACCGTTACCTGCCCAAGGGCGCCGGTGCGGTGCTGGCCTTCGGGGTTGCCGGTGGTCGGGCCGCGGGTCGCGCCTTCATCGAGTCGCTCGAGCTGTGCAGCCACCTCGCCAACGTCGGCGACACGCGCACCCTGGTCATCCATCCGGCGTCGACCACACACCAGCAGCTCTCGGACGACGCGCTGCGGTCGGCCGGCGTGCCCCCCGACCTGATCCGGATCAGCGTCGGTCTCGAGGACGCCGAGGACATCCTCTGGGACATCGACCAGGCCTTGGAACGAGCGGCGGCACACGCCGATGAGTGACTGGCAGCCGCCGTCGGCGCAGGAGCGGCTGCGCATCATCCGTCGCAGCTCCACCGTCGCGGTCGTGGGTGCGTCGTCCAACACGGCACGGGCGAGCTACTTCGTCGCGACCTACCTGTTGAGCTCCAGCACGGACTTCACGGTGTGGTTGGTCAACCCGCGGGAGACCGAGATCCTGGGCCAACCGGTGTACGACGACCTGGCGTCGCTCCCGGGTCGCCCGGACATCGTCGACGTGTTCCGACGTCCGTCTGATCTGCCCGCGGTGGCGGAGGAGGCGGTCTCGGTCGGCGCGGGGACCTTCTGGTCACAGCTCGGGTTGCACAGCGACGAAGCGGTCGACATCGCGCACCGCGCGGGGCTCGACGCCGTCACTAATCGGTGCCTGAAGATCGAGCACGCCCGGTTCGCCGGCGGCTTGCACCTGGCCGGCTTCAACACGGGCGTCATCTCGTCGCGCCGAGCGATCTAGCGGCAGCCCGCTGCCTAGGGTGGCCGCATGCGACACCGTGGCAAGTACACCGGCATGCTCGTAGCGGCGACCACGATGGCTGGGCTCGCCCTGGTCGCGGCCCTCCCGCCTGCCGCTAGCGCATCGGTCGAGGCCTCATCGGCCCACCACGTCCGGACCGGTCGGCAGCTGCCCGACTTCGGCAACCCCACCGGCCATGCCTACGTGCCGCGGGCCGGCCGGGCGGTGCGCACACTGCGACCCACCACCGTCATCGGCACCGGTACGCCGACACGCTGCACGTCTGCGGCCGTGGTGAGGGCGGTGGCCAAGGGCGGCGTCATCACGTTCAACTGCGGCTCGAAACCGGTCACCATCACGATGCACGCGACGGCAAAGGTCGAGAACACCAGCCACCGGATCGTCGTGAACGGCGGCGGCCTGGTGACACTCAGCGGCGCCGGCAAACGCCGGATCCTCTACCAGGACACGTGCGATCAGCGACGTACCTGGACCACGTCCCACTGCCAGAACCAGCGCTGGCCGCGGCTCGTCGTCGAGAACCTGACCTTCGCCCGCGGGAACTCCACGGTCCACCAGAACCAGTCGGGAACGTACGGCGGCGGGGCGATCTTCGATCTCGGCGGGCAGCTGAAGGTCGTCAACTCGCGGTTTATCGACAACCGCTGCTACCGCGTCGGGCCCGATCTAGGAGGTGCCGCGATCCGTGCCCTGGAGCAGTGGCAGAACCGGCCGGTCTACGTCACGAAGGACACGTTCCGCGGCGGGCGGTGTTCGAACGGGAGCGCGCTGAGCAGCATCGGCGTCTCGTGGGTGGTGACCAACAGCCTGATGACCAACAACCGGGCGATCGGCCATGGTGCCAACCCCGCTAGCAAGGGATCACCGGGTGGTGGGAGCGGAGGAGCCATCTACATGGACGGCGACAAGATGTCGCTTCGTATCGCGGGGACGACGATCCGTGACAACCATGCGCGCGAGGGTGGCGGCGCCATCTTCTTCGTGAGCGACAACAACACGGGCTCGCTCACCATCCGGAACTCCACGCTGCATCACAACCCGAGTGCCGGCTTCTGGACCAGGCCGTACCCCGGGATCTTCTTCCAGAGTGCCGGCCACCACCCCAAGGTGATCCACTCGACGATCGACTGACGCCCGACACGCACCCGATGTCCTTGCTGACCCACGGTTGGCCGCCCACTATGAAGTCGTTCGATCACCGACCGATGAGTGGAGTTTCCCCGTGCCGCGTGCTGCTGCTAAGCCCGCAAGTCCCGCCGTCAAGGCCACCCCGCGGGTTTCCGTACGAGAGCGGGCCGGCGCCGCGCTGCTCGAGTCGAGTGTGGTCGAGTCAGCGCTCGACCGGATCCTGGTCAAGCGGCTGCGTCCACTCAAGGCAGAGGCGACCGCCACGCGCAAGGCCTACGAGCTGCAGGTCACGCTGCGGGTAGAGGCGGAAGCCCGTGCCACCCGGCTCGAGCAAGAAGCGCGAGCGCTGCGGGTCCAGGTGCAGTCGTTGGAGGACGAGCTGGTCCTGGCGCAGCAGCGGCGGGCCGGATGGTTCCGCCGGCGTGCGGTGAGCCCGAGCCCACGCGCGCAGGAAGCCTGACTGATCCGCTCGCCGTACCCGGTGCGTATTTTGTAGCCGCCCGTCCCCTCTTCATCCACAGCGCGCACATCAGTGCGTCGTGGAGGCATTTCAGCCAGGGGGGCACACATGAGATCAACGACATTTCGTGGGGCAGCCGTAGCTGTCGGGATCCTGAGCGCCGCAGCGTTTGCGGCGACCACGGTCCCGACCGCCGCGCAGGCGGCGACGGCCAGTTCGGCGAGCCGGCCGACCGTCAGGTCGGTGGCCGCAACCTTCAGCCCGGTCACTGGTGGGACCAAGGTCACGATTCGAGGGACCCACTTCGCACACGTGCGGTCGGTCAGCTTCGGCGGCGTCCACGGCACTGGGCTGCACGTGGTGTCAGCGAAGAAGCTCGTTGTGACCGCTCCGAAGCACTACGCGTCCCGCATCGACGTGCGCGTCACCACTACCGCCGGTACTTCTCCCAAGTCTGCGCGCGACCGGTTCTACTACCTGATCGAGCACCAGATCGCCGGTGGCCTGGAGCACACCTGTCAGGTCACGTCCACCGGGACGGTTCGATGCTGGGGATACAACAACTGGGGCCAGCTCGGCAACGGCACGACCACGGACAGCACAACGGCGGTGCGAGTGTCCGGCCTGTCGCATGTCGTATCGGTGGCCGCGGGCTACTACCACTCGTGCGCACTCACCTCGAGTGGAGCGGAGTACTGCTGGGGATACAACGGCGCCGGTGCCCTGGGTAACGGGACGACGACAAGCAGTTCGACACCGGTTCGAGTTCAGGGACTCGGGCACGGGCTGTCCATTGCAGCTGGGGCAGACAGCTCCTGCGCGGTCGTCGTCGGCAACCGCGCACGGTGCTGGGGCGACAACGGCTCTGGCCAGCTTGGCAACGGCAGCACGACGAACGCGCTTGTCGCTACTGCAGTGCCGGTGTCGAAGGTCATCGATGTCGACGCCGGCTTGGGGTTCGCCTGCCTGGTGCGGACCAACGGCACGGTCGACTGCATGGGGGACAACACGTATCACCAGCTGGGAGACGGAACCACGACCGGCTCCACGACGCCGGACCGCACCCTGCTGCTGTCCCACATCACGTCGATCTCGTCCGGTGACTACTCCAGCTGTGCCGTGACCGCCGCGAAGAACGTGTTCTGCTGGGGCTACAACGGCTACGGCGACCTCGGCGACGGTACGACGAACCCCGTCGCGCACCCGGTGCGGGTCAGCAGCCTGAGCAACGTCAAGCAGGTATCCGTGGGTACGCTCCACGTCTGCGCACTCGTCGGCTCCAACGTGCAGTGCTGGGGCTACAACGGGTTTGGCGCGCTCGGCAACGGGACCACGACGTCGACGTCGACACCGTCGGGCGTCACGGGCCTGACGAAGGTTGCCACCATCGGGGCGGGGGGTTACCACACCGTCGCGATGCGCAAGAACGGTGGCGTCCGGACCTGGGGATACAACGCCTTCGGCCAGCTCGGCAACGGGACCACGACGAACAGCTCGGTGCCGGTCCCAGCGCTGTAAGGATCGACGCGGCCCCGAATCAGGGGACGTGAGAACACGCGCCGGTCCTCGTCGGACAGCCACATCCGACGGGGGCCGGCGCCGTGCTGGGAACTACTCCGAGTCGCAGCGCACCGTGACGCGCTCGCCACGTGCATAGACGCCGATCGCGCCGGCCTCCGGGTTGTCGCGGAGCAGGCTGCCCCAGTCGGCGATCTTCGTCAGGTTGAACCCATAGGCGCGGAACATCACGCGCAGACCAGCGAGGTTCGGCTTGCCGCCGAGCACCCTGTCGCCGTAGGAGTAGCGGTCGGGTACGGCGTTCCGCTCCTTGGTGGAATCCTCGGCGCGCAGCTGCACCAGCGGGCCCTTGCCCCGCGCGATCACCGAGGTGTCCACAATCACGTACCGGGGATTGAGCTTGCGGATGAGGCTCAACAGCTCGTTGTAGCGGAGTGTGTGGTACAGGAATCCGAGGCACATGACGACGTCGACATCGAACGACTGATTCGCCATCACGTCGAAGACGTCGCCGCAGATGAACTCATACGTGCCGGGGTCAACGCCGTACTTGTCGAACGTTGTGGCGGCGTTGTCGGTGAGCTCCTGCTTCGCCTCGATGCCCACCACGTGAGTGGCGCCCGCCTTGAGGGCCGCGAACGACCAGCGACCGTCGTGGCTCGCGATGTCGAGGACACGGGCCCCCTGCAGGATGTCCTCGTTCTCTCCGATGATCGCCTCGTACCGGAGGTTCAATCGACCGGCCTGTGGTGTTGTCTGGCTGGTCTCGTAAAAGGCCGGATAGTCGTCGAAGAACATCCGGGCGCGCCGGGCGCCGGGAGCCGACTTCGGCTCCAGCCTGGCCGCGACCGACGGCGTGGGCGGCGAAGGCGGCGGCTGCTTCCGGGCGCGGAATCGCATCTCGCTCCTCGCTGCAGTCGTGGCGGCGCGTCAGGGTGAACGCGCGCCGCAACCTTACGTGAGGCCGTGACATAGATAGTCCAGGATCGGGCAGCGACCTACTACCAGACGAAGGGAACCAGGCGCTTGCGTTCCCGGGCGTACGACCAATAGCGCTCTCCCAGGGTGTCGCGTAAGCCCTTCTCCTCGACCCGGATCCGGTAGATCGCAGCCATCAACGGCAGAACGGTGAAGGCGGCGAGGCCCAGCCAGTTTCCGTACGCCAGGCCAACGTGCGATCGGATCGGATGCCGGCGCCCGGCGCCGCGTGGAGGGCAATGACGGAACAGACGATGGCGGCGAACAGGCACAGTCGAAACACGCAGTGGCTGCCAGCGTCATATGTGGTGGCCTCGTCACGCTGCTTCGTCGATTGACGAATCTCGATCGCACTTACGGGTCCTGGAGCAGCCCGAGCACGTTGCCGTCGGGGTCGGAGAAGGTGGCCACCCGGCGGCCGCCACCGACCTCGTGTGGGGCTTCCTTCACGGTGGCGCCCGCGGCGGTCACCTCGGCCAGCTTCGCCTCGAGATCCGGTACCTCCCAGTAGGTCACCGGTGAGGCCATGCCCTGGGACGCACCGCCGGGCACCAGGCCGATGTGCTGGCCGCCCGCATCGAAACCGACGTAGTAGGGCGCGTCGGCCGACGGCTGCACGCCGAGCAGGGCGGCGTACACCGGCTTGGCTGCGGCCAGGTCGGACACTGGATGCAGCACGGTCTTGATTCCCTGGGTCGAAGAGTCGGTCATAGTCGCTCCTGACGTCATGGGCACCTCGGCCCGGTAAGTCTCGCTACGAGTATGACGACGACGAGCCCGAGGATGTGACTAGGAGTGCACGGTGTCCGGCAGGTGACCGTTTGCTCCGAGCTTGTAGGCGATGATCAATGCGTGCTGGCTCTTCGATAGCGGCGCGCTGGCTCCCACCAGGACATAGTCACCGGCGACGGTGACCGGAGCATTGGTCTCGGCAGAGAGCGGCCTATTCAAAAGGATCGCGCCGGTGCTGGCGTTGAACGCGTAAAGGTGGCCATTGAGGGTGGTCGTGAACACCAGGTTGTTGGTGACGGCGGCAGCGCCGTCGGGCGAGGAGGGGAGCTTCTCGTCCCAGTCGAGCGTTCCGGTGGACTGATCGACCGCGACCATCTCGCCATGAGCCTTTGCCACGCTGGCGTAGAAGGCGGTGCCGCTCTCGCCCAGACCTTTGGAGGTGAGAGGCACGGCGAGGTCGTTGACGGCGGCGAAGGTCATCGATCCGTTCGTGGCGAGGGGGGTCAGCACGCCGCCGAACGGACCTGGCTCGAGGGTGAATGTGGCGGGGAGCGGGATGTGCGAGGTGGGCGTTGCTCGTTCGGTGGTCAGCCCGTCGTTGTCTTGCCCATTGTGGACGCCGACCGGACGCTTCCACAGCAGCTGGCCGGTCTTCGCGTTGAGTTCAATCAGGATGCCGGCCTTTCCGCCGTCGATGACTACTGACTGCCCGTGAGCTGTCGTGAGTACCGGTGAGTTCTGTAGGTCCCAGTCGAACAGGTCGTGTGGCGTCAGCTGGTAGTGCCAGAGCAGCTTCCCGTGGGGGCTCAGTTTGACCACCGAGTCGGTGTACAGGTCGGGGCCAGGGCGGCTGGTGCCCCACGGGTAGCCAGAAGGCCACCCGTCCGAGGCGATCGGGCCAGGGTTGGCCACGCCGAGGTAGATATCGCCGGCGCGATCGAACGACGGCGGATACCAGAGGCCGCCTCCGGAGTTGAGTCCCGGCTTTCCCCATAGGTTCTGCACCTCGTCCCAGCTCCACCGCGGCGCACCGGTGCGGGCATTGAGCGCCCACAGGATTCCCTTGCCGCCGCCGAGGTACTCACCGACGGTCGGGTTGACCGGCACGGTCGACACGTAGACGGTGCCGTCGTCGTACCCGGGCGCCATGTCGATGCCCTCGTGGTTGTTACCGATCAGCGTGCGGCTCCACAGTTGCTTACCCGTCGCGGCCGACAGCGCGACTGCGGCGTGGTTCGTGGCGGTGTACACCACTCCGCCGACCACGTTGACGCCGTCTGGGCCGCCGTTGGGCGAGTCGTAGGTGTGTGTCCAGAGGACCTGGCCCGTGGCGAGGCGGATCGCCATCACGTTCGATTTGAGATCTTGGGTGTAGACCACACCGTGCACGACTACTGGCGTGGTGGCGTAGCCATCGGTCACGCCGGCTGAGCTGGTCTCGATCGGGACGCACCAGGCCACTCCCAGGGTTCCGACGTTCGCGCTGTCGATCGAACTCGCGACATCGCGGGTGTTCTGCAGGTTGCCGCCCGGAAGCGTCCATGTCCCTTCGGCTGCGCGATCGGACGAGCTACCCGGCGTACCGCTTGCGGGCGTCGCCGTCGCGTGCGTCGCGAGGCAACCCGCCGCACTCGACTTGTTGGCGCTCCCACACCCAGCAACGGCCACGCCGGTCGCGATCAACAGCGCTGCACCGGCGACTGCGGGCCGCCCGCCCAGATGCCTCATCGAAGCCCCTCTCGACCGTGCCGGTAGCGACCCAAGCGAGCGATCGCCACCGGACCGACGATCCAGAGCACCCAGCCAAACCTGGTGGCGAAGAAGACCGGAATCGACAGGCCGAAGCCGACGATCACCCCGTAGCAAGGCCAGTACGCAGCGGTGACACGGGCACTGTCAACCCCGGGCCGATACAGCCGTTGCGACACGATGCGACGCGCGATCACCAGAATCGCGGCGTTACTCACCACCTCCAACAAGGCGTAGAAGCCAAACCGGTAGGCGTGCGTGGTCAGGGTCTGAGGGCCGTTCGGGCGCAATACCTGGGTCGCGAACGGGATCAGGATGATCGTGAGCAACCACAGCATGTTGAGGGTCTGCATGCGCTGGTCACTGCGTGTGGCGAATCCCCACACCCGACGGTGCTGCGACCAGGCAACGGAGATGATGAGGAAGCTCGTGAGGAACGCCAGGTAGTGGCCCTGGTTGTGGCGCACCGACGACCAGAAGGCGTGCGACGTGCCACCCTGCGGCACGGGAAGCGCGATCGCGAGCAACGTGATGGCGATGGCAACGACGGCGTCGGAGAACAGCAGCAGCCGGTCTGGTGTGGCCGTCCCGTCGACTTCCGCTTCACTCACTCGCCAAATCCTGCACCATCCG
>DATAVK010000140.1:0-22279 GCA_036267755.1 Mycobacteriales bacterium
TCGGAGGTTTCGTCGTACCCGCGTCTGACGTACCACGCAATGAGGTCGCGCCGCTGCGCGATGACGGTCATCTCCATGGTGGCGCACTGCCACTCGTCTCGGGCGCGACGCTCGGCCTCGGCCAGGACCACCCGACCGAGGCCGGCACCCTGCTGGCCCGGACGGACTGCGAACATGCCGAAGTAGGCGATGTCACCGTCGCGTCGTTCCAGCTGGCAGCAGGCGACCAGCTCACCGGCCGCATCGCGAGCCAGCAACATGACCGATGAGGGCGGCGCGATGACCGCCCGAACCGCCGCCGCATCGGTGCGCTGGCCGTCGAGCAGATCGGCCTCGGTGGTCCAGCCCGCTCGGCTCGCATCCCCCCGGTACGCCGATTCGACAAGGGTGACGACCTCGTCGACATCGGCAGCGGAAGCGGCCGAGAAGCTCAGAGGTGGTGCCGACGACATGCCGACCATCTTGCCCGCTGGTTGTATGGAGTCATGACCGACCTCCTCACCACCCCTGTCACCACATTGCATGACGAGCCGACGACGTTCGCCGGCCTCACCGGCGGCCAGGTCGCCCTCGTCGTCAACGTCGCCAGCAAGTGCGGCCTCACCCCGCAGTACGCCGGCCTCGAGGAACTCCACCGCGAGCTCGCCGACAAGGCGTTCACCGTGATCGGCTTCCCGTGTAACCAGTTCGGGGAGCAGGAGCCCGGCAGCGCCGAGGAGATCGAGACGTTCTGCTCGACGACATACGGCGTGACGTTCCCGATGTCCGCGAAGATCGAGGTGAACGGCCCCGGCCGCGACGCGGTGTACGACATCCTGACCGCCGCCGAGGACGACAAGGGCGAGTCGGGCGACGTGCAGTGGAACTTCGAGAAGTTCCTGGTGGCTGCGGACGGCAAGGTGCTTCGCCGGTTCCGACCGATGGTCGAGCCCGACGACGACGAGCTGCGGACGGCGATCGAGACCGCCCTCGAGGGCTGAGCGCTCGATCGCTACGGTCGAGGGATGGACTTCCGACACCTCGGCACGAGCGGTCTCAAGGTCTCCGAGATCAGCTACGGCAACTGGCTCACCCACGGTTCCCAGGTCGAGGAGGACGCGGCGCTCGCCTGCGTCCGCCGCGCCCTCGACGAGGGGATCACCACCTTCGACACCGCTGACGTCTACGCGAACACCCGCGCGGAGACCGTGCTCGGCAAGGCACTCGCCGGCGAGCGACGCGAATCACTCGAGATCTTCACGAAGGTCTACTGGCCGACCGGTCCCGGCGGCCCCAACGACTCCGGCCTGTCCCGCAAGCACATCCGGGAATCGATCGAGGGCTCGCTGCGCCGGCTGCAGACCGACCACATCGACCTCTACCAGGCCCACCGGTACGACGTGGAGACCCCGCTCGAGGAGACCATGCAGGCGTTCGCCGACGTGGTCCGGTCGGGTAAGGCGCACTACATCGGGGTCTCGGAGTGGACCGCCGAACAGATCCGGGCCGGACATGCTCTCGCCGTCGACCTGGGCATCCCGTTCGTGTCGAGCCAGCCGCAGTACAACATGCTGTGGCGGGTCATCGAGGGCGAGGTCGTTCCCACCTGTGAGGAGCTCGGCATCGGCCAGGTGGTCTGGTCACCGATCGCGCAGGGTGTGCTGACGGGCAAGTACAAGCCTGGCCAGCCGCACCCCGAGGGCTCTCGCGCGACGGACGACAAGGGCGGCGCCAACATGGTCAAGCGTTGGCTCAGCGACGAGACGCTGACGGCCGTCGGCCGGCTCGAGCCGCTCGCTTCCGAGGCGGGGCTGTCGATGGCGCAGCTCGCCGTGGCGTGGGTGTTGCAGAACCCCAACGTGTCGTCCGCGATCATCGGCGCGTCCCGGCCGGAGCAGGTCAGCGACAACGTGAAGGCCGCAGGCGTCAAGCTCGACGCCGACCTGCTGAAGAAGATCGACGAGGCGCTCGGCGACGCAGTGACCCGCGACCCGTCCCTGACGGCAAAGCAGGTGCCAACGCACCGCCCCTCCTAACCCCGCCAAACGCTTGCTCGAGCGTCCTGACAGCTCGGGGCTAGGCGGCGCGGCGCCAGCCTTTGACGCCGAGCCAGCCGATGATCGTCCCCAGCGCGAGCGAGACGACGGTCAGCACCAGGTGGACGAGGAAGAAGGCGTGTGGTCGGTCTCCGGTGAACGACCGGGGATCCTGCGCGATGTTCTTCAGGAACGTCGGCCAGATCACCCACGACCAGACGCCGAACGCCACCAGGAAGACCGACCAACCGCGTGAGAGCCGCACCCTGCAAGCGTCGCATCGGGGCTCTCGACCGCCGCGCGGGGCTCATCGATCGCCCCTACGTTCACCGGCTCAGCGATCGGGTGATGTCATGGAGTCATGCCTTTGGACGGAGAGTACGAACCGAGTACCGAGAAGTGGGTCCGGGACCAGGTCGAGACGATCGAGCGTTCCGGCGGGACCGAGGGGACGACGTTGCGCGACATGCCCGTCATCGTCCTTACCAACCGGGGTGCCAAGTCCGGCAAGCTGCGCAAGACGCCCTTGATGCGGGTCGAGCACGACGGCTCGTACGCCGTGGTCGCCTCCAAGGGCGGTGCGCCGCAGCATCCGGTCTGGTACTACAACCTGGTCGCCGACCCGCACGTCGAGCTCCAGGACGGACCGCTCAAGCAGGACATGACGGCGCGGTTGCTGAGCGGTGACGAGCGCGCGGCGTGGTGGGATCGCGCGGTGGCTGCCTATCCCGACTACGCCGACTACCAGACGAAGACCGACCGTGAGATCCCGGTGTTCGTGGTCGAGCCGGGGTGGAGCTGAGGCTCAGGGCCGCAACACCAGCTTGCCCGTGGTACGCCGGGCAGCCAGGTCCTCGTGGGCGCGGCCGGCATGCTCCAGCGGATAGCTGGCCCCGATCCTGACGTCGAGCTCGCCGGCGGCGATCCACCCAAACAGATCGCCGGTGCGGGCGAGTAGCTCGTCCCGCCCCACGATGTAGTCACCCATCGTCGGACGGGTGAGGTAGAGCGAGCCGCCACGCATCAGCCGCTGCGGATCAACCGGTGGGACCGGTCCGCTGGCACCGCCGTACAGCACGAGCATGCCGCGTCGGCGCAACGCCCGCAGACTGTCATCGAACGTCGAGGCGCCAACGCCGTCGTACACCACCGGTACGCCGTCACCGTGGGTCACCTCGAGAGCGACATCGACAAAGCTCTCGTAGTCGGCGACATGCGTGGCGCCGGCCGCCGCAGCGAGGTCGGGCTTGGTGCCGCCGGACGTCGTGGCAATGACGACACCACCGCGGCGCACGACGAGCTGCGTGAGGAGCAACCCCACTCCCCCGGCCGCCGCGTGCACGACGACGACGTCGCCCTCGGCGACCGGGTAGGTGCTCGTGCACAAATAATGGGCGGTGATGCCCTGCAGCAGCACGGCTGCCGCCAGGACCGGGTCGACGCCGTCGGGGATCGGGACTGCGCGGTCGGCCGGCACGATCACCTGCTCCGCGTAGCTACCGGTCACCCCAACCCAAGCAACGGTGTCTCCGACCTTGATGTCGGTGACTCCAGGCCCGATCGCGCTCACGCGGCCAGCACCCTCGCCGCCGATTCCGTGCGGCGGATCCTGGGCGTACGGCGGCCGGCCCTCACGCATGTAGATGTCCATGAAGTTCACGCCGGCCGCGGCGACCTCGACAGCGATCTCGCCCGATCCCGGCGCCTCGGCGGGACGGTCGACGACCTTGAGCACCTCGGGCCCGCCGTGGCTGGTGACGACGACAGCACGCATGTCACCATCTTCGCCATGGCGGATCGGTTGTGGCACACCGCCCGTCACTTCCGACGTCAGGCGGATGACTGCCGCGAGCTGGGAAGCCCGCTGTACGCGGGCCTGCTCGACCACATCGCCGCGGACCTCGAGGGCGGCGGGGTCAGCTCGGACCTGCTTGCCGAGCATCCGGCCGACCGCGGCGACGGACTGCTGCCGTTACGACTGATGGGCGGCGTCCATGCCCTGGTACTGTCGCGGCAGGCGCCGGAGCTCGCGCTTTTCTACCCGTCGGTCGGCGGCACCGCCGATCCCGGGGCCGACGCCGACCTGGCGTGGCCGGCACTGCGCGACCTGCTGGCTGGGCAGGCCGACACGATCCGACCGTGGCTGGACCGCGCCCCCCAGACCAACGAGGTAGGTCGCGGCGCGGCGCTGGTCGGGGCGATGTGCCAGCTGGCGGCGGTCGACGATCTCCCGATCCGGCTCTTCGAGGTCGGCGCGAGCGCCGGGCTCAACCTGCGTGCCGACCGGTTCCACATCACAGGTGCCGGTGCGTCGTACGGCGATCCGGCGTCACCGGTGCGGCTGCTGGAAGCCTGGCGTGGGGTTCGGCCGCCGGACGTGCCGCTGCGAGTAGTGGAGCGCAGCGGGGGCGACCTGGCTCCGATCGATCCCGCAACCACCGAAGGACGGCTCACGCTCACTGCGTACGTCTGGGCCGACCAGGTCGCACGAATCGAGCGGCTGCGCGGAGCGCTGGCCATCGCCGCAGCAGTCCCGGCGCAGGTCCGTGCCGAGAACGCCATAGCCACGGTGAGTCGTCTCACGCCGACGCATGGCACCTGGACACTGCTGTGGCACTCGATCTTCCGGCAGTATCTGAGCCAGGCAGAGCGTGACGCGCTGAGCACGGCGATCGCGGCAGTTGGGGCCGCGGCGACGCCCGCGGCACGGTTCGCGCACGTCTTCCTTGAGCCCGCGTCGCCCGCCGATGGCGGCTTCGCCGAGGTCATCGTCACGACCTGGCCAGGCGCGACCCGGCGACGGGTCGGGGTCGCCGCCGCTCACGGCATCCCCACAACCTGGCTCGAGGAAGCCACGACCTGACCCGGACGGGGTTTCATAGAGGGGTGTCTGTCGTCGGCCAACGCCCGCCGCCGACCACGGTGAGTCGCCCGCTCGGGCCGCCCACCTGGCGGCTGCTGGCTGCCGCCGCCTTGGCCACGCTCGTCGCGGCCGCCACCTACCTGCTCTTCGTGCGCACGTCGCTGGGCCAGCGGTTCGACAACGCCGCGCTGGCCGGCTCACACCTCCAGACCGCATCGACGCGCACGACCGACATCTCCCAGCTGCAGCGGATCACGGCCGACTCGTTCGCCGTCGTACTCGTCGTGCTCGCCGTGATCGGCATCCTGCGGCGGCGGCCGCGGCTGGGGATCGGCGCCGCGATCGCCGCAGCGGTGGCCGTGATCGGCGTCGACATCCTGAAGAAGTACGTGCTCACGCGACCCGAGCTGGCACACAACACAGTGCTGATCACCGGGAACACCTTCCCGAGCGGTCACACCGCAACGGCGATCGCGTGCGCCCTGGCACTCGTCATGGTCACCGCCCCACGGTGGCGGGGAGCCGCCGCGGTGATCGGAGGGAGCTACGCCTGGATCACCGCCGCCCAGGTGCAGACCGCCGGCTGGCATCGACCGAGCGACGCGATCGGCGCGGCGCTGCTGGGCTTCGCGGCGGTAGCCACGGTCGCCGCACTGCTCAGCCGATGGCGACCCAACGGGTACGTCGAAGGGGCGAGGCACCGGGTGGCGCTGACGCTGCTGGGCGTGATCTGGCTGGTGGCGGCTGCGACTGCCGGCTTCGAGGCGGTGCGGGTGCTGCACTACCTGACCGTGCACGACCCGTCGTTCACCCTCACAACGGCCGTGGAGGGCGATGCGTACCACTTCAGCGTCGGCGTCACGATCGTCGTCGTCGTGAGCCTGCTGATGACGTTGCTCGTCCTGTTGCGCGGCTACGACCTCGACGAGCCCGTGGCCTGACGCCCTACGACGCCGCCCACGCCTGCACGCTGCGGGCCAGCACGGGCAGCGGCAACGACCCGTGGTCGAGCACCGCGGCGTGGAAGCCGGGGAGCGTGAACCGGTCACCCAGCGACGCCCGTGCGGCGTCGCGGAGCCGGAGGATCTCGAGCCGGCCGGTGAGGTAGGCGAGCGCTTGCCCCGGCATGGCGATGTAGCGGTCGATCTCGTTGCGCAGGAACTCGACCGGCATCGGCACGTGGTCGACCATGTAGTCGACGGCCTGCTGCCGGCTCCATCCCTGGGCGTGCAGCCCGGTGTCGACGACCAGCCGGGCGGCCCGCATCAACGAGGCACTGACCGCGCCGAGGACCTGCTTGGTGTCGCTGTAGAGGCCCATCTCCTCGGCGAGCTGCTCGGCGTACAGTCCCCAACCCTCCGCGTGAGCGGTGATGCTGCGCTGGCGCTGCAGTGCCGGGAGATGGGTGAGCAGTTGCTCGCGGGGCAGCTGCAGGTGATGGCCCGGCACGGCCTCGTGGAAGGCGACGCCCTCGAGGTCCCAGCCGCCTCCGGCCGTGGGTCGGATCGTGTTGTACCAGTACGTGCCGGGTCGGCCGCCGTCGAGCCGGGGCGGGGTGTAGTGGGGGGCGATCCCGCTCTCGGCGACGCTCGGCGGCATCGGCGTCACCTCGCACGGTGGCGGAAGCGGGTCGGGGAAGACTTCCCCGGCTCGCGCCTCGGCCCGTCGGATCGCGGCGACGGCCGCCGCCATCGCGTCGTCGGGGTCGGACGCCGCGGCCGCTGCCCGCATCGCCTCGTGGACCGCCGGGAGGTCGGCCAGACCGAGCTCGGCGCCGAGCTCCAGCATCCGGTCCTCGAGCCCGGCAATGTGTTCCAGTCCGGTGCGGTGCAGCTCGTCGGCGGTGAGCGGCAGCGTGGTGTGCGCCCTGATCATCCGTTCGTAGTCCGCCTCGCCCCCGGGGACGTACACCAGGCCGGGGCGGTCCTCGGGCCGGGAGACGTCCAACAGCTCATCGGCGAGCAGCCGCCGCCACCGGGCGATGGCCGGCGTGACGATCTCCCGCACCACATCCTCCAGCTCGCCGCGCCAGCGCTCGACGGCGTCCCAGCCTTCCGGAGGCTGCGGTGCGAACAGCGCGGCCGGCGCCCCGGCGCGGATCTCGCTGTCGGCCCACTCGATCGATTCCTGGACCAGCGCGGCCACCGGCACGCGACTCCGGCTCGCGCCGTCACGCAGCCGGTCGTCCTCCTGTCCCAGCCAGCGTGCCGCGCCGCGCAGTCGCTCGAGGTAGTCGTCGGCCGCGGTCGGAGTGGCAATGACCGTGCGTGCCGCGACTGCGAGCAGGACCGGCGGACCGGCGATGGGCATCGGGGTGACGGTCAGATCGCCCGGCGCCGCATCGAGGTGAAGCACGGTCCGCACGGCGGTGTCCGCGATGCAGTCGAGGGTGACGCGGTCGGCGCTGGACAACCTCGCCGTGTCGACGGCTGCCGCGCGCTCGGCCAGCCGCAGTACGTCCGCGCGCAGCGCCGCGTCGGCCTCGACGCTCGCGTCGGGCACCAGTGCGTCGTACCCAGCGATTCCCCTAAGGCTGGCCTCGAACGGGGACGCCTGCAGCAGTCGGGTGTGCAGGCCGTCGGCGAGGGAGCGTACGTCGTCGGGCATCCGCTCATCCTGCCGTGCCCGGCGCGCCGGTGGGGCCGTGTCCCCGGGAATGATCAACGTCCGAAGCGCAGCGAACGGCCCCGCGGCCAAGGAGGACGCGGGGCCGTTCAGCAGTGCGGGCGGGCTACTTCTTGATTGCAGCCTCGACGGCCTGGGCGAGCAGGGCCTGCCCGGACACGCTGGGGTGCACGCCGCACGTCGTCGTGCCGTTCTTCAGCTGGGTGAGCAGCTGCGCCTTGCAAGCATCGCCACCCGCCTGAGCCGCCGCCTTCTTGAACAACGCGAAGGACTTGGCGATCCGGACGTGGAAGGGCTTCGCGGCGTTCTCCATCGCGCCGTTGAGCGAGTTCGACTGGAGAGTGTCGGTCGAGTTGGAGTAGTCCAGCGAGTAGTACTGCACGATCACGATCTGCCCGGTGTAGTGGGCGTTGTTACGGATCGCCTTGAGCGTGTGCGTGACGTTCTTGCCGATCTTCGTGAGTACGGCGTTGAACTCTGCCAGCGTCGTGCAGCCGCCCTTCTCCTGGCACAGGAACCCGTCGTTGGCGCCGATCATGAGCGACACCAAGCGAGTGTTCGGGTGGGCCTTCAGGTACCTGACGGCTGTGGCGAGCTGGCCATTGCTTGCCTTCGTGTCCTTGTACTTGAAGTGCAGCGGGAAGTTCGTGGCGTAGCCGACCGGAGTCTGGCCGGTCGTCGACGGCGAGTTCTCGCAGCCGTTGCTGGGCTTCTTCGGGTTGATCAGGCTGGCCGAGGTCTCACCGGGACAGGCGAGGTTGGCCACCTTGAGCCCGAGGTTGCGCTGAATGTCCTCCGGGTAGCCGACGAACGTCCTCGGCTTGTTGTAGTTGTTCCGAGTGGTCGGGATGGCGTTGGACTCGCGGTAGCCGAACGTCACCGAGTCCCCGAGCGCGAGGTAGCCGCTGCCTTTCACGACGGGCCGCTGGGCCGCCGGCTTCTTGACCATGTGATGGCTGGCCGCCGGGGTGGCGGACGCCAGCATGGTGCCGGACGAGCCGGCGACTCCGATCAGGGTGATGCCTGCGCACGCTGCGCCGAGAGCTGCAGTTCGTGCTCGTGTCGAAGGCCTCAAAGCCATCGTGTTGCCTCATTTCGAGAAAATGTCGCGCCGGGACGGGAGGGCCCACATTTGACGCCGGGCGGGCCGATGTCAAGGACAAACCCGAATCCGGTTCGGATTAGTTATGACGCCGGAGCCAGCGGGTCAGATCGGGGCGCCGCCGCCCTAGCCGTCACTAACGAGCCTCTGGGAGGATCGCCGGGACCTCGGAGGCACGGATGGGCGCTCGCTCGGGACCCGCTCTCGCCCAGCTCAGGCTGGCGCAGCTCGCCAGTGCTCAGGCGCGCTCGACCGGTGCCGATCTCAGCGAGTCTGCCGCGATCGTCGACGACCGGCTCACCAGACGTCGAGTGCTGCAGGGAGCCGGCGTCGCGGCGCTGGCCCTCGCCGTCCCCGCCGGCCGCCCCACTCCCGCCCGGGCCGCCGCGGGCAGCGACAAGCGAGTCGTGATTGTCGGGGGCGGCATCGCCGGGCTCGGGTGCGCCTACCGGCTCTGGCACAGGCACGGGATCCGGTCACATGTGTATGAGTGGGCGCAGCGCCCGGGCGGTCGGATCCGGACGCTCCGCGGCCACTTCGACGACGACCAGCTGGTGGAAGAGCACGGGGAGTTCATCAACCCCGAGCACACCGTGACCCTGGCGCTTGCGAAGCACTTCGGGCTCGGCCTGGACAACTGCGACCGCTACCCGCCGGGCCCAAGCCCGGATCAAGAGACCTTCCGCTTCCACGGTCGGCACTGGCCGCAGGCCGACGTCAACCGCGACTGGCACCGGTTCGGCTACCAGTTGTTCAAGAACGCGGCGGTGCACAAGGCACCTTGGCCAACGACGTACCGGCACAGCAGCCAGTGGGGGCGCCGGTACGACGCGATGTCGGTGCGGGAATGGCTGGATGCCTACCTTCCTGGCGGCGGCGCCAGCGACTTCGGTCAGCTGTGCATCTCCGCGGTCCTCGACGAGTACGGCGGCCCGGCCGAGGAACAGTCCTCGCTCAACCTGGTGTACCTGCTCGGCGGCGATGCCAGCACGAACAGCGGCCTGCAACCGCGGTCGGCCCCGCAGCTCGGCGGCGCGGACGAGAAGTGGCACGTGCACGGCGGAAACGACCAGCTGATCACCGGCATCCTTGACCGCCTGCCGGCCGGCACGCTGCACCTCGACGAGCGGCTCGTCGCCCTGCGGGAGCACGGCAACGGCAGGGTCACGTGCAGCTTCAGCTCGGACCACCGGATCAAGGACGTCGTGGCCGACCACGTCGTCCTGGCGCTGCCGTTCACGACGCTCCGCGAGGTCGATACCGCTCGGGTAGCCATCGGCCCGTTGCACCGTCGCGCGATCCGCGAAGAACCGTTGGGCAGCAACGCAAAGTTCTTCCTGCAGTACTCCCGGCGGGTATGGGACGAGCATCACCGGACCGGCAACGCCTATACCCGTGGCAACGTCCAGGGCAGCTGGGACGCCACGGGCTACCAGCCCGGCCGGGCCGGCGTTCTCGCCGCTCTGCCCGGTGGTCACATCGGGCAGGACTGGGGGTCCCGCTACGGGCTGCACCACCACCGAGGCCGGCCACCGGAGCGGATGGTGCGGGACTACCTGGCGAGCTTCGAGCAGCTGTTCCCTGGAAGCCGGTCGGCGTACAACGGGAAGGCCTTCTTCGTCTGGTCCTCGGGCGACCCGCACATCCGCGGCGCCTACTCCTACCTCAAGGTGGGCCAGTACACCGCCTTCAACGGCCTCCAGGGGCGACGCGAGGGGCGGCTGCACTTCGCGGGTGAACACACGTCGGTGAACTTCCAGGGCTACATCGAGGGAGCGTTGCGTAGCGGCCATCGCTGCGCCGACGAGATCGTGTCCTAGCCACCCGCCGACGGCTCGCGCACCGGGTCGATGACCTGGACGTGCATCGCGCGGAAGGCCTCGGCGCTCGCCGCCAAGACCCGCTGCCGAGGGTCAGGCACCGCGATCCGATCCTCGAGGAGCAGTGGGAGCAGCGATGCGAGCCGAGGATCGGCGAGGACCCGGTCGCAAGTCACCCGGTCACCGCCCGCGACCACGGCGTCGAGCGACGCCGCCTCCCGCAGCAGGACCGCGGCGATCACGTCGGCGGCGGCCTGCTCGGCGACCCGCGCCTGACCCTCGCGCCGCCGGGCGAACCGCTGCTGCGACCAGCCGCCGGCGGCACTGCGTCCTTGGACGTGACGGCTGCCGACCTTGGAGGCCACCAGCTGCGAGCCGTCGAAGATCCCGGCCGCATACCCGCCGCGACGAACCAGGACGACCCCGACCCGACGGGCCCGCTCGACATGCTCGACCAGTCCGCCGTATGCCGCGGATGGGTCGACGGGGAGTGGCGGGAACGGGACCCGGCACCGGGCCTGGGCACCGTCGCGTGCGGTGACGACCACCAGGAGTGGGTCCGCCTCCCACGTGAGCTCGCCGTGCCGCTCACCGAACCTGGCAAGGAAACCCGCCACGCGCTCGGCAGGCACCGACACGGAACGGGCCTCGGACAACCGGCTCAGCCGATCCGGTCGATCAACTGGTCCAGGAAGGCGCGCTGCCCCACGACGAGCCGCTCGCGGGCGTCTTCGACCGTGGACCACTCGACCCGGTCCAGCTCCGGGAACTCCGCCTGTTTCCCCGACCGGGGCGGCCACTCGATCTGGAACGTGCCGGGCACGACGCTGCTCGGGTCGAGCTCGCCCTGACCGGCCCAGACCACTAGCCGTTTCCCGCTGGGCTGCCTGACCTCGCCGAGCTCGACCAGGTCGGCGGGGTCGACCGGCAGCGCGACGCCGAGCTCCTCGGTGAACTCCCGAAGCGCCGCCTGCAACGGCGGCTCGGTGTCGTCGTACTCGCCCTTCGGCAGCGACCACGCGCCCCCGTCCTTGCGCGTCCAGAACGGGCCGCCCATGTGCCCGATCAGGACTTCGAGGGCGCCCGACGCGGATCGCCGCCAGAGCAGGATCCCCGCGCTGCGCACCGGCATGCCCCCCATCTTGCCGGTCACGCCGCGCGCGGTGTCAGCTCGGTCGCTGCGACATCCGCAGGTTGTTCCCGGACGGATCGCGGAAGCCGCAGTCGCGGACGCCGTAGAACATGTCGGTCGGCTCCTGGGTGATCTCAGCTCCGGACGCGCGGACCCGCTCGAAGGTCGCGTCGAGGTCGTCGACCTCGAAGATCGCGCCGGCCAGGTTGCCCTTGGCCACCATCTCGCGGAGCGCGGGTGCGGCCTCGCCGCGGCCCATTTCGGGAACCTCCAGAACGATTTCTACGCCGTCCTGGCCGGGAGCACCGATGGTCAGCCAGCGGAAGTCTTCGAAGGGCACGTCCGCCCTGACCTCCAGGCCGATGACGTCGCGGTAGAAGGCCAGGGCGATGTCCTGGTCGTGGACGGTGATGAAGGTGTGCGACAGGGTGATGGTCATGCGAGCAACCTAGGGCCGCGAGGGCTCGCGGGCTTCTCGATTCCTGCTCGGTCGACTCCGTTCCCGGGCGACACAGCCGGGTACGACGGCCGCTGCCCGATGATCGCGGGCCCGGTAGGCACTCGGGCTCTCCCCCACCAGCTCCCGGAACCGTGAGCTGAACGATCCGAGCGATGTGCAGCCGACCTCGACACAGACCTGCGTCACCGACAGGTCGCCACGTCGCAGCAACGCCTTGGCACGTTCGATCCGCCGTGTCATCAGGTAGCCGTACGGCGTTTCGCCGTACGCCGCCCGAAACTGCCGGGAGAAGTGCGCGGGCGACATCAGCGCGGCCCGCGCGATCGCCATGACGTCGAGCGGGCGCGCATACTCCCGGTCCATGAGATCTTTCGCCCGGCGCAGATGCCCCAGGTCGTCGAATGACGTCACAGTGGCCAGACTGCCATGGCGCGGGGCAGGTTCGCGACAGTCTGCCCGGGTGGAGTCAGACCTCGATCGACACCAGGCGCAGCGTCCGCACCGAGGTGACCGTTACACCGCGGTGAGCCGTCATCAGCGCAGCGGCGAAGTCGCCCCGCGCCGAGGCGTCCTCGCCGAGAACAGCCCAGTTGCGGCGGTCGAGCCACGCACCGTGGACCGCCTGCGGTCGGTGCCGGTTGCTCGGAGCGTCGATCTGCCCGCGTGCGGTGTCCTCGCCTAGGGCGCAGATCCCGGCGACGTCCGCCCAGCGGTCCCGGAGCTCGGTGGCGAGCTCCACGAGACGCTCGCGGCTGTCTCCCACGCGGACGGCTTCGAGGTAGGCGCGTTCGGAGGCGTTCGCCTTGCTGGACGCTTGTTCGTAGTCCGTGTCCAGCATCAGCCCGCCTCCCGTGAAACCGCCTGTGACTCTCAAGTCAGGCATCGTAGTGCTTATCGTCTGAAACCGGCCAAACCTTGAGTCAATCCGCGTGACCAACTGCGTCAACGGTAGTAGGGCGGTGGAATCACTTGCCGTCGTGCACGAGGTCCCCGCGGATCCAGGTCTGCCGGACCGTGGCCCGGCAGATGTCAGCGGAATCGATGTGACTCAAGTCGGCGTCGATGACGGCCAGGTCGGCGTCCATCCCTTCGCGGATCGATCCGGCTCGCTCGGCCACGCCGTTCACAGCCGCGCTGCCCGAGGTGTACGCCGCCAGCATGGTAGTGAGGTCGATCGCCTGCTCCGGCAGCAACGGGTCCTTCCCCGCACCGCCGGCGTCGGTCGGCAGGCTCCGATTGACCGCGACATGGAGGGCCAGCAGTGGGTCCGGGCTGCTCACCGGCCAGTCACTGCCGCCGCACAGCGCCGCGCCCGCCGCCTGCAGTGAGTGGAACGGGTACTGCCAGCCCGACCTGCGGTCGCCGAGGAACGGGATCGTGAGCTCGTCCATCTGCGGCTCGTGCGCCGCCCAGAGCGCTTGCAGGTTGGCGGTGGCTCCGAGCTGCGCGAACCGTGGGATGTCGTCGGGATGGACGACCTGCAGATGCGCCAGGTGGTGCCGACATTCGGCCGACCCGCCGGCCCGGCGCGCGGCGTCAATGGCGTCGAGGGCGTTGCGGACCGCCCGATCGCCGAGTGCATGGAAATGAACCTGGAACCCCTCGCGGTCCAGAGCCGTCACGTATCGCGGCAGCTCGTCCGGGTCGATGAAGTCCAGTCCGGTGTGGTCACCTGCGCACGCGTCGGCCCCGAGGTAGGGCTCGAGCATGGCGGCCGTGTGGTTCTCGACGATGCCGTCGAGCATCATCTTGATGCTGGTGGCGCGGAACCGGTCGCTGCCGCCACGACCGCGCCGCTCGACCAGCTCCTCGACCTGGTCCAGGCCGCGATTCCGGTCCCACCACAGAGCTCCCACCACCGTGGCCGACAGCGACCCGTCTCCCGCTGCACGCAGGTACGACGGCAGCGGGTCGGCACCGTCCTGGTAGGCACCGACGATGGCGTCCTGCCATCCGGTGACACCGAGGCCGGCCAGGTGTCGCTGTGCGAGGAGCAACGCGTAGTACCAGTCGTCCGGCGTCGGCTCAGGGAGCAGGTGCCCAACCAGATCCGACGCGCCTTCTTGAAGCATTCCCAGCGCGACACCTTGGGCGTCGCGCTCGATCCGACCATCCGCCGGGTCGGGCGTGCGGTCATCGATGCCGGCCAGCTCGAGGGCTCGGCTGTTGACCCACGTGCCGTGCCCGTCGCGGTTGGACAGGCAGACCGGCCGGTCGGGGACGACCGCGTCGAGCAGGCCGCGAGTCGGGATGCCGCCGGGGAACGCCTCCATCGCCCAGCCACCGCCGGTGATCCAGGTCTCATGAGGATGCTGTTCGGCGTACGCCGCGACCAGATCGACGTACTCCGGTGCGGTCCCGCCGCTGCTCAAGTCGCAGTGGCGCATCTGGTTGCCGGCGAAGACCGGGTGGGCGTGCGCGTCGATGAACCCGGGGACGAGGGTGCCGCCCTGAAGGTCGACCGGCTCGGGCGATCCGGTCGGGGCGTCGCTGCCGATTACCGCGATCCGGCTGCCGCGGACGATGACGCCCGTGCCGGCAGCAAGGAACCGATGGCCATCGAAGACGGTGCCGTTGGTGAAGAACAGGTCGCGGCCGTTGTCGTGCACATCACCCTCACAGCGTTCGGTGTGACGGCATCCAATCAGGCGCGGCGATGAATGCTCACGGCATATCCGCCGCCGTCCCACGGCATCCCATCCCAGGTCGACCATCGATGTTCGAGGACGAGCCCCGTGGCGGCGCACCACTCGTCGTACTCAGCCAACCCGAACGGCGCTGCCTGCAGCGGCAGGTGTGCCGCGTCGAGCCCGAACCCCGCGACGAGCAGGCCGCCGGACGCCAGGTAGCCCCACAAAGCGTGCAGCACGGCCGGCTCGGTGCCGGGCGCCACCAACGGGATGACATTCCCTGCGGCGACGGCGAGGTCGAACGGCGCGGCGAGATCAACCGATTCGGACAGGTCGGCCAGCACCCAGTCGACCTCGGTCGACAGCGTGCGGGCATGGGCGAGCATCACCTCATCGCTGTCGAGTCCGACGCAGCGGTACCCGAGCTCGGCGAGTCGCACGGCGACCCGCCCGGTCCCGCAACCTGCGTCGAGGATCCGGGACCCCGGAGCGGCCAGTCGAGCACACAGCGAAGCCTCGCCATGAGGATCGGTGCCCTTGGCAGCCAGCGCGTCGAAGTGCGCGGCGTATTCGGCACCGGACACCGTCGACGCTTGCTGGGCCCAGCGGCTTGGTGGCGGAGTGTCAGGTCCCGTCATCGTTCAACTCCTTGGCCGCCGTGTGACGGGGGACATCTACCGGGAACAGATGCTGCACGCTTCGCTCATCGTCGGCCAGCGAGCGGACCTTTGCCAGGACCTGCCGCTCGTAGCCGGTCCACCGCTCTTCGTGCTGGCGCTGGTGCTCGCTCCACGAGCGCACCGTGAAGGTCTCTACGTAGCGGTCCGCGTCGGCACCATCGCGGTAGAGCCGCCAGCGACGGGCGCCGGTTCGCCGACGCGCTCGTTCCAGCTCGGCGGTCGCGGCGACGAAGGCTGCGACATCGGACGCCTTCACGCGGTAGCTGACGCTGACGACCACTGGGCCGTCACTCGGACTCGGCTCGAACGCCAGGGTGGGAGTCGGCCAGTCGGTGACGATGGTGCGGTCCAGGTGGGTGGTGCGGGCATGCAGCCCGAGCACGCGGACGCTCGCGGCCGCGACGCCCAGCAACACCGCGCTCACGGCAAGCGCCGTCGCCAGACTGGTGTGGGAAGCAAGCAGCCCCCACACCACTGCACCGACCGCCTGCGCTCCCATGAAGACCAGGAGATAAACCGAGATGCCGCGCGCCCGCACCCACGCCGGCAGCGCGACCTGCATGGCGGCATTGAGGGTGGACAACGTGGCGATCCACGCCGCTCCGGCGATGACCAGCGCGACAACGGTGACGGCCAGCGGCAGGTAGGCAAGGGCGACGGTCGCGAGCCCGAAGGTCAGCGCCGAGAGCGCGAGGATGGGGTTCGCGCCGAGATGCGCGCGCAGCCAGGGCAGTAGGGCGACTCCACTGACCGCACCGACACCGAGAGCACCCAGCAGGAGCCCGTAGCCGGAGGCGCCGAGGTGGTAACGCTGATGGGCCGAGATCGGCAGCAGCGACCACAGCGCACTCGCAGGCGCGGCAAACAGCAAGGAGCGCAGGATCACCCGCTGGACACCGGGCGCGGAACGCAGGTAACGCAAGCCCGCTGCCAACGCCTCGCCGAGACCCTCGGGCTCGCGCTGGCGGCTCCTGACCGGCTCCCGCCATGCGTAAGTGGCCGCCGCGATCCCGAGGAACGAGACCGCGTTGAGCGCGAACACCGGCGCCGGTCCGATCCACGCAACCAGGAACCCAGCGAGGGCCGGCCCGACCGCACGAGCGGCGTTCACGGTGATGCTGCCGAGCGCGGCGGCGGCGGGGATCTGCTCACGCGGGACCAGGTCGGGCTGGATCGACTGCCATGCCGGGCTGGTCAGCGCAGACCCGCAGCCGACCACGAACGTGAAGCCGAGCAGCACCGCGGGGCTGATCGAACTCACACCCGTGATGAGGGCCAGGACGCCGACGCAGGCCGCCATCGCGATCGTGGTCACGTAGAGCAGCCGTCGTCGGTCGATGGTGTCGGCGAGGACTCCCGCCGGCAGCGACAGGAGGACCACGGGGAGCAGGCTGGCGGTCTGCACCAACGACACCAGCAGCGCGGCATGGGCATGACTGACGAGCAGCCATTGCGCCGCGACGGTCTGCATCCAGGTGCCGATGTTGGACCCGAGCTGAGCCAGCCACAGCATCCGGAAGACCGGGTTGCGAAGCGGCACCCAGGCCGACTCCTTCGGCGTCGTCGCCGCCGGCTGAGTCGCGGTCATCGGCGGCCCTCCTACCTCAGCCGGCTCCCAACTGGAACTCCGCCACCGGATCATGCCGCACGCTGGGGCCCAGCGTGCTGTGGACCAGTCGGGCGGACGTCACCGGCCACGTCGATCCGTCGTACCCACGGTGTCCCGCCAGCGAGGCGGACAGATCCACGGATCCGCGACGCGCGCGGGCGAGAGTCAGGTGTGGGCGGAACTTCTCCTCGGGCATCGGAAGGCCGAGCCGGCGTCCGGCCGCGCGGTAACGATCGGCGAGTCGTCCGAGCGGGACCGTGTCACCGGCGACGCCGAGCCAGAGCACGCAGGCCCGTGATGCGTTTATCGGAAACGTGCCGATGCCCGTCAGCTGGATGCTGAACGCCGGCGTTCTGGCGATGGCGCGGCCGAGCCGTTCGGTCAGATCGTCGATCTTTGCCTCGGGCACGTCGCCGAAGAACGCGAGCGTGATGTGCCAGCGCTCCGGTGCGACGAGCCGGAGGTCATCGCGGTCGAGCCCCGATCCGGCGACCCAATCACCGATCCCGGCTCGCACGTCGTCAGGAAGCTCAACCGCGGCGAACAATCGCTTCGACGGTCTGCCCTGGTGGCTCGGCGTCACGCTCGGATTGTCGCGCTGCCATGCTCCTGACCCATCCGCCAGCGGTACGGTCCGACGACCGGGGTCACCGTATGGAGGTCTAGTGCGTGCTCATCATGTGACGACATTTCCGCTGCTGTTGATCGCTGCGGGTGGTCTTGTCATTGGTCTCGCTGTGCCGGCCGCCGCCCGGGAAACCGGTCACCTGATCAACGGAAGCTCGATCAAGCAGCACACGATCGCCGGGGACCGGCTGAAGAACAACACCTTGACCGGCAAGCAGATCAAGGAGTCGACACTGAGAGAGGTTCCTGAGGCGAAGACTCTCCCGAAGCTGGTATGGCATCGGCTGACGCTCGACGGTGGCTGGGTGAACTTCGGTACCGATGTCGGCGACGCGGCTGCGGGCTACGCGGTGGACGCGCAAGGTTTCGTGCACTTCAGGGGTGCCATCTCCGGCGGTGGCACCGGAAAGGCGTTCAGCCTTCCCCATTCGGTGGTGCCGAGTTTTGCCTGCTGGGGTACCACTCTTGTCGGCACGACTGCCACCGCAGGCACATTGTTGATCCGTAGCGACGTTGCTTACCCCACCGACGGCAGCAGCCCCTCGGGATCGGCATCCCAAGGCACCGTTCTGGACACGGTGATCTTGCCTCCGACGTGCTGAGCGAACCCGGTCGCGCAGACGTCGAACGAGCCACGACATGAAACGGCCCGGCACCCTTTGGGGAACCGGGCCGCCTCATGCGCTAAGCGTTAGCTGCACCCGCTGGTGCTACCGCAGGACTCGCAGACGTAGCAGCTGCCGGACGGCCGCATCTTGACGCCGCAGGACAGGCACAGCGGCGCATCGGCCGCAGTCCCCTGCTGTGCCTCGAGCAGCTCCATCGACGAGCGCACCTCGATCGGCGCCGGGCGGGCCGCTACCGCATCCGCAGTGCTTGCCTCGACCGGCACACTGCCCCGCAACGTCTCCGGATCGACCTCGTCGTCGTCGACCGCCGGAGCGGACGGCGATCCGTACGACGACGCGGACACCGCCGCGACCCGCTCCTCGGCCGTGAAGATGCCGAGCTCGGACCGGGTCTCGTACGGCAGGTAGTCCAGCGCGAGCCGACGGAAGATGTAGTCCATCACCGACTGCGCCATCCGGATGTCCGGGTCATCGGTCATGCCGGCCGGCTCGAACCGCATATTGGTGAACTTCTGGACGTAGGTCTCCAGCGGTACGCCGTACTGCAGTGCGATCGAGATCGCGATGGAGAAGGCGTCCATGACGCCGGACAGCGTCGAGCCTTGCTTGCCCAGCTTGAGGAACACCTCACCGAGACCGTCGTCGGGGTACGACCCCGCGGTCATGTAGCCCTCGGCACCGGCGACCGAGAACGACACCGTCTGCGACGGGCGGCGCTTCGGTAACCGACGACGAACCGGGCGGTGCTCGCCGTCGGCGACTGTCGCCGTCACCTCGGCCTTCTTGGCCCGGGCGTCGGTGAGCGGCTGGCCGACCTTGCAGTTGTCGCGGTAGATCGCCAGTGCCTTCAGGCCGAGCTTCCAACCCTGGTAGTAGATGTCGAGGACCTCTTCGACCGTCGCCGTCTCCGGCATGTTGACCGTCTTGGAGATCGCGCCGGAGATGAACGGCTGCGTCGCGGCCATCATCCGCACGTGTCCGATCGGCGAGATCGACCGCTCGCCCATTGCGCAGTCGAACACCGTGTAGTGCTCGGGCCGCAGCCCGGGCGCGTCGATGATGTTGCCGTGCTCGGCGATGTGCTCGACGATCGCCTCGGCCTGCTCGGGCTGGTAACCCAGCTTCGTCAGCGCGCGCGGGATGGTCTGGTTGACGATCTGCATCGACCCGCCGCCGACCAGCTTCTTGAACTTCACCAGCGCGAGGTCGGGCTCGATACCTGTGGTATCGCAGTCCATCATCAGACCGATCGTGCCGGTCGGAGCCAGCACCGAGGCCTGGGCGTTGCGCCAGCCGTTCTTCTCACCAATCGCCAGGCAGTCCTGCCAGGCCTTGGTCGCCACGTGCAGCACCCGCGCCGCGTCGGCGTCGACCGGTCGCACATCGTCGTTCGCCGACGCGTGCTTGCGCATCACTCGCTTGTGCGCGTCTGCGTTGCGGGCGTACCCGTCGTAGGGGCCCACGATCGCTGCCAGCTCCGCCGAGCGCTTATACGCCGTACCCGTCATGAGCGACGTGATGGCAGCCGCGAGCGAACGGCCGCCGTCGCTGTCGTAGGCGTGGCCGGTCGCCATCAGCAGCGCGCCGAGGTTGGCGTAGCCGATGCCGAGCTGACGGTAGGCGCGGGTCGTGTCGCCGATGGCCTGGGTCGGGAAGTCCGCGAAGCAGATCGAGATGTCCATCGCGGTGATGATGAACTCGACCGCCTTCGCGAACGTCGGCGCGTCGAACGTGTCGTCGTCCTTGAGGAACTTCAACAGGTTCAGTGACGCGAGGTTGCACGAGGAGTTGTCCAGATGCATGTACTCGCTGCATGGGTTCGAGGCCGTGATCCGCCCAGTCTCGGGGGTGGTGTGCCAGTCGTTGATCGTGTCGTCGTACTGCATGCCGGGATCGGCGCAGGCCCATGCTGCCTCGGCAATCTTGCCGAACAGCTCCTTCGCGTCGACGGTCTCGATGACCTCGCCGGTCTGCCGGGCACGCAGCCCGAACTCGCGGCCCTCCTCGAAGGCGCGCATGAACTCGTCGTTGACCCGCACCGAGTTGTTCGCGTTCTGGTACTGCACGGACACGATGTCCTTGCCGCCGAGATCCATGTCGTAGCCGGCGTCGCGCAACGCGCGGATCTTGTCCTCTTCGCGAGCCTTGGTCTCGACGAACTCCTCGATGTCCGGGTGGTCGACGTCGAGGATGACCATCTTCGCGGCCCGCCGGGTGGCCCCGCCGGACTTGATGGTGCCGGCGGAGGCGTCGGCGCCACGCATGAAGCTGACCGGGCCGGACGCGGTGCCGCCGGAGGACAACAGCTCCTTCGAGGAGCGGATCCGGGAGAGGTTCAGGCCGGCACCGGAGCCGCCCTTGAAGATCAGACCCTCCTCGCGGTACCAGTTCAGGATCGAGTCCATCGTGTCGTCGACGGCGAGGATGAAGCACGCCGACACCTGCTGCGGGGACTTGGTCCCGACGTTGAACCAGACCGGCGAGTTGAAGCTGAACATCTGGTGCACCAGCATGTGCGTGAGCTCGTGGTCGAAGATCTCGGCGTCCTCCGGCGTGGCGAAGTAGCCGTTCTCCTCGCCCGCCCGGCGGTAGGTCTGCACGACCCGGTCGATGAGCTGCCGCAGCCCGGTCTCGCGCTGCGAAGTGCCGACAGCGCCGCGGAAGTACTTGGTCGTGACGATGTTGGCGGCGTTGACCGACCAGAAGTCCGGGAACTCGACACCGCGCTGCTCGAAGTTCACCGAGCCGTCGCGCCAGTTCGTCATGACGACGTCGCGACGCTCCCAGGTGAGCTCGTCATACGGGTGGACGCCAGGGCGCGTGAAGACGCGCTCCAGCCGCAACCCGCGAGCTCGACGGGTCGATCCGGAAGTGCCGGCACCACGCGGGGCGCCGCTCACCGTCTCGGTCATGAAAGTCCTCTCGTTGTCCATCTGTATCAACGCCTGACGGGCCCCGGATCTGCCCCGGGAAGGTCTCGAAGTGCCAGTGGAGCGCTCGGCTCCGACAGTTTTTTCGGGGAAGTCGTGCGGTTGGTACGTGGGACGGCGCCGCCCTCGGGCGACTGGGGCCCGCGGGTCGCCGCTAGGGCGACAGCGGGGCGAGCTCGCGTTGGGCTTCCCCGCCCTCCGCGACACTCACCTCCGAGGGTGGCGCCGGATCGTGGGCCCCGGCGAACCGCCCGACGACGGCGGCCTCGGGGCGGTCGTGCAACTGCTCGCGCCGGGCCCGCAGCGCGGCCAGCTCGGCGGCGAAGTCCTCGGCCGAGGCGAAGGACTTGTAGACGCTGGCGAACCGCAGGAAGGCCACCTCGTCGAGCTCACCGAGCGGCTCGAGGATCGCGAGCCCGATCTCGTGTGCCGCGACCTCGGCGGCCCCGGTCGCCCGGACCGTCTCCTCGACCTGTTGACCCAGCCGGGCGAGCGCGTCCTCGTCCACCGGACGCCCGGAGAACGCCTTGCGAACACCGTCGATCACCTTGACCCGGCTGAACGGCTCGCTCGCACCGGATCGCTTCGTGACGGTGAGACTCGCCGTCTCCAGCGTCGTGAACCGTCGGCCACACTCCGGACATGAGCGGCGGCGGCGGATCGCGGCACCCTCGTCGGCCTCGCGGGAGTCCACCACCCGGGAGTCGGGGAACCGGCAGAACGGGCAGTGCATCTCACACTCTCCCTGTCGCCGGCGAACCTGCCGCGGACCCACAGCCTGTGGACACCTCTATCCACACTCTGTGGATAGAACTACATCGGTGTAACACAAGATGTTGTGGCGTGACAGTAGGCCGAGAAGGACGCCGACGCAAGGGCTTCGCACAAACTCCGGCGTGTCGTCGCCGGGACGGGCGAGGTAGGGCGGCTCAGCCGATCCGAGGCACCCGCAGCTGCTGGCCGGCGCGCACCTCGACGCCGCCCAGGTGGTTGCGCGACTCGATGTCGGCGACGACCAGGCGCGGGTCGGAATGCGGTGCGATCCGGGCGGCCACCGACCACAGCGTCTCGCCGGGGCGAACCGTCAGGGTCTGTGAGGTGGCCGCTGCGTTGCCCCGCCCGGCCGCCTGGCTGGACCCGTGGCCGAGCACCAGGCC
>DATAVK010000141.1:0-8266 GCA_036267755.1 Mycobacteriales bacterium
CCGACATCGACACCCGCATGAAGCGGCAAGAGGCCGACATGGCCCAGCTCGAGGCCGAAGGCGCCAAGGGTGACGCCCGTCGCAAGGTCCGCGACTCTGCCGACCGTGAGGTCAAGCAGATCCGCACCCGTGCGGAGCGCGCGGTGGACGAGCTCGACGCCGTGCTCGATGCGTTCAAGAGTCTCGCCGTCAAGCAGCTGATCACTGACGAGCGGGTCTTCCGTGAGCTTCGGGACCGCTTCGCTCAGGGCGCCAAGGCCGAGGACGGCACCTGGCGCGTCGTTCCGGGCACGCTGGGTGAGTACTTCGAGGCCGGCATGGGTGCCGAGTCGCTGAAGAAGCTGCTCGAGACCTTCGACCTCGACGCCGAGGCCGAGAGCCTCCGCGAGACGATCCGCTCCGGCAAGGGGCAGAAGAAGGCGCGCGCGCTCAAGCGGCTCAAGGTCGTCAGCGCGTTCCTCAACACCCGTAACTCGCCGATGGGCATGGTCCTCGACTGCGTGCCGGTGATCCCGCCGGACCTGCGCCCGATGGTGCAGCTCGACGGTGGCCGGTTTGCCACGAGCGACCTCAACGACCTCTACCGCCGGGTCATCAACCGCAACAACCGGTTGAAGCGACTGCTCGACCTCGGTGCTCCCGAGATCATCGTCAACAACGAGAAGCGGATGCTGCAGGAGGCCGTCGACGCACTGTTCGACAACGGCCGCCGCGGTCGTCCCGTCACCGGCCCGGGCAACCGGCCGCTGAAGTCGCTGTCCGACATGCTCAAGGGCAAGCAGGGTCGGTTCCGTCAGAACCTGCTCGGCAAGCGCGTCGACTACTCCGGCCGTTCGGTCATCGTGGTCGGCCCGCAGCTCCGGCTGCACCAGTGCGGCCTGCCCAAGCAGATGGCGCTCGAGCTGTTCAAGCCGTTCGTCATGAAGCGGCTGGTCGACCTCAACCACGCGCAGAACATCAAGTCCGCCAAGCGGATGGTCGAGCGCGCCACCGGCAGCAACGCGCGCTACTCGATGGTGTGGGACGTGCTGGAAGAGGTCATCACGGAGCACCCGGTGCTGCTCAACCGCGCACCGACGCTGCACCGTCTCGGCATCCAGGCCTTCGAGCCGCAGCTGGTTGAGGGCAAGGCGATCCAGATCCACCCGCTCGTCTGCACGGCGTTCAACGCCGACTTCGACGGGGACCAGATGGCGGTGCACCTGCCGCTGTCGGCCGAGGCCCAGGCCGAGGCCCGGATCCTGATGCTCTCCTCCAACAACATCCTGTCGCCGGCCTCGGGTCGCCCGATCACGTCACCGACCCAGGACATGGTGCTGGGCATCTACTACCTGACCACCATGCTTCCGGGTGCACCGGGCGAGGGCCGGGCCTTCGGCTCGGTGTCCGAGGCCGTCATGGCCTACGACAATCGCGAGCTGGACCTGCAGGCCAAGGTCCAGATCCGGCTCGAAGACCTGCCGGCAGCGATCGGCGAGGAGCTCGCGCGGCCCGGCATCCAGCGTGGTGTCGAGACCGCCGAGCGCCCGTACGACGCTCCCGAGGGCTGGGAGGTCGGCGAGTCGGTCCGGGTCGAGACGACCCTGGGCCGGGCACTGTTCAACGAGACCCTCCCCGTCGACTACCCGTTCGTGGACTACGAGGTCCGAAAGGCGCAGCTCGGCGAGATCGTCAACGACCTGGCCGAGCGGTACCCCAAGGTCCAGGTCGCGGCGACGCTGGACGCGCTCAAGGAGGCCGGTTTCCACTGGGCCACCCGCGCCGGCGTCACCATCGCGATCTCCGACGTCGTCACCCCGCCGGAGAAGCAGGCGATCCTCGCCCGCTACGAGGAGATGGCCGAGAAGGTCCAGAAGCAGTACGAGCGCGGTGTGATCACCGACGACGAGCGTCGTCAGGAGCTCATCGAGATCTGGACCCGGGCCACCACCGAGGTCGCGAACAAGATGCGGGAGAACTTCCCGAAGAACAACCCGATCCAGATGATGGTCGGCTCGGGCGCTCGAGGGAACATGCTGCAGGTCCAGCAGATCGCCGGTATGCGCGGTCTGGTGGCCAACCCCAAGGGCGAGATCATCCCGCGTCCGATCAAGACCAACTTCCGTGAGGGCCTCACGGTGCTGGAGTACTTCATCTCCACGCACGGTGCCCGCAAGGGTCTCGCCGACACCGCACTGCGGACGGCGGACTCCGGCTACCTCACCCGGCGGCTGGTCGACGTCAGCCAGGACGTCATCGTCCGGGAGTTCGACTGCGGCACCGACCGCGGCATCGTGCTCCCGATCGCGGTCGACGGCACCGACGGCGGCATCGTCATCGACAAGGAGAACGTCGAGAACCGGGTGTACTCCCGGGCGCTCGCCGAGGACGTCGAGGTCAAGAACGAGGTCCTCGCGACCGCGGGCAGCGACCTCGGTGACGTCCTCATCGCCAAGCTCGTCGACCACGGTGTCCGCGAGGTGCGGGTCCGCAGCGTCCTGACCTGCGACAGTAAGGTCGGCATCTGCGCCCTGTGCTACGGCCGCTCCCTGGCCACCGGCAAGACCGTGGACGTCGGCGAGGCGGTCGGCATCATCGCCGCCCAGTCGATCGGCGAGCCCGGCACGCAGCTGACCATGCGGACGTTCCACACCGGCGGTGTCGCGGGTGAGGACATCACCCACGGTCTGCCTCGTGTGGTCGAGCTGTTCGAGGCACGCCAGCCCAAGGGCCGTGCCCCGATCAGCGAGGTCGCAGGTCGCGTGACGATCGAGGAGACCGACAAGGCCGCCAAGTTCGTCATCACGCCCGACGACGGTGGCGACCCGGTCGAGTACCCCGTGGTCAAGCGACTGCTGGTCTGGCGTTGGTACGACTCGGAGACCGAGCGTGCCCGTGGCCAGTGGCGCGTCGAGGACGGCCAGCACGTCGAGGTGGGTCAGCAGCTGCACGCCGGTGCGGTCGACCCCCACGAGGTGCTGCGGATCCTCGGCCCGCGTGCGGTGCAGTTGCACCTGGTCAAGGAGGTGCAGGACGTCTACCGCTCGCAGGGTGTGCCGATCCACGACAAGCACGTCGAGATCATCATCCGCCAGATGCTCAAGCGGGTGAACATCCTGGAGTCCGGCGAGACCGACCTGCTTCCGGGCGAGCTCGCCGAGCGGCCGAAGTTCGAGGCGGAGAACCGTCGGGTGGTCGCCGAGGGTGGCGCTCCCGCGGCAGGCCGGCCGGTGCTCATGGGCATCACCAAGGCCTCGCTCGCCACCGAGTCGTGGCTGTCGGCAGCGTCGTTCCAGGAGACGACCCGGGTACTCACGGACGCGGCGATCCACGCCCGTTCGGACTCCCTGCTCGGCCTCAAGGAGAACGTCATCATCGGCAAGCTCATCCCGGCGGGTACCGGCATCAGCCGCTACCGCAACGTCCGGGTCGAGCCCACCGAGGCGGCGAAGGCGGCGGTCTACACGATGACGCCGTACGACGAGAACGGCTACGAGTTCGGCCAGGGCGGTACCGGCGAAGCGGTTCCCCTGGAGGACTACAGCTACGGCCAGCGGCCCGGGTACGGCGGTTACCGTTAGCCGCGATGACTGATCAGCACAACGACGACGGGTCGCCCGAATCGGGCGGCCCGTCGTCGTCTGATCCGTACGCCCCGCCACCACCGGACTGGCGACCGCCGACAGCGCCGGTGCAGCTGCCGCCCCCGCCACCGCCGTCCGATCCGGACTACCGGATGCCGCCGGCGCAGTGGGCTCCGCAGCAGCCGCCGTACGCCGCGCCTCCTGGCTGGCAGCCGCCGCCACCACCTGTGTACAACGGCGGGCCGGCCGGCTACGCCGCGCCGCCGCCCTCGGCGCCCGGCACCTGGCAGCCGGCGAACACCGGGGCCTGGCAGCCGGCCGCCGGCTCCCCGTACCCGGGCGCTCAGGCGCCGTACGGCTGGGCTCCGGCGTATCCGGCCAACCCCAAGACCAACGGCTTCTGTATCGCATCGCTGGTGTTGGCCGTCCCGCCCATCTGCCTGTTCACGTTCGGGATCGGCAGCCTGCTCGGTGTGATCTTCGGGATCATCGGGCTGCGCCAGACCCGCCGCGACGGCTCCGGCGGCCGCGGTCTCGGCATCGCCGGCATCATCCTCGGAGCACTCGGCCTGGTCGTCGTCGCGCTCCTCATCATCGGGCTCGCCGTCGGGAACTCCTCCGGGTCGAGCGATTCCGGCAACGGCTCGACGAACACCATCTCCACCATGTCGCAGCCCGGCTGAGCCGCTCAGGCCCCGATCGCCTCACGCAGGGCCTGGTAAGCCTGGTTCAGCGCCGGCTGCTGGTAGTGCGCGTTCAGCCCGCTCGGATTCGGCAGCAGCCAGACCCGGGCACCGGCGAGCAGCTCAGGTCGCCGGCCCACGCCCGCCTTCGGCTGCCCGAACGCGACCCGGTACGACGACAGCCCGAGAAACGCGACCCACGGTGGCTGCCACCGCTCGACCAGGCGGGTGAGCGGCGCGACGCCGGCCCGGATCTCGGCGTCGTCGAGCTCGTCCGCCCGGGCCGTGGAGCGCGCGACCAGGTTCGTGACGCCGACACCGACGGCCAGCAGGACGTCGGACTCGTTCGGGTGCAACAACCGGTCGGTGAAGCCGGCCTCGTGCAGCGTGCGCCAGAGCCGGTTCGACGGCCGGCCGAAGTGCTGACCCACCGCGCCGGACCACAGCGACGGGTTGATCCCGACCAGCAGCACCCGCAGCCCGGGACCCACCAGATCGGGCACCGTGAGCCCGTACGCCGCCTGCAGCTGCTGGCGCGAAGGAGTGGTTGCGCGGACCACGGCGTACCTCCTCATCGACCGGCGGGCCACGTAAAGTCTGCGCTGTGACCGAACCGCAACCGCTGGAGCCGGGCACGCACGCGATCCACATCGGGTTCCGCAAGTGCGCGACGACCGCGCTCCAGGTCGCGCTGCGCACCGCGCGGCCCGAGCTGCGGGCGGCCGGCGCGGTCTATCCCGGGACCGGCGGGAACCAGACCCCTGCGGCGCTCGCGATCACCGGGCGGACCCACGGTTGGGCGAGCCTCGGGGCCAAGCCGCAGCCGATGGCGAAGTGGGACACGCTGGTCAGCCGGGTGGCCTCGATCGGGGCGGACAAGCGGGTCATCGTGAGCAGCGAGTTCTTCGACGTCGCCGACGCCGACACGATCCGCACCATCACGACAGAGCTCGGCGGCGACCGGACGCACATCGTGGCGACGCTGCGTCCGCTCAGCAAGATCCTCCCCAGCGCGTGGCAGCAGCAGGTGCAGTTCGGCTCCCGGCTGAGCTACGGCGCCTGGCTGCGAGCGGTGCTGGAGGGCAACGACGCGATCAAGACGTACAAGAACTTCTGGGAGCGCCACGACCACGCCGCGGTCCTCGCCCGCTGGGCGTCGGTCGTCGGCCCGGAGCGGGTCACCCTGATCGTCCTCGACGAGGAGGACCGGGACCGGCCGTACCGCAGCTTCGAGTCCCTGCTCGGGGTACCGCACGGCACGCTCAAGGAGGTGCCGAACCGGGCCAACCGCTCGATGACCGGCGCCGAGGCCGAGCTGATCCGGCGGATCAACCTCGAGATCTTCAACCACGACATCAGCTGGGACGAGTACAGCAGCTGGGTCAGGCTCGGGGCGGCCCAGCGAATCGTCACCGGGCGAACCCCCGGCCCCGACGAGCCGCGTGCCTATACCCCCCGGTGGGCGCTGGAGCGGGCGGCGCAGATCAGTGCCGGGTACGTCGAGCGGATCGCCGAGCTGGGCCTGAACCTGGTTGGGGACCTCGCCAGCCTGGCCCCGGCGGTGCCGGTGACCGACGAGCCGGGCGCGGAGGAGGATCCGACGTCGGTCCCCATGGCGGTGGCGGTCGAGGCGATCCTCGGCACCGCGTTCAGTGCCCGCGACCAGTCCCCGCCGCCGGCCGAGCCAGCTGCCGCACCCGACCTGAGCGTGGTGGCCGATCGTGAGCTCGCGCGCCTGCTCGGCGACCGGTTGCAGCAGCGGCTGCGTCACCGGTGGAAGCGCTGGCAGCGGGCCCGCGCGCAGAGCACCACTAGCCGCTGAGACCTACGCTGTGTGGGTGCCACTCCGCAGCGTCGCCATGATTTTGACCGGGCGCGCGGGCCTCGGCTAAGGTAGTTGATTGTGCCCGAGGGGAACCCCGGGTGCCGCACGTCGTTCATCCTCCTGCTGGACCGTAGGCGCTGCAAAGCGCGGGCGGAGCGCGGAGTGGGCGACACACCCGACCGCGTGGGTCGGAGAAGTGGCGAGAACCGGGGTGCTCGGCCCGAGCATCACACCTGACAAGATTTGGGAGTACGGCGAGTGCCTACGATCTCTCAGCTGGTCCGCAAGGGCCGGCAGGACAAGATCGGCAAGACCAAGACGCCGGCGCTGAAAGGCAGCCCGCAGCGTCGTGGTGTCTGCACGCGCGTTTACACAACGACGCCGAAGAAGCCGAACTCCGCCCTGCGCAAGGTTGCCCGCGTCCGGCTCACCACCGGAGTCGAGGTCACGGCCTACATTCCCGGTGTCGGGCACAACCTGCAGGAGCACTCCATCGTGCTGGTCCGCGGTGGCCGGGTGAAGGACCTGCCCGGCGTCCGCTACAAGATCATCCGTGGCTCGCTCGACACGCAGGGCGTCCGCGGGCGCAAGCAGGCCCGCAGCCGCTACGGCGCGAAGAAAGAGAAGTAGATGCCTCGTAAGGGACCCGCCCCGAAGCACCCGGTCATCGTCGACCCGGTGTACGGCTCGCCGATCGTCACCTCGCTGGTCAACAAGGTCCTGGTCGGCGGCAAGCGCTCGCTCGCCCAGCGGATCGTGTACCAAGCCCTCGAAGGCTGCCGCGAGAAGACCGGGAGCGACCCGGTCGTCACCCTCAAGCGCGCCCTCGACAACGTCAAGCCGGCGATCGAGGTCAAGAGCCGTCGGGTCGGCGGTGCGACGTACCAGGTCCCGATCGAGGTCCGCCCCGGCCGCAGCACCACGCTCGCGCTGCGCTGGCTGGTCACCTACTCCCGGCAGCGCCGCGAGAAGACGATGACCGAGCGGCTGATGAACGAGATGCTCGACGCCAGCAACGGCCTCGGCGCCAGCGTCAAGCGGCGCGAGGACATGCACAAGATGGCCGAGTCCAACAAGGCCTTCGCCCACTACCGCTGGTAAGCGGAACTCCACCGAATCAACGACGCAGAGAAAAGAGACGACGCTCCAGTGACGACCGATGTGGTAGACGCCCTCGCCAGAACCCGCAACATCGGGATCATGGCGCACATCGACGCGGGCAAAACCACGACCACTGAGCGGATCCTCTACTACACCGGTATCAGCTACAAGATCGGTGAGGTCCACGACGGTGCGGCCGTCATGGACTGGATGGAGCAGGAGCAGGAGCGGGGCATCACCATCACCTCCGCCGCGACGACGTGTGAGTGGAACGACCACGTCATCAACATCATCGACACCCCGGGCCACGTCGACTTCACGGTCGAGGTCGAGCGTTCGTTGCGGGTGCTCGACGGTGCGGTCGCCGTCTTCGACGCCGTCGCCGGTGTCGAGCCGCAGAGCGAGACGGTCTGGCGCCAGGCCGACCGGTACGCCGTACCGCGGATGTGCTTCGTCAACAAGATGGACCGCGTCGGTGCGGAGTTCCACCGCTGCGTGGACATGATCGTCGACCGGCTCAACGCGACCCCGCTTGTGCTGCAGCTGCCCTGGGGCATCGAGAGCGACTTCAAGGGCGTCATCGACCTGGTCGAGATGCGTGCCCTGCTGTGGCAGACCGAGGGCCTCGGCGACAAGTACGACATCGTCACGATCCCGTCCGATCACGCCGAGGCCGCCCGCGAGTGGCGCGAGAAGCTGATCGAGACCCTGGCCGAGAACGACGACGAGCTCATGGAGCTCTACCTCGAGGGCCAGGAGCCCACGGTCGCGCAGCTCAAGGCCGGGATCCGCCGGGCGACGATCGCGAACAAGATCAACGCGGTGCTCTGCGGGACGGCTTTCAAGAACAAGGGCGTCCAGCCGATGCTCGACGCGATCGTCGACTACCTGCCCTCGCCGCTCGACATCGAGTCGATCAAGGGCCACGACGTCCGCGACTCCGAGGTGGTCGTCGAACGCCACGCCGATGAGTCCGAGCCGTTCTCGGCGCTCGCGTTCAAGATCATGAGCGACAAGTACTTCGGCAAGCTCACCTACATCCGGGTGTACTCCGGCCGGCTCGACGCAGGCAGCGCGGTGCTCAACAGCACCAA
>DATAVK010000142.1:0-6906 GCA_036267755.1 Mycobacteriales bacterium
CGGGCGGGGGGACGAGGTACCACCGACGCTGTGTTGAGCGAGACAGACATCGACCGCTTCATTGCCGAGGGTGCCGTCCGGCTGCCTCGGGCGTTTGGACGAGCCCTCGCTGACGAGTGCCGGCTGCGGCTTTGGGAAGCAACCGGGAGCGAGGAAAACGATCCCGCTACGTGGACACGACCGGTGGTCAGGATTGATGGCCGTGGAGATGCGCCGTTCCGTGACGCTGCCAACACTCGACGCTTGCACATCGCGTACGACCAGCTCGCGGGCCGTGGTCGATGGGTGCCCCGCGACGGGCTGGGCACCTTCCCGATTCGGTTCCCTGTTCCAGAGCCTCCCGGCGACGACGGCTGGCACATCGAGTCCACCGGAGTCGGCGTGGACGGCCAGCCGATCGTGGATCCCGCCTCGCGAGAGCGCGTGCTGCTCATGCTGTTTCTGGCCACCGGGGACAGGGGTGACGTCTGGCTGTGCCACCCGTTCCTCGTCCATGCCGCACAGCAACACCGCGGCACCCGAGTGAAGTTCAGGGCGCAACCACCACTCGCCGGCACTGGACCTATCGACCACATGCGAGCGTCCGACCGGTCGCCGGTCGAGGAAGCCATACACCGAGCCGTCGCGCAGCCCACGTCGCGCATGCCTAGGTAGGCGACTACTTCTCGTAGGCCGTGGCGGCCGAGGTCAACTGCGGGGTCTGGACGGGAATGGCCGGCTCAGCGTCCGGGGAGGGATGCGTGACGGCGACGATTCCGGCGGCGGCCAGGCCGAGCAGACCGGCGACGGCGTAGATCGCCCGGGGTGACAGCACCACCGCGACGGCGCCGCCCAGCAGAAGCGAGGCGCCCTGGGCACCGCCGAAGAGCGCGTTGGCGGTGGCGGACACCCGGCCGCGTGCGCTGTCGGGAGTGCGGGCCATCAGCAGCGTCGACAGGCAGGTCCCCGCGTAGCCGTTCCCGACCCCGCCGAGCACCGAGAGGGGAACCAGGATCCACACGGTAGGCGTGACCGCGAAACCGGCGAGCCCCGCGCAGGCGATGGCTGCTCCGGCGATCGTGGCGCGTACTTGCCCGGGTTCGGTCCCGATCCGGCCCGACCCGAGGGATCCCGCCACCATGCCCGCCATCCAGGAGGCCTCGGTCACGCCGTACCAGACGGCTCCGGCGTGGAGTGTGTCGCGGACCAGATACACGAGCACGACGTCAACCATCCCGACGAGCAGGACGACGAGGGCTACGCCGGCGAGGAGAGGAGCGAGAACCCGGTCAGCCCGGAGCATCGCGAATCCTCCCCTGACCAGGCCCGACCCGTCGACGGTGGGAATCCGTTCGGGCACCCGGCGGGTGCGGACCAGAGCGGCGGCGACGGTCACGATGACGAACGTGGCGGCGTCGATTGCCAACGGCACACCCGAGCCGAACGCTCCGGCCAACAGGCCACCGGCGGCGGGGGCGCCGACGAGGGCGAGGACGCTCAAGGACTGCTGAGCCGATACCGCCTCGGCCAGGTGTTCCTTGCCAGCCAATCGGGGGACGAGGGCCGACCACGTGGCACCGGTTACCGACGCGGCAGCCCCGAGGACGGCCACCAGGACGACGATCGGCACGACCGAGTGCAGGAAGATCAACGGGATCGTGGCGGCCAGCTCCGCCAGGCCGCCCCCGACGAGCAGTCGCCGGGAGTCGTGGGCGTCCACCAACCTCCCGACCGGGCGGGCGAGCAACAACAGCGGCACCACACCGGCGGCTAGCAGCAGCGCCACTTCGTAGGGGTGCGCGCCGTCCGCCTGCAGCCGCAGGGTCAGCGCGACGAGCGCCACCCCGTCGCCGAACGTCGACACCATGCGCCCTACGAGCGCGATGACCAGGTCGCGGTTCCCTCGGCAGATGTTAAGCATTTATTGAACAGTATTTCCTTAACATCTCGTGGTCAAGGGCTATGTTCTGATTCGATGCCTGCCGACCGGTCGTCCCGCAAGGGCGATCCGCCGTCCCGTCGTGCCCGCCGCGAGGAGCCGCGGGCCCGCCGGTCGGGGACCCACGGCGCGGACACCCTGTATCTGCAGGACGCTCGGGACATCCGGGCGCTCGCGCACCCTGCCCGGGTGGCGATCATCGACGCCCTCGGGTCGGGGGACGAGCTGACCGCTACCGAATGCGCCGAGCTGACGGGGCTGAGCCCGAGCGCGACGGCGTATCACCTGAAGTTGTTGGAGCGCTACAACTTCGTGGAGCCCGCGCCCGCCCGAAACGACGGACGGGAAAGGCCGTGGCGGGCGACCGGCCGCAGGACGCAGGTCGATCTCGAGCCGTCGACCCCGGCCGGCGCAGCCGCGGCAGCCGCTGTGGCCCTGGCGTTCTTCGACCGCAGCCGGGCGATGGCCGAGGAGTTCATCGCGACCGAACGCGAGGAACCCGAAGAATGGCAGGACGTCGCGGCCCTCGCCAACGCCGACCTCTGGCTGACCGCCGCGGAGGCCGAGGCGGTCAATGCCGCCCTTGCCGCCGTCCTCGGGCCCTACCGGGAACGAGCCCGCGGCGACCGCCCCGACGGCACCCGTCGGGTGCGGGTCATGAACATGGTCCTTCCCCATCCGAGGCACTGACCGGGACAGCCGGCGAAGCCGCCGCGGCTCCTCATCGCGGATCTGGCAGGCTAGAAGCTGCTCGATCCGCGATGATCATGGACCCTGTTACTCGCCAGGTTCGCCTTCGCATCGACGAAATCGATGACTGCCTTGTTGAACTCCTGCGGGTGTTCCCACAGGCAGGCGTGACCGCCGATGGTCGTGGCCCAGGACGCGCCAGGCACCAGATCGTGCAGCTCGCGCGACAGAGAGACCGGAATCAGGATGTCCTCTTCGCCGGCCAGGACAAGGCTAGGAACAGCCAGCCCTGACAACGCGGCTCGCGTGTCGTGGGTCTGGATCGCCGCGAGCTGCGCCAAGTAAGCGGGCACCGGTTGGTCGACGTACTTCATGGCGGTGTCGAAGTCCGCTGCCTCATCCGGGCGATCGGTGAAGAACGGAACAGTGAAGGCCCACAGCGTGACGTCGCGCATCACGAAGCTGACGCCCATCACCGGAGCGAGTTGCTCCCACATCTCGAACATCCGCGAGCAGAACGGGCCGGGCGCGGCGTAAGTACAGCCGAAGATGACGGAGCGCAGATCGCTGCCGTGGTTGATTGCGTACTCCTGGGCGATCATGCCGCCCATTGACACTCCGACGAGATGGAAGTCGGTGATGCCGAGCGAGTCCACCAAGTGCTTGGTGTCGTCCGCCATCATCCGAGTCGTGTACGGGCCGGCCGGCTTGCTGGACTGCCCGACCCCGCGATTGTCGAAGCGCAGCACCCGATATCCGGCGGCGAGCAGGTCCGGCACCTGCAGGCTCCAGGTCTCGAGATCGTCTCCCAGCCCGTTGACGAGGACGATCGTCTCCTCGCCATCGCCTTCTAGCTCGTACTGCAGGCGGACATCGGCCAGGTCAGCGAAAGGCATGGCGAACTTCCGGAATCAGCCGGTGAACCAGCCGGGGGGTGCCGGCTCGATGGTGCGATAGACGTGCTTGATCTCCATGTATTCCAACAAACCCGTGACACCGAGCTCGCGACCGATGCCGGACTGCTTCATGCCGCCCCACTCGGCCTGCGGCAGGTAGGGGTGGTAGTCGTTGATCCACACCGTCCCGTGCCGCAGCGCCTCCGCGACCCGCTCGCCGCGTTCGACGTCGGTGGTGAAGACCGCACCGGCCAGACCGTACGTCGTGTCGTTGCCGAGCGTGATTGCCTCGGCCTCGGTGTCGAAGACCTCGACCGTCGCGACCGGACCGAAGACCTCTTCGGACACGATCCGCATCGTGCGATCGCAGCCGGAGAACAAGGTCGGCCGGTAGAAGAAGCCACGAGCCAACGCACCTTCGGTCGGCCGGATGCCGCCGCACCTCAGCTGGGCACCTTCCGATCGGCCGATCTCGACGTACCGCTCGATCTTGTCCAGCTGGGCCTGCGATACCAGCGGCCCGCACTCGCTCGACTCGTCGAGCGGGTAGCCCACTCGCACCAGGTCGGCGCGACGGGCGAGCTCGGCGACGAAGTCGTCGTGGATGCTGCGCTCGACGATGATCCTGGAGCCGGCCGAGCAGACCTGACCCGAGTGCAGGAAGGCACCCGTCAGCGCGTGGTCGACGGCGGTCTCGAAGTCGGAGTCGGCGAAGACGATGTTGGGGTTCTTGCCACCGAGCTCAAGCGCGATCTGTTTCACCGTGCCGGCCGCTGCCGCCATGATGGTCCGCCCCGTTGCGAGGCCTCCGGTGAACGACACCATGTCGACCCGCGGGTCGGTGACCAGCGGCGTCCCGACTTCGCCGCCGGGCCCGAGGACCAGGTTGACGACCCCGTCCGGTACGCCGGCCTCGGCCAGCAGCCCGACCAGCTTGATGGTGGTGAGCGGTGTGACCTCGCTCGGCTTCACGATCATCGTGTTGCCGGTCGCCAGCGCCGGCGCGAGCTTCCACGAGATCTGCAGCAGTGGGTAGTTCCACGGCGTGATCAGGGTGCAGACGCCGACCGGCTCGTGCCGGATCCGGCTACGCACTCCGGGGGTCGGGACCAACACGTCGTGGTCGAGGTCGTGACCGGCGAGGTCGGCGTAGTAACGGAAGACCGACACGACGTCGTCGATGTCGAGCAGGCCCTCCCGCGCGGTCTTGCCGGTGTCGGTGGTCTCGAGCCGGCCGAGGTCGGCGCGATCGCGCTCGAGCAGGTCGGCGACCCGACCGAGCAGCTTGCCTCGCTCGGCGGCCGGCGTCTTAGGCCACGGGCCGGCGTCGAACGCCGCTCGCGCCGCCGCGATGGCGGCTTCCACCTCGTCGGCGCCCGCTCGGTCGACGGCCTCGATCACCTCGCCGTTCGCGGGGTTGATGACGTCGTCGCGGAGGCCGGATGCCGACGATCTCCAGTGACCGGCGATGAACAGACTCGACACGGGGGTCAGGCTGTCACACCTTGACCGGTAACGGGTAGGTGCGTCACGCTGTTGCGTATAGCGACAACTGTTGCGCGAGGCACAACTGGAGTAATGATGGTCGAGGTCTTCCGGGCGGACGAGCTGCCGCCCGGCGAGGCTCGGCGGGTCATCGTCGGCGGTCATCCGGTCGCGGTGTTCCATGCCGATGAGGGCTGGTTTGCGATCGACGACACCTGCACCCACCAGGATGCCTCGCTGGCCGAGGGCTACCTCGAGGGCTGCCTGGTCGAGTGCCCGCTGCACGCATCCTTCTTCGACCTGCGTACTGGTGAGGTGACCTCGCCTCCTGCCAAGCGGCCGGTCAAGACCTACTACGTCGAGGTCCGTGACGGCACCGTGGCCGTCGACCTCCACCGCCGTCGGGCGACGGCATGACCCCGCGCGAGACCGCCGTGGTGGTCGGCGCATCGCTGGGCGGCCTCAGCGCCGTGCGCGCATTGCGCGAACAGGGGTACGACGGCCGGCTGGTGCTCATCGGCGAGGAGCCTCACCTGCCCTACGACCGGCCGCCGCTGTCCAAAGGCTTCCTGCTCGGGACCGTGAGCCGCGAAAAGCTCGTCCTCGCCGACGACGCCGAGCTCGACACCTTGGCCGTGGAGCGACGGTTCGGCGAGGTCGCGACCGGGCTGCGTGCTGCCGACCGCGCCGTCCTCGTCGGTGATGAGGAGATCGTCGCCGACCACGTCGTCCTCGCCACCGGGTCGAGGCCGCGGGCACTGCGCGGCGCCGCACCGCTCCCGGGAGTCCACCTGCTCCGGACAATCGAGGACGCCCTCGCGCTGCGCGACGTGCTGGTCCCCGGCGTCCGGCTGGTCATCGTCGGTGCCGGCTTCATCGGGTCCGAGGTGGCCGGCGCGGCGCGCACCCTGGGCGCGGACGTCACCGTCGTGGAGATGCTCGACGTGCCGCTCTCCCTCGCCCTGGGCGAGGACATGGGCGCGGTCTGCGCCGCCCTGCATGCCGCGAACGGCGTCACGCTGCGCACCGGCGTCGGCGTCACCGCCTTGCTCGGCCACGACCGAGTAACCGGCGTCGAGCTCAGCGACGGTTCCGTGCTCGACGCCGATCTGGTCCTGGTCAGCGTCGGAGCGGCGCCGGTGACGGAGTGGCTCGAGGGCAGCGGGCTCGAGCTCGACAACGGCGTCGTCACGGACGCCCACGGCCTGACCTCGGTGCCCCACGTCGCCGCTGTCGGTGACGTCGCGCGACCCGCCGGGCCCTGGACCGCGGCGCCGCACCGGGTCGAGCACTGGACCAATGCCCTGGAGAACCCGGCCCGCACGATCACGGCGCTGCTCGGCGGCGACGTCGACGCGCTCGCGCATCCACGCGCGCCGTACTTCTGGTCCGACCAGTACGGCGTGATGATCCAGTTCGCCGGGCACCGCGAGCCGGGCGACCCGGTGCGCATCGTGGAGGGTGACCCGGACTCGGGGAGCTTCGTCGCGGTGTACGACCACGGCGACCAGGTCAGCGCTGTCATCGCAATGAACGCGGGCCGCTCCTTCAACAAGCTGCGCCGACAGCTCCTGCCGCGCCACGGCGAGGTGCCGGCATGACCGCGTCGGACGAGGAGATCCGGGCCGAGCTCGACCGACGCCGCGACGAGCTGATCGCGCAGATCACCCGGCTGAACCTCCCGCGCGAAGAGGGGATGGCGGCGATCGGTTTCGGCAAGCGGGCGGGCGACTTCACCGCGATCGCGACCGAGCAGGAGGAGCGCGCGGTCACCGCCGAGAAGCTGGACCTCCAGCTCAGCGTCGTGAACCGCGCGATCGCGAAGCTGGCCGAGGGCAGCTACGGCAGCTGCGACGACTGCGGCAAGCCGATCGGGGACGCGCGGCTCGAGGCGCTGCCCACCGCCGTACGGTGCCT
>DATAVK010000143.1:0-4639 GCA_036267755.1 Mycobacteriales bacterium
ACCGGATACCAGCAGGAGGTCCATGTCGATCGGCTGTTCGCTGACGTGGCCGAGTACAACCTGGTGGTGGAGAACCCGGCGCAGCTGCCGGGAGTGGTCGATATCGCGATCCGCACCGCCTACGCGCGACGCGGGGTGGCGCATCTGACGTTCCCGAACGACGTGCAGGTCGCCGACGCGGACCTCGACCCGTATCAGCATGTGGCACCGGCTCGGCCACCGGCGACCTCCCCGATCTACCTGCCAGCGCCGGGACGCCCCCGCATCGAGGACCTGGAGGCAGCAGCCCGGGTCCTCAACGACGGCGAGAAGGTCGCGCTCCTCGCCGGTGTCGGGGCGCTACACGCCCGCGAGGAGGTCCTGGCTGTCGCGGACAAGCTCGGCGCGCCAGTGATCAAGACGCTGCCGGGCAAGGCGGTGATCCCGGATGACTCGGAGTTCGCGGTCGGAGGGATCGGGCTGCTGGGGACCCGTCCGGGGGAACAGCTCGTCGAGGACTGCGACACGCTGTTCATGGTCGGCACGAACTTCCCGTACACCGCGCATCTGCCCGAACCCGGCAAGGTCCGCACTGTGCAGCTGGAAGTTGACCCGGTCCGTGCCGGGGTGCGGATGCCGACCGATGTCCCGATGATCGGGGACACCAAGGAGGGGTTACAGGCGCTGCTCCCGCTACTGACCCGCAAAACCGACCGCGGCCACCTGGAGAAGTACCAGAAGGCGATGGTCGCCTGGCGTTCGGACATGGCTGATCTGGAGTCACCCAAACGCAACCCGATCGCGCCGCAGTACCCGATGTCCGTGATCAACGACCTGGCCGACGACGACGCCGTTCTGACATGTGACAGCGGCACGATAGCGACCTGGGCGGCGCGTCACTGGACGATCCGAGCTGACCGGCAGTTCTACCTGTCCGGGAACCTCGCCACTATGGCCCCCGGCCTGCCGTACGCGCTCGGGATCCAGCACGCGTTCCCGGGACGTCAGGTCATCGCCTACGTCGGTGACGGCGGCTTCGCGATGCTGATGGCGGAGTTCCTGACCGCGGTCCGTACCGAGTTACCGATCAAGGTCGTGATCAACAACAACAACTCCCTCGGCCAGATCCTGTGGGAGCAGATGGTGCTCGGCTACCCCGAGCACGGCGTCCGGTTCCCGCAACCCGCCGCCGACTTCGCTGCGTGGGCCACCGCCTGCGGCGGCTACGGCGCCAAGGTCAGCGACCCGAAGAAGGTCGAACGTGCGATCTCCGATGCGCTCGCCTTCGATGGGCCGGCGTTGGTCGACATCGACGTCGACCCGAACGAGCCACCCATGCCCGGCAAGATCGAATACAAGCAGGCGAAGAAGTTCGCCGAGGCGTTCCTCAAGGGCCAGCCGCACAAGGTCGCGATCGGCACGACCCTGTTCAAGGACAAGATCCAGCAGTTCGGACGCTGAGGTCACGGATGGGGAGCGTCTCCGTTCCGAGCCCGGTTGCGCTGCGGACGGTTGAAGCATCGGTTGATGTCCGGGCATTGGAACGTGACCTCAGGGCGAGGGTGGCCGGTGAGGTCCGGTTCGATCCTGGAAGCCGCGGCACCTACTCGACGGACGCCTCGAACTACCGTCAGGTGCCACTCGGCGTGGTGGTGCCCGCCACGATCGAGGCGGGTGCGGCGACGGTCGCGGTGTGCCGTGAGCACGGCGCCCCCATAGTGTCCCGTGGCGGCGGGACGAGCCTGGCCGGGCAGGCGTGCAACGTCGCGGTCGTCATCGACTGGTCCAAGTACTGCCACCACGTGGTCTCGGTTGATCCCGCCACCAAGACCTGCGTGGTGGAACCCGGGATCGTGCTCGACGCGTTGAACGCGCAACTCGCCGCGCACCAACTGATGTTCGGCCCGAAACCGGCGACCCACGACCATTGCACGCTCGGCGGGATGATCGGCAACAACTCCTGCGGGGCGACCGCCCAGGCGTACGGCAAGACCGGCGACAACGTCACGCGCCTGGAGGTGCTCGCCTACGACGGGGAACGGTTCTGGGTCGGGCCGACCAGCGACGAGGAGTACGCCGAGATCGTGGCTGCCGGTGGTCGCCGCGCCGAGATCTACCGTGCGCTACGCGAACTCGCCGACACCCACGCCGAACAGATCCGGGCCCGCTACCCGCAGATCCCTCGTCGGGTGTCCGGCTACAACCTGGACTCGTTGCTGCCCGAGCAGGGCTTCAACCTCGCCCGAGCGCTAGTCGGCAGCGAAAGCACCCTGGTCACGATCCTGCGCGCCGAGCTCACGCTGGTGGACAAGCCGAAGGCGCAGACCACCGTCGTGCTCGGCTACCCGGACATCGCCGGGGCAGCCGATGCCTGCCCTGGCATCGCCCGCCACCACCCGCAGCAGCTCGAAGGGGTTGATCACCGCCTGGTGACGATCGAACGGGAGCGTCGGATGCACCCGGAGGCGCTCACCCTGCTCCCGGACGGTGACGCCTGGCTCATGGTCATCTTCGTCGGCGACACGAAGGACGACGCGGACGCCAAAGCGAACGTGATGCTGCGTGACCTCGCCGGAAGCGAGCACGAACCGGCCGTGGAGTTCTACGACGACCCGGTCCATGAGGAGCAGCTCAGCGTCATCCGGGAGGAGGCCCTCGGCGCGACCGCGCACGCTCCGGACATGCCCGTCACGTGGGAAGGGTGGGAGGACTCGGCGGTGCCACCGGATCGGCTCGGGGACTACCTGCGGGACCTGCAGACCCTCTACGGCGAGTTCGGGTTCACCGGGTCGGCGTTGTATGGGCACTTCGGGCAAGGCTGCGTCCATACCCGGATTCCGTTCGACCTCGTCACCGCGGACGGTATCGCGGCATTCCGGCGGTTCATCGATCAGGCAGCTGACCTGGTGGTGTCCTACGGCGGGTCGTTTTCCGGCGAGCACGGCGACGGCCAATCCCGCGGCGAACTGCTCCCGAAGCTGTTCGGTGCCCAGATCGTCGGCGCGTTCGAGCAGCTCAAAGCGGTGTTCGACCCGACGAACAAGATGAACCCCGGCAAGGTCGTCACTCCCTACCGGATCGATGAGAACCTGCGCCTCGGGGCCGACTGGTCCCCGAACGACCCGCAGCCGATCTTCGGCTACCCCGCCGACGACGGCCGGTTCGAGAATGCGGTGATGCGCTGCGTCGGGGTCGGGAAATGTCGGCATGACGACGGTGGCGTGATGTGCCCGTCGTACATGGTGACCCGGGAAGAGGAGCACTCCACCCGCGGCCGCAGCCGGCTGCTGTTCGAGATGCTCGCCGGTCACGCCGATTCCCCGATCACCGCTGGATGGCGCTCCCCTGAGGTCCGTGATGCGCTCGACCTGTGCCTCGCCTGCAAAGGGTGCAAAAAGGACTGCCCGGTCGAGGTCGACATGGCCACGATGAAGGCGGAGTTCCTCGCCCACCACTACCGCCACCGGCTCCGCCCCCGGTCCCACTACTCGATGGGATGGCTGCCCGCCGTCGCGCAGCTCGCGTCCCAAGCCCCCCGGCTGACCAACGCGCTCAGCCAGACGCCGTTCCTTCGAGAGGTGGTCACGACCATCGGCGGTATCGACCGTCGCCGCCGGATCCCGCTGTTCGCCGAGCAGACCTTGCAGGCCTGGTACGCCGCGCGCGGACCCCGCGGCACCGGGAACCGCGGTGATGTGGTGCTATGGCCGGACACGTTCACCAACCACCTGACCCCCGGCGTCGGGCACGCCGCCGTCGAAGTCCTCGAAGCGGCCGGCTACCGGGTCGTGATCCCCGACCAGCCGCTGTGCTGCGGCCTGACCTGGATCTCCACCGGGCAGCTCGGCATCGCGAAGCACGTCCTGACCCGAACCGCTGACGCGCTCGCGGCGCACCTGCAACGCGGCACCAGGATCGTCGGCCTCGAACCGAGCTGCACCGCGGTGTTCCGGTCCGACGCGACCGACCTACTGCCCGGCAACCGGAACCTGCAGCGGCTACGTGAGCAGACCGTCACCCTCGCCGAGCTGCTCCGCGACCACACCGACGGATGGCAACCCCCCCATGTCGGTGGGGCAGCAGTCGCACAGACACACTGCCACCAGCACGCGATCATGGGATACGACCCCGACCGGGCTGTGCTGGAAGCCGCCGGCGTCGACCTCGACGTGCTCGACTCCGGGTGCTGCGGGCTGGCTGGGAACTTCGGGTTCGAACGAGGCCACTACGAGGTGTCCACCGGCTGCGCCGAACGCGTCCTGCTCCCCGCTCTACGCGCCGCTGACCCACAGACGCTGGTCCTCGCGGACGGGTTCAGCTGCCGCACCCAGATCGAACAATCCGGCGCCGGACGAACACCCGCCCACCTCGCCGAACTGCTCGCCGCCGGCCTCCGCCACCAGCCGATCCAACCCACCCGACCATCCCCACCGACAGCAGGCGACTACGCCCGGCTCGCTGGCATCGCCGGTCTGCTCATCGGAACTCTGGCCGCCGGTGCCCGCAGGGCCCTTCACCGACCGGCCTGAGGCGAAAGCCGTTGCTTTGCACACCCGTGTACGACTGCGCGAACATTGCCGAACGCCTGCAGGGCGACCCGCGCGTAACTGGGATCAGGTTCAAACGTTCTCAAAGGTCCCTCGAAGTGGCTGTCATTGTG
>DATAVK010000144.1:0-2012 GCA_036267755.1 Mycobacteriales bacterium
GCCGATGGCCGAGGAGACCGGCCTGGTCCTGCCGCTCGACCGCTGGGTGCTGCTCAACGCCTGCCAGGCCGCCGTGGCGTGGCAGGACGACCCGCGCGAGATCGCGATCTCCGTCAACCTCTCCGCCGCCTATCTCGACCACCCCGACCTGGTCGAGACCGTCGCCGGCGTCCTGGAGACCACCCAGCTCAACCCGGGCCGGCTGGTCCTCGAGATCACCGAGAGCGCGCTGCTCCGCGACCTGTCCGCCGCCGCACCGCGGCTCGGCGAGCTTCGCCGGATGGGCGTCCGGATCGCGATCGACGACTTCGGCACCGGCTACTGCTCGCTCGCCTACCTGAGCCACCTGCAGGTCGACATCCTCAAGATCGACAAGTCCTTCGTCGACCGAGTGACCGTCGACCGGCAGGACGCCGCCGTCACCGAGGCCATCATCACGATGGGCCGCAGCCTCAACCTGCAGACCATCGCCGAGGGCGTGGAGTACGACGCCCAGGCCGACTGGCTGCGCGAGGCCGGCTGCACCACCGGCCAGGGCTACGTGTGGTCCCGCCCGATCGACCACGAGACGCTGACCCGCTTCCTGAGAGACGGCTTCCCCACCCACGTCCGCGTCGGCACGAAGTCCGCCGAGCCAGCGCCGTACCACATCAGCTGACCCATCTCCTCCGAGTCAGCGTGTTCGGCTGACCCCCCAACCTTTTGGGCCTTACGTTCGTCTCACCCCACGACACATCGGCCCGTTTCCCCTGCAATCCCTGAGGTTCGCCATGCCCCCCGACGAGCCCGGACGCCCACGTCCGGGAACGCCCGACCGGTCCGACGTGACCCGCCGCCGGCTGCTGACCGCGGCCGGTCTGCTGGCGACGGCGGGCGCCGGTGACGTGGTCTGGAAGGCGCTGAACGGGCCTTCCGGCGGCACCCAGCGGCTGATCGCCGCGTCCGATCCGGGTACGACGGGACACCTGCCGACCGTGCTCTCACCGAGCCCGTCGCCGTCGCCGCGCCTCTCGTCGCTCGCGACGCCTGGTTCGACCCCCACGCCGACCCCTCACGTCACCGCGAGCCACGCCTCACACGCCACCAGCGGCGACGGGCCGGGACACCGCCACGGCAAGGGACCGGCCCGGCGCCGTAAGAAGGTCGAGAACGTCACGCTGCCGCCCGCCCGCGTCCCGGTCCACAGCCAGCCGGCGTACTACGTCCACGACCTGCTGCCGGACGCGCCAAAGCGCGCGATCGCGCTCACCATCGACGACGGCCCCGACCCGGACTGGACGCCAAAAGTGTTGCGGCTGTTGGATAAGTACGACGTGCAGGCGACGTTCTGCATGGTCGGCGTCCACGTCACGGCGTACCCGAGCCTGGTCCGTGACGTCCACCGGGCCGGGCACGCGATCGTCAACCACAGCTGGAGCCATCCGCTGCCGTTCGTGTCGCTGACCGAGAAGCAGATCGTCGCGCAGATCCTCAGGAATCAGCGTGCGATCGAGCGCGCGGCGGGCGTGACGCCGGAGCTGTTCCGGGCGCCGGGCGGCGAGTGGTCGCCGTTCATCTACCGCGCGCTCGCGGCGTACGGGCTGCGGCCGCTGGACTGGGACGTCGACCCGGCCGACTGGTCAGAGCCCGGCACCCGCAAGATCACCCGCCGGATGCTGCGGGCCCGGCCCAACGACATCGTGCTCTGCCACGACGGCGGCGGCGACCGGCACGAGACCGTGCAGGCGCTGCGCACCGTGCTGCCGGCGTACAAGCGGCGGAAGCTCGACCTGGTCACCCTGTCGCTACCGTCCTCGGACGCACCCAAGCCCGTGACGAGCCCCACGCCGAGCTCGTCGCCGACGTCGTCACCGAAGCTCACGCCTCCGTCGCCATCGGCGACTCCGTAACACCTGCGACCCGGGCATTCCGTAACCTGCCGTCATGGCCGGGCCGAGCGACACGCGCGATGCGGCCGACGACGGGTTCGAGCTGCTGCGGGCCGACGTCCGGCTGCTCGGCGCGATCCTCGG
>DATAVK010000145.1:0-6572 GCA_036267755.1 Mycobacteriales bacterium
CGGAGCGCATCGTCGTTCATCATGTCGCGATCCTCACGATGGGTTCGTCCTCCTGGGCATCAGCGTCCGATAGCAGCGCGCGGAGCCTGCTCAGCCCGCGTGAGGTCTGGCTCTTCACGGTGCCGACCGAGCACTGCAGCACCTCGGCCGCTTGCGCCTCGGTCATGTCGTCGAGGTAGCGCAGGACCACCGCGGCGCGCTGGCGGACCGGCAGTCCGGCGAGTGCCCGCTGCAGCGCATCGAGCTGGTCGACCCGGGCGAAGGCGTCCGCGCCGATGACCTCGGGAAGCTCGAGGGTCGGTCGCTCCCCCCGCCACCGTCGCCGCCAGGCCATCCGCTGCTCGTTGACGATGGCGGTCCGCACGTAGGCCTCGGCGCGACCCTGGTCGATCTTCGACCAGCGCAGCATCGTGCGGGTCAACGCAGTCTGAACCAGGTCCTGGGCGGCGTTGCGGTCACCGCAGATCAAATAGGCGAACCGAGTCAGCGGGAGCAGCCGCGCCTGCACGAACTCAGCGAAGCCGTCCTCGTTGCGGGTCACACCTCTCACAATGCGCAGCTCCGCCGAAAGGTTGCCTCGGGGTCAGTCGAGGAGGGTGAGCAGGTAACCGCCGTACCCGCTCTTCGCCAGCACCTCCGCGTGCTTGCGGAGCTGGTCGTCGGTGATCCAGCCCTGGCGCCAGGCGATCTCCTCGGGGCAGCCGATCTTCAGCCCCTGCCGGTCCTCGACCACGCGCACGAACTCCGAGGCGTGGACCAGGCTCGCGAACGTGCCGGTGTCGAGCCACGCGGTGCCGCGCGGCAGCACGCTCACCCGCAGCCGGCCCCGGTCGATGTAGGCCTGGTTCACGCCGGTGATCTCGAGCTCACCCCGCGCGCTCGGGGTAAGGCGGCGGGCGATCTCGACGACCTCGTTGTCGTAGAAATACAGACCGGGTACGGCGTAAGAGCTGCGGGGATGCTCAGGTTTCTCCTCGATGGACACCGCCCGGCCCTCGTCATCGAGCTCGACAACGCCGTACGCCGAGGGTTCCGCCACCTGGTAGGCGAAGATGTGCCCGCCGGTGATGTTCGTGAGGCCCGAGAGCTGGGCGCCGAGCCCGGTGCCATGGAAGATGTTGTCGCCGAGCACCAGCGCCACCGTGTCGCCACCGATGAAGTCCGCGCCGATCGTGAACGCCTGGGCGAGGCCCTTCGGCTCCGGCTGGACCGCGTAGGACACCTCGATCCCGAGCTCGTGCCCGTCGCCGAGCAGCCGCTGGAACTGCGCCGAGTCCTCCGGCGTCGTGATGATGAGCACCTCACGGATGCCGGCCATCATCAACGTCGACAACGGATAGAACAGCATCGGTTTGTCGTAGACCGGCATCAGCTGCTTGGAGATCGCCCGCGTGATCGGCCACAGCCGCGACCCGGTTCCGCCCGCCAGCACGATGCCTTTCACGCCCGTACGGTATCGGGGCGGGCATGATGGTCGCGTGAAGCTGCTTGTCACAGGGGGCGCCGGTTTCATCGGCTCCCACCTCGTCCGGACCCTGCTGACCGACGGATACCCGGCGTACCAGGGCGTGGAGGTGACCGTCTACGACAAGCTCACGTACGCCGGAAACGTCGCGAACCTCTCGCCGGTCATCTTCAGCGATCGGTACCACTTCGTGCACGGCGACATCCTCGACAGCGCGCTGCTGAACGAGGTGCTGCCCGGCCACGACGCCGTGCTCAACCTCGCCGCCGAGTCGCACGTCGACCGGTCGATCACCGGCGGCGCGGAGTTCATCATGACGAACGCGGTCGGCGTCCAGACGCTGCTCGACGCCTGCCTGCGTGCTGGGATCCCGCGAGTGCTGCAGGTGTCGACCGACGAGGTGTACGGGTCGATCCCCGAGGGATCGTTCACCGAGACCAACCTGCTGGAGCCGAACTCGCCGTACGCCGCTGCGAAAGCGGCCGGTGACTTGATCGCGCGGTCCTACGTCGTCACCCACGGGCTCAACGTGGTCGTGACTCGCTGCACCAACAACTACGGGCCCTACCAGTACCCCGAGAAGCTGATCCCGCTGTTCGTCACGAACCTGTTCGATTCGTTGAAGGTTCCGTTGTACGGCGATGGCCTCAACGTGCGTGACTGGCTGCACGTCGACGATCACTGCCGCGCGCTGATGCTCGTCCTCGACAAGGGTCGGACCGGCGAGATCTACAACATCGGCGGCGGCACCGAGCTGACCAACCGGGACCTCACCGAGCGACTGCTGGCGGCGTACGGCGCCGAGTGGTCGTCGGTGACACCGGTCGAGGACCGCAAGGGCCATGACCGGCGGTACTCCCTCGACGACAGCAAGTTGCGCGCCGAGCTGGGCTACGCGCCGCAGATGGACTTCGACACCGGCCTGGCCGCGACGCTGCAGTGGTACCGCGACAACGAGTCCTGGTGGCGCCCCTTGAAGTCCCCCGCCTAGCAACACGCATGGCCCATTGGTGTCGCCATAGCCACACGCATGGCCCATTGGTGTCGCCATAGCCACACGGATGGGCCATTGGTGCTCTTAGGCTGACCGCCATGACGCGCTGGCTGGTGACCGGCGCCGGCGGGCAGCTCGGCACCGATGTCGTCGACGTGCTCAGCGCCTACCGAGCGGACGTCGTCGCCGCCGACCACGCGATGCTCGACATCACCGACCCCGACGCCGTCGACGGCGTCCTGCTCGGCGCCGCGCCGGACGTCGTCGTCAACTGCGCCGCCTACACCGACGTCGACGCCGCCGAGACCAACGAGGGCGCGGCGCGACGGCTCAACACGGTCGGTCCCGGCCTGCTCGCGCGGTGGTGCGCCGGGCACCGGGCACGGCTGATCCACGTCTCCACCGACTACGTGTTCTCCGGCGAGGCCGACGAACCGTACGACGAAGACGCACCCACCGAGCCACGATCCGCGTACGGACGCACCAAGGCCGGCGGCGAGCGCGCGGTGGCGGCCGCCGGCGGCGATTGTCACGTCGTCCGCACCGCCTGGGTCTACGGCGCAACAGGACGCAACTTCGTCAAGACCATCGCCCGGCTGGCCGGCGAGCGCGAGACTCTCGACGTGGTCGACGACCAGCTCGGCTCACCGACCTGGTCGCTGCACCTGGCCCGGGCGCTGGTCGCGCTGAGCGTGGCGGACGTCCCGCCCGGCATCTGGCACTGCACCGGCGCCGGTGAGGCCACCTGGTGCGGGCTGGCGCGCGCCGTCCTCGCCGAGCTGGGCATGGACCCAGCGCGGGTCCGGGCGACGAGCTCCGAGGCGTTCCGGCGGCCGGCGCCGCGACCGTCGTACTCCGTGCTGTCCGACCGGCGCTGGATCGAGGCCGGGCTGCCGACCATGGCGCACTGGCGGGATGCGTTGCACGAGGCGTTCCTGGCCGTCGGCGAGGACCTGGTCGGCCGATGAGCCACCGGCACGCCACGCTGGCGCTGCGCGCCTACGGTCGCACCGTCGCCATCGCCGGCCCCGACGCCGCCCTCGAGATCGTCCGCGACCGGCTGCCTCCGTCGTACCGGCCCACGACCGACGAGCCGGAGCGGCGCTGGCGGATCGGCGTCCGCGGCGGGCTGTTCCGCGCCGACAACGACGACGACCAGCTCGCGCTCGTCGACAACGTCGTCACCGCGAGCGAGATCGTGCTGAGCGACCTCGAGCTGTGGGTCGCCGAGCACGCCCGGCGCAACATCTTCGTCCACGCCGGCTGCGTCGTCGCCGACGACCGCGCGATCCTGATCCCCGGCCGCAGCATGAGCGGCAAGACCAGCCTCACCGCCGCGCTGATCCGCGCCGGCGCGACGTACTGGTCGGACGAGTACGCCGTCCTCGACTCGAGCGGGCAGGTGCGGCCCTACTCCCGCCGGCTCGCGATCCGACCGTACGACGGCAGCCCACCGCATCGCGTGACGGCGTCGGACGTCGGCGGGCCGGTGGGCCGCGGCCCGCGACCGGTCGGGCTGATCGTCGTGCTGCGCTACGACCGAGCGGCCGGATGGAACGTCCGGCCGCTGAGCCGCGGCCAGGCGGTGCTCCAGCTGCTGGATAACACGATCCCGGCCCGGAGCCGGCCCCGGGCGGTGCTGACGGCGCTCGACCGGGCCACCGAACCTGCCCGCTGCCTGGCGGGCACCCGCGGCGACGCCGACGCCGCCGCCGAACTGGTCCTCGCGGAACTGTGAAAACCGGGGGCGAACCTGCCGATAGCGCCTAGGTGTCCCGTCTCATGTCCGCGCGCGCCGTGCGTGCCGTTCCGGGCCGCCGGCTGTCCCGGCGGATCGGCGACGACGTGGTGCTCTACGACCGTGACGACCACGACGTGCACCTGCTCACCGGCCCGGTCGCCGCGGTCTGGCGCCGCCTCGATGGTGACCCGGACGCGCCCGACGTCTCCCCGACCGAGCACGACGCGGCGGTGGAGCACCTGCTCGACCTCGGGGTCGTCGTACCGATCGGAGGCGACGACGGCATCAGCCGCCGCCTGCTGCTGCAGCGCGGCGCACTGGTCGCTGCCGGCGGTGTCGTGGCGCTGCCCCTGATCGAATCGATGACCGCGCCCGCCGCATTCGCCGGCTGCTCCTCCGCGGGCTCATCGACGTACGACCTGGTGTCGTCCTTCGGATCCGGCGCGACATCGAAGAACACCGCAGTCCCCAACGCACCGACCTTCGTCTGCGGCGGCACCAATGTCACCGGCACCCGGACCGGCAACAACGCGATCGGCCCGTTCAGCTTCACCTTCACCCCGCGCGGCTCCGACGGCTGCACGGTCGGCGGCAAGGCGATCGGCGACCCGCCGACCTGGGGCCTGGTCTACAACGGCACCGCCGGCAAGGGGAAGCAGTTCGTCGACCCGGTCACTGGCTATAACGACTACGTCGGCTACGCCGCTGGCACCTCCGGGCCGCTGCAGCTGACGCCCGACACGGCGCACGACGTCGGCATCCGCTTCGATCGCCAGTGCACGACAGTCGCGAGCGCGCCGGCTCTGCTGACCTTCAGCCTGACCAACAGCTCCGCCGCCAGCGTCACGATCGGCTTCGACAAGCTGACGTCCGTGACCGCGACCAACAACAGCGTCGCCACGACCGGCCTCGGGCCGTTCACCCTCGCCGCCGGCAAGACCCTCGTCGGGACCGCCCACGCGACGCTCACCGCGGCCGCGCCGTACTTCCAGGTCTACGCGGACTGGACCGCTGGCACCGACCAGCCGGTCACGGTCTCGACGTTCACCGTCACCGTCTGAGGCCATGGCCACGGTCGCCATGACCCTCCCGGCGCTGCGCCGCTCGACCCGGCTATGGCTGGGTAGCGGCGTCGCGGCGCTGCTCCTGCTCGGCCTCACCGCCGAGGTGCTCCACGGCGGCTGGGTGGTCAGCATCGACCGGCACCTCGAACTGCAGGTGTTCCTGCACCAGCATCACGGGCTCCGCGACGCCGCGAACGTCCTCACCTGGTTGGGCGACCCGGTCACCGTCGTCGCCGTGGTCGCGTTGTCGACGCTGGTTCTCGCCGTACGTCGAGATCGGGTACGCGCCGTCGCTTTGCCGGTCGGCGTGGTCGCGGCGTTAGTGCTGGGCCAGCTCGTGCGGCACGCGATCGGCCGCAGCTCCCCCACCTTCGGCTCGCACCTGCATTTCCCTGGCGGCGACTCCTACCCCTCCGGGCACGCGCTCGGGGCGGCGCTGTGCCTGGCGGCCGTCGCGATCGCGGTACGACGGCGCTGGGTGAGCTGGGCGGCCGCGGTCATCGCCGTACTGGTCGCGGTGGCCCGGGTGTATCTGTTCGCGCACTTCGCCAGCGATGTGCTCGCCAGCCTGCTCGCCGCAGCCGTGGTCATCACGGCCGTCGAGGCGGTCGCGGAGACCGCAGCGGAAAGAACCTAGTAAGCGCCGTCGCGCAGGATCACCGCGAAGAAGGTCTTCCACAGGATCATCAGGTCCATCGCGAACGACCAGTTCTCGACGTAGTAGAGGTCGAGCCGGACGCTGTCTTCCCAGCTCAGGTCGGAGCGGCCGGAGACCTGCCACAGGCCGGTGATGCCGGGGCGGACTAGCAGCCGGCGCGCAACGTCGGAGCCGTACTCCGCGACCTCGCTCGGCAGCGGCGGGCGCGGGCCGACGATGGCCATGTCGCCCTTGACGACGTTCCACAGCTGCGGCAGCTCGTCGAGCGACCACTTGCGCAGCAGCGCACCGAAGCGGGTCACCCGCGGGTCGGCACGCATCTTGAACAGCAGACCGTCGGCGGCTTCGTTCTGCTCGCGCAGCGTCTCCAGCAGCGCCTCGGCGTCGGAGCGCATGGTCCGCAGCTTGTACACGGTGAACTCGCGGCCGTGCTTGCCCACTCGGGTCTGCTTGAACAGCGGCGCGCCGGGGCTGTCGATCCGGATCATCAGCGCGAGCACGCCGAGCACCGGCAGCATCAGCACGAACGTGACCGTCGCGGCCAGCCACTCGCAGGTCGCCTTCACCCGCGGCCGCAGCCCGACCAGGTCCGGCTCGTCGACGTGCAGCAGCGGCAGGCCGGCGACCGGGCGGATGTTGATCCGCGGGCC
>DATAVK010000146.1:0-28565 GCA_036267755.1 Mycobacteriales bacterium
CATGATGCGCCGGCTCGACCTCGCGGCCAGCCTGGTGGCCAGCCCGCGGGTGCTGTTCCTCGACGAGCCGACGACCGGGCTCGATCCGCGAGCCCGCAACGACATGTGGGGAGTCATCCGCGACCTGGTCGCGAGCGGGACGACGCTGCTGCTCACTACCCAGTACCTCGACGAGGCGGACGAGCTGGCCGACGACATCGTGGTCGTCGACCACGGGAAGATCATCGCGCAGGGCACCGCCGACGCGCTGAAGGACCGGATCGGCGGCGACGCCATCGAGTTCAGCCTCGCCGACCCCGCGCGACGGCCGGCCGCGCTCGACGCCGTCAGCGGGCTCACGGACGGCGAGCCCACGATCGACGAGGACGGGACGGTGTCGTTGCGGGTGGGCCACCGTGGCTCCGAAGTCCTGGTCGAGGTGGTGCGGCGGCTCGACACCGCCGGCATCGAGTCGCGCGGTCTCGCGGTCCGCCGCCCGTCACTGGATGACGTCTTCCTCGCGCTCACCGGGCACGCCGCCGAGGCCGAGCCCGCGGTCCCGGAGCCGGCGCGATGACCGACCTCACGATCGGTCAGAAAGCCCGGTTCGGGGCGTGGGACGCCTACACGCTGACCCGGCGGAACCTCACCATCTGGCTGAAGGTCCCGGCCTTCATCGCGTTCACCGTCATCCAGCCCGTGATGTTCACGCTGCTGTTCCGCTACGTGTTCGGCGGCGCGATCCATACCGGCGCCCAGGGCGGGTACGTCGATTTCCTGCTGCCCGGCGTGATCGGCCAGACCGCGGCGTTCACGTCGTTCGGGACCGCGATCTCGCTCGCCCAGGAGGTCCAGAAGGGCAGCATCGACCGGCTACGTTCCATGCCCATCGCCCGCAGCGCGGTGCTGCTCGGTCGGCTGGCGGCCGACGTCGTCCGGCTGCTCGTCATCACCTTGATCATCGTCGGCGTCGGATATCTGGTGGGTTTCCGCTTCTACGGCGGTTTCGGTGGCGCGGTTGGGATGATCGTGCTCGCGCTAGTGCTCGGGGTCGCGACCTGCTGTGTGTCCGCGTTCATCGGGCTCGCGATCAAGGACGAGGAGTCGGTGCAGGCATTCGGGCTGATCTGGGTGTTCCCCCTGACATTCGTCAGCTCGGCGTTCGTGCCGGTGCAGACGATGCCCGGGTGGCTGCAGGCCTTCGCCAACAACCAGCCGATCACGCAGATGGTCGATGCGATGCGCGCCCTCGCCCTCGGTACGCCGGTCGGCAACCACGTCTGGGCCGGTCTGCTGTGGATGCTCGGCGTCCTCGCCGTCTTTGGGCCGCTGGCCGTGCGCGCCTATCGCCGCGCGTCCTGAGCATGACCGAGCCGCCGATCGACGTACCGATCCGGGAGATCGGGATCCGGCTCGGCCAGTTCCTCAAGCTCGCGGGCGCGGTGGACTCCGGCGCCGACGTCAAGGCCTTGCTCGCCGACGCAGCCGTCACCGTCAACGGACAGCTCGAGCTGCGCCGCGGCCGTCAGCTGGTGCGCGGCGATGTCGTCGGGTACGCGGAGCAGCGGTGGCGGGTTGGCTGACAGCGTTCCGGTGACGGCGGCGCTCGGCAACGACGCCTACGCCCGACGCCGGCTGCGGCGGGCGAAGGCGATGGCCACGGGCTTCCTGCTGCTGGCGGCGGTCCTGTATGCCGTCACGTTCGTGGTCCATGACGGAGGATCGGGCGCCTGGGGCTACCTGCGGGCCGCGAGTGAAGCCGGCATGGTCGGCGGAGCCGCGGACTGGTTCGCCGTGACCGCGTTGTTCCGGCACCCCCTGGGCATCCCGATCCCGCACACAGCGCTGATTCCGGAACGCAAGGACGCGCTCGGCCGGACCCTGCAGGACTTCGTCGGCGACAACTTCCTCGCCGAGTCGATCGTCCGCGAGCGGCTGGCCGCGGCGCGAGTGCCGGAGCGGCTCGGCGCCTGGCTGGTCGTCCCCGAGCATGCCCGGCGTACCGCCGACGAGCTGGCCGACGTCGCAGCCGCCGCGATCCGACGACTCGACCCGGCCAAGATCAGCGACGTCGCCGACGTACTGAGCCGGGCGATCGAAGCGCGGCTGCCGTTCGACGCCGTCTCACCGTTCCTCGGCCAGATCCTGGACGCCGTCGTCAACAGCGGCGGCCACCGGCTCCCGATGTCGCGGCTGCTGGACCGGCTCGCCGACTGGCTCGACCGGCCCGACGCCCTCAAGGACACGCTGGTGCAGCTCGGGCTCAGCAAGGACACCTTCCTGGGTAACCGGTTCATCAATCTGGTCGAGCTGTTCCTGCGCGACAAGGTCCGTGACCTCGCCCTGCGCTCGGACGAGCAGACGTGGAGCGGTGTGGACGACTTGCTCCGGCAGGTCGCCGAGCGGCTGCGCACCGAGCCGGACACGATCGCCACGGTGTCGAACCTGCTTCGCCAGACCCTGACGGCACCCGAGCTGCGGACCGCGGTCCGGGGGTCCGCCGACTTCTTCCGGACCATGCTCGCCGAGCTGCTCGCCGACCACGACGGCGAGCTGCGCGACCAGCTCACCGAGGCCGCGATGAGCATCGGTCGGCGGCTCCAGGACGATGCCGAGCTTCGCCAGGACATCGAGCAGCGGCTGGGGCACTTCGTCGCGACCGCCGTGACGACGTACCGGGGCGAGATCACCACCGTCATCAGCGCCACCGTCGACCGCTGGGACGGCAACGAGACGGCGCGGCGGATCGAGCTGCTGGCCGGTCGCGATCTGCAGTTCATCCGGCTCAACGGCACCGCGGTCGGCGCGCTGGTGGGCGTCGCGATCCACGCGATCAGCACCTTGTAGCGTCGTCAGCATGGCGAGTCGGGCCGAGCGATCCGGATCCTTCGGGGCGATCGCCGAGGACTACGACCGGCTCCGGCCCCGACCCGCCGACGAGGCGGTCGACTGGCTGGTTCCGGCCGGTTGCCAGGTCGCCGTCGATGTCGCAGCGGGGACCGGGCTGCTGACCCGCGCGCTCGCCGCTCGGGTGCCCGAGGTGATCGCCGTCGAGCCGGACGAGCGGATGCGCGCCGTCCTGGCCGAGCGGACGCCCGAAGTGCGCGCCCTGGCCGGGTACGGCGAGTCGATCCCGCTGTCCGACGAAAGCGCCGACGCCGTGTTCGTGTCGTCGGCCTGGCACTGGATGGATGAGCCGCGGGCGATCCCCGAGATCGCCCGGGTGCTGCGCCCGGGCGGCCGCTTCGGGCTGATCTGGACCAGCCGCGACCGCGAGGTCGAGTGGGTCCGCGAGCTCGACCCCTTGCGCAGCGCCGAAACCCAAGAGCCGCGCGAGGAGGTCGCGGCGCAGCGGCACCGCCACCGCACCATCAACTTCCCCGACGACGGCAGCTTCCACGACGTGGCGACAGCGTCGTTCGGCTACACCCGCGAGATGTCGATCGATGACCTGGTCGGGTCACTCGGGACCTACAGCGGGCTCATCACCGCCACGGAAGCCGAGCGCCGAGCCGGCCTGGGGCGCGCGCGGGCGGCGATCGAGGGGCGGTTCCCCGGCGCCGAGACGATCGGCGTACCGATCCGGTCGTGGTGCTGGCGCGCCGAGCGAATCTGACGCGTGTCACGGGACGGTTGAGCCGAGGCCTCCCACTAGGGTCGGTGACTCCGCCATGACTGCTGCTTTCGACCTCGTCGCGCTGCCCGACGACCTCCGCTCCTGGCAGCGGGCGGCCCTGTCGACGTACCTGTCCCGCTCGCCTCGGGACTTCACCGCGGTCGCGACCCCGGGAGCCGGCAAGACCCGGTTCGCGCTGGTCCTGGCCGCCCACCTGATCGCCACGCGTGAGATCGCCGCGGTGACGGTGGTGACGCCGACCGACCACCTCAAGCGACAGTGGGCGGACGCTGCGCACGGCGCGGGGATCCGGCTGGATCCGGGCTTCCGCAATGCCGCCGGCGCCACCGGTCGAGAGTTCAACGGCACCGTCGTCACCTATGCCCAGGTCGCGGCCGCACCGTTGCTGCACCGGGCCCGCACCGAGGCCCGCCGCACGCTGGTCATCCTCGACGAGGTCCACCACGCCGGCGACGCGCTGACCTGGGGGGACGGCGTCCGCGAGGCCTTCATGCCAGCTACCCGCCGGCTCGCCCTGACCGGTACGCCGTTCCGCTCCGACGACAACCCGATCCCGTTCGTCACATATGCGCGGGACGACACCGGCGCGATGCGCTCGGTCGCCGACTCGAGCTACGGGTACGGCGAGGCGCTGCGCGACGCGGTGGTGCGACCGGTGATCTTCCTGGCCTACTCCGGCGAGATGCGCTGGCGGACCAGCGCCGGGGCGGAGCTCGCGGTCCGGCTCGGCGAGCCGTCGACGGCGGACGTCACCGCGCACGCCTGGCGCACCGCGCTCGACCCCGCCGGGGAGTGGATCGGCGCCGTGTTGCGTGCCGCCAACGAGCGGCTGACCGTCAAGCGCCGCGAGATGCCCGATGCCGGCGGGCTGGTCATCGCCTCCGACCAGGCCACGGCGCGGGCGTACGCCGTGCTGTTGAAGCGGATCACGGGGGAGCCCGCCACTGTCGTGCTCTCGGACGACCCCCAGGCGAGCCGACGGATCGGGGAGTTCCACCGATCCACCGACCGATGGATGGTCGCGGTGCGGATGGTGTCCGAGGGCGTCGACGTACCCCGGCTCGCGGTCGGGGTGTTCGCGACCAGCGTGTCGACGCCGCTGTACTTCGCGCAGGCGGTCGGCCGGTTCGTGCGGGCACGTCGACGGGGGGAAACGGCCAGCGTCTTCCTGCCGAGCATCCCGATCCTGCTTCAGCACGCGGCGGAGCTCGAGGCCGTGCGCGACCACGTGCTCGGCCGTCCGCTCACCGGCGAGGACGGCCTCGACGATGCGGCGCTCGCCGACGCGGCCCGGGCTCGCGACGAGGCCGGCATCGATGACGGCCCGGGCTTCGAGGCGCTCGAGGCCTCCGCGTCGTTCGACCGGGTGCTCTACGACGGCGCGGAGTTCGGCGGGTACGCCGACGGGACCAGCGACGACGAGCAGGACTACCTCGGCTTGCCGGGCTTGCTCGACGCCGACCAGGTTTCCCAGCTGTTGCGGGATCGGCAGGCGCGCCAGATCGCGCGCGGCCGCCGCGCCCAGGCCGCCGCCGGTACGCCGGAGCCCGACGTACCGGTCTACGAGCAGGTGGCGGCGATGCGCCGGCGACTCGGCAGCCTGGTGGCGGCCTACGCCGCTCGAACCGGCCGCCCGCACGCCGCCGTGCACGCCGAGCTGCGCCGGACGTGCGGCGGGCCGCCGACCGCTCAGGCCACCCTGGACCAGCTCGAGGCCAGGATCGCGTCACTGGCCCGGCTCGGGGGCTGAGCGGCCGTCACACCGCCTCAGGGCCGGCTCGGCGTGGCATCACAGGGCGCAGCCGTCCCGCCCATACCGTGATGTGCCGTGACTCTCGCTTTGCACGACGTGTCCGCTTCGTCCGTCGCCTCGCTGTCCGGCGTCAGCGTCCGCCGCGGCGGCGTGACCCTGCTCGACGACGTCGACTGGGCCATCGATGAGGGCCAGCGCTGGGTCGTCCTCGGTGCCAACGGCGCCGGGAAGACGACGCTGCTGCAGGTCCTGGCGGGGTCGGTCGTCCCGGACGACGGCGAGGTCACGCTGCTCGGCGAGCCGCTGGCCGACGCCGACCTGGACGACGTCCTGCCTCGGGTGGGATGGGCGAGTGCGGCGCTGGCCGATCGCCTCCCCGCGGACGAGCGCGTCCTGGACGTGGTGCTGACGGCGTCCTACGCCGCGGTTCGACGCGGCGTGGAGGCCTACGACGGCAGCGACGAGATCCGGGCGCGCACCCTGCTCGGCCGGATCGGCTGCCGTGAGCTGGTGGACCGACGCTTCGGCACGCTGTCGGAGGGGGAGCGCAAGCGGGTGCAGCTGGCTCGGGCGCTGATGACCGACCCCGAGCTGTTGCTGCTGGATGAGCCCGCTGCCGGGTTGGACCTGGGCGGCCGGGAGGCGCTGCTGCGGCTGCTCGGCCGGCTCGCCGACGATCCGCGGGCCCCGGTGCAGGTGCTGGTCTCCCACCACGTCGAAGAGGTGCCGCTCGGGATCACCCATGCCTTGCTGCTTCGCTCAGGGCGAGTGGTGGCGGCAGGACCGGTCGAGTCGACGCTGCATTCGGCAACGCTGTCCGCGGCCTTCGGACTCCCGCTCCGCGTTTTGGCCTCGGATGGTCGCTGGACCGCGCGGATGGCGGTAGGCGCCCCGATCAGGAGGGGCTGAGCGTCTCAGGAGGGGCTGAGCGTCCCCGACTCGTCGTGGATCTCGATCGCAACCTCACGAAGCTTCGCCGCGTGCTCACGGCCATGGTGTGCGCAGAAGTACAAATCGCCGCCGCCAGGCATCACGGCGCGCACCTGAGCTTGGGCGCCACACCGGTCACAGCGGTCGGCTGGTGACAGTGGAGGTGCTGCGGTCGTCGTTGTCATCGTGTCTAGTCAACACCCTCCGTGTAGCCACTCATTCCACACTCCCCCAGGAGGGGGCCATGTACACCCATATGACACGCCGATGACCCTAGATGTAACACGCCAGGGACCCCGGTTGGCCTAGTCGGGGACGCAACGGCGAAGATAGGGACGATCACGGCGGGTGGGACCGCCAGATCCCGCGTGCGTGACGTCGCAGGCGGACGTGCGCGAGCGGAAAGGACGGCCGCCGAGACATGGCGATGCAGACGGCAGGGACCGAGCAGCGCGATCCCGTCGGGAACGGCGGTCCCCGGGCCGAGATCGCGGCGAAGACGCTGCGCACCGACCGCTGGTGGATCCAGCCGCTCGTCACCGCGATCGTCTTCGCGGCCTTCATCGCCTACGCCACCTGGGCGGCGTTCGACCACAACAACTTCTACGCAGCGCCGTACCAGTCGCCGTTCTACTCGCCGTGTTTCGCCGACGGCTGCCCGTCCGCGATCGCCTGGGGCCATGTCGACATCTGGCACTGGCTCTCACCGGCGCTGTACATCCTGATCTTCCCGCTGAGCTTCCGGGCGACTTGCTACTACTACCGGAAGGCCTACTACCGGGCGTTCTGGTTCTCGCCCCCGGCCTGCGCGGTCTCCGAGCCCCACTCGACGTACACCGGCGAGACCCGGTTCCCGCTGATCTTCCAGAACATCCACCGCTACACCTGGTACTTCGCCGTGATCTTCGCCGGCATCCTGTCCTACGACGCCGGCCGTGCCTTTGACTTCCACGGGAGCTTCGGGCTCGGTGTCGGCACCGGTGTGCTCGTGGTGAACGCAGTACTGATCCTGGGGTACACCCTCGGCTGCCACTCCTGCCGTCACATCACCTCGGGCCGGATCAACAGCTTCTCGAAGCATCCGCTGCGATATCGCTGGTGGACGCTGGTATCCAAGCTCAACCGCCGGCACATGCAGTTCGCCTGGGCGTCACTGGTCTGGGTGGCCGTCGCCGACCTCTACATCCGGCTGGTCGCGAGCGGCACCATCACCGACTACCACCACATCTTCTAGGAGCAGGTGAGAGAGCACTCCCATGGCTGACCACGAGAGCCACGACTACGACGTCGTCGTCATCGGTGCGGGCGGATCCGGGCTTCGCGCCGCGATCGCGGCGCACGAGGCGGGCGCCCGCACCGCGATCGTCACGAAGTCGCTGCTCGGCAAGGCGCACACGGTCATGGCCGAAGGCGGCCTGGCCGCCTCGATGGGCAACGTCTGGCCGGAGGACAACTGGAAGGTCCACTTCCGCGACACCATGCGCGGCGGCAAGATGCTGAACAACTGGCGGATGGCGCAGCTGCACGCCCAGGAGGCCCCCGACCGGGTGTGGGAGCTCGAGGAGTGGGGCGCGCTGTTCGACCGGACCTCGGACGGCAAGATCAGCCAGCGCGACTTCGGCGGTCACCGCTACGCCCGGCTCGCCCACGTCGGGGACCGCACCGGCCTGGAGATCATCCGGACCTGCCAGCAGCGCGTCGTCCAGCTCGGCATCGACGTCTACATGGAGTGCAACGTCACCCGGCTGCTCAAGGATGGCGACAAGATCGCCGGCGCCTTCGGCTACTGGCGCGAGACCGGGTCGTTCATCCAGTTCAACGCTCCCGCCGTGATCCTCGCGACCGGCGGCATCGGCAAGTCGTTCAAGGTGACGTCGAACTCCTGGGAGTACACCGGCGACGGCCACTCGATGGCGATGTGGGCTGGCGCGTCCTTGATCAACATGGAGTTCGTCCAGTTCCACCCGACCGGGATGGTGTGGCCGCCGTCCGTGCGCGGGATCCTCATCACTGAGGGGGTGCGGGGCGACGGCGGTGTGCTCCGCAACAGCGAGGGCAAGCGCTTCATGTTCGACTACATCCCGGAGTTCTTCAAAGCCGAGACGGCCGACACCGAGGAAGAAGCCGACCGCTGGTACGACGACAAGAAGAACAACCGTCGGCCGCCTGAGCTGCTGCCTCGCGACGAGGTCGCCCGGGCGATCAACTCGGAGATCAAGGCCGACCGCGGCTCGCCGCACGGCGGTGTCTTCCTCGACATCGCGAGCCGCCGCGACGCGGCGTACATCCAACGCCGGCTGCCGTCGATGTACCACCAGTTCAAGGAGCTGGGTGACGTCGACATCACCAAAGAGCCGATGGAGGTCGCACCGACCTGCCACTACGTGATGGGCGGCGTCGAGGTGAACGCCGACACCCAGGCGGCGTCCGTCCCCGGGCTGTACGCCGTCGGTGAGGTCTCCGGAGGCATGCACGGCGCCAACCGGCTCGGCGGGAACTCGCTCGGCGACCTGCTCGTCTTCGGTAAGCGGGCCGGGGAGAGCGCCGCGGACTACGTCGCGTCGCTAGCGGCCCGTCCCACCATCGACTCGGCCGACCTCGAGGCGGCCGTGGCCGAGGCGCTGAAGCCATTCTCGAACACCGGCAACGAGAACCCGTACACCGTGCAGCACGACCTGCAAGACATCATGTTCTCGCTGGTCGGGATCATCCGTACCGCCGATGAGATGACGCAGGCGCTCAAGGAGATCGAGGCACTCAAGGAGCGAGCGGACCACACCAGCGTCGAGGGCGGCCGGGCCTACAACCCGGGTTGGCACACGGCACTGGACCTGCGGGCGATGCTGACCGTCTCCGAGAGCATCGCCCGGGCGGCACTGGAGCGGACCGAGAGCCGCGGCGGCCACACCCGCGACGACTACCCGGCCACCGACCCGTTCTGGGGAACCATCAACCTCGTCGTCAGCGAACGGAACGGCAAGGTCACGCTGGAGCGCAAGCCGTTGCCGGAGATGCCGGACGAGCTCAAAGAACTGTTCGAGGAGAGCCACTAGATGACGTACGACCTGCACATGCGCGTGTGGCGCGGTGATGCCGACGGGGGCGACTTCGTCAGCTACACCGTGCCGGTCGAGGACGGTGAGGTCGTCCTCGACGCGATCCACCGGCTGCAGGCCACGCAGGCCGGCGACCTCGCCGTGCGCTGGAACTGCAAGGCCGGCAAGTGTGGCTCGTGCAGCGCGGAGATCAACGGCAAGCCTCGGCTGATGTGCATGTCGCGGCTGTCCAGCTACGAGGCGACCGAGACGATCACCGTCAACCCGATGCGGACCTTCCCGGTGATCCGTGACCTGGTCACCGACGTGAGCTTCAACTACGAGAAGGCCCGGGAGATCCCGGCGTTCGCGCCGCCGAGTGACAACGCCGGTGGCAAGTTCCGGATGCAGCAGATCGACGTGGAACGCAGCCAGGAGTTCCGCAAGTGCATTGAGTGCTACCTCTGCCAGAACACTTGCCACGTGGTCCGTGACCACGAGGAGAACAAGCCGTCCTTCGCCGGGCCCCGGTTCTTCATCCGGATGGCGGAGCTCGACATGCACCCGCTCGATACTCAGGACCGCAAGCAGTTGGCGCAGGAGCACGAAGGCCTGGGCATGTGCAACATCACGAAATGCTGCACCGAGGTCTGCCCCGAGGGCATCAAGATCACCGACAACGGGATCATCCCGTTGAAGGAGCGCGTGGTCGACACCAAGTACGACCCGGTGCTGTTCCTCGGCTCCAAGATCGGCCGGCGCAAGGAGCGTCGTACCCCGGTGGGGCCGGCGGGTGGCGGCGTCAGCCCGATCAAGCACCCGACCCCCACCTCGGACGTCGCCGGCTTCGCTCTATCGTCCGGCTCGGCGTCGGGGCTGGCTCCGGCTCCGCCGAAGAGCCCCAGCACGGCGGACCGTGCGGTCTCGGCGGTGAGTCACGCGACGTCGAGCGCCGCGACCGCGACGGCCTCGGCGGCCACTGCGACCGCGCGGAGCAACAAGACCCTGCCCGCTGCCGGGGCGGCCGCCGGCGTCGGCCTGCTCGCCTGGGTGCTGCGCCGCCATCACCGGGGCTGACCACGCCTGAGCCCGAGGATCTGCTCGAACTGGCCGGCCGACTGGCCCGGGCGGCGGCCGAGATACTGCGCGATCGACCGGCCGATTTGCAGGCGAGCAGCAAGTCAACCCCCACCGACACGGTCACCGTGATGGACCGACGGGCCGAGCGAGTGATCCTCGACGGCCTCGCGGCCGAGCGACCTGACGACGCGGTGGTCACCGAGGAGAGCGCGAACCGACCCGGCAGCAGCGCGGTGACGTGGTACGTCGATCCACTCGACGGGACCGTCAACTACCTCTATGGCATCGGCCAATACGCCGTCTCATTGGGTGCCGAGATCGACGGCGAGCCGGTCGTCGGTGTCGTCATCGACGTCGCGCGGGGCGAGGAGTACACCTCGGTTCGAGGTGGGGGAGCATGGTGCGATGGCCGGCGGTTGACGTGCTCGGCGCAGACCGATCCGGCCTTCTCGCTGGTTGCCACCGGCTTCTCCTATTCGGCACTCCGCCGTGCTGCCCAGGGACGCACCGTGGCTCGGCTGCTGCCGGCGATCCGCGACATCCGGCGGTTCGGGTCTGCCGCGCTCGACCTGTGCGCCATCGCGGCCGGCCGCATCGACGCCTACTACGAGGCCGGCATGTTCCCGTGGGACTGGGCGGCGGGCGCACTGATCGCCCGCGAGGCCGGTGCCCGGGTCGACGGGCTGCTTGGCAAGCCGCCTGGCGGCCACACCACGCTCGCGGCGAATCCGGTGCTTTTTTCAGCGTTGCATGATCTGCTCGTGGCGGCTGACGCCGATGCCGCGGCTCCAGATGCGCCCGCTCCCGTCGTACCGGGAGACTGATCGGGGTGATTGCGGGCAGGAGTTGGACGTGACCAGCAGGCGGCGAGTCGTGATCGCTGCGCTGCTGACCGCGGGCACCCTGGCTTCTGCCGGCGTCGTGGGTGTGGTGCTGGCGGCGCACCATCAGCCGGGCGCTGCGGCGGTCACGGCGGGGAGCTCGCCCGGCGGCTCCGGTGGCAGCTCGACCGCGGGCACCGGATCAGCCAGTCCGGCCAGTACGTCGGCCCAGGCCGGCACCGACATTGCCAACGGCGGCACGACGGCACCGGTCGTGCCCAAGCTGCACGGCCTCACTCCGCCCGACGTCGCCGTCGACCTACGTCACTCGGCCACGCCCAGGCAGCTGCGGCGGCTGCGCCGGACCTCTGGCGTCCACCACGTGGCGTCGCTGGCCCGCGGCGACTTGTCATTGAGCGGTCACCGGATCCAGGTGGCCGGCGTACCGCTGTCCAACATCCGAGGATTCACGCCGAAGCTGACCGCGGTGTCGAACCCGCTGTGGCGTTCGGTCGCCGAGGGCGAGCTCACCGTCGCCTACACCAGCTCCCGGCCGTTGCGGCACGAGCTCGGTGCCACCTTGCAGGCGGCTGTCGGGGGCGCGGTGCCCGTGCCGCTGCGGGTCGGGGCATTCGCGACGATCGCGTTGCCCAGCGTTGACGCCATGGTGTCCGCGACGCAGGCCAAGTCGCTGGGCCTGCCGGCGAACCGCGAGGTGCTGGTCGATGCGCCGAATGTGTCCCTGGACGATCTTCGGGCCGACGTCAAGACCATCTTCGGCGGGTCGGCTCGGGTTCACGTGACCCGCCCACTGGAGGTCGACCAGAGCGAGGCCAGTAGCTACGCGCTGTCGGTCATCCCGGCGTCGTACCTCGAGTTGTACCGCCGCGCGGCGCCCACCTGCCCGGGCCTGCCGTGGACCGTCCTGGCCGGCATCGGCACCGTCGAGACCGGCAACGGCAGCAACGTCCATCGCTCGGTCGCCGGCGCCGAGGGCCCGATGCAGTTCGAACCGTCGACCTGGGCGCTCTACGGCATTGATGCCGACGGTGACGGCAAGGCGAACATCGACGACCCGACGGACGCGGTGTTCTCCGCCGCCCGCTACCTGTGCGCCGCCGGTGCCGGCCGCGGTGCGACCGGCATCGACCAGGCCGTCTTCTCCTATAACCACGCCTGGTGGTACGTGAAAGAGGTCTTGGACCTCGCCAACCGCTACGCCTGACCGACGTGATTTCGGGCTTGACATGGGGACGTGTGGTGTCAAGGTGGCGCTATGGCTGACTACGTGATCGTCGGGGCCGGCTCGGCCGGCTGCGTGCTCGCCGCCCGGCTTAGTGAGGACCCGGGCGTCTCGGTGACGCTGCTCGAGGCGGGCGGGCGTGACCGAGCCCGCAACATCGCCATCCCGGCGGCGTTCGGGCAGCTGTTCCGGACCGTCGACGACTGGGACTACGCGACCGAGCCGGAGCCGGGCTGCGACGACCGCACCCTGTACTGGCCGCGCGGCAAGGTGCTGGGCGGCTGTTCCTCGATCAACGCGATGATCTACATCCGCGGCAACCGGCTCGACTACGACGGCTGGCGGGATGCCGGCTGCGACGGCTGGGGCTACGACGATGTGCTGCCGTACTTCCTGCGCTCGGAGGGCAACACCCGCGGGTCATCGGCGTACCACAACGGCAGCGGCCCGCTGACCGTCTCGGAGCAGCGCTCGCCCAGCCCACTGTCGCTGGCCTACGTCGAGGCAGCCGAGCAGGCCGGCTACGTCCGCAACCCGGACTTCAACGGCGAGCAGCAGGACGGCGTCGGCCTCTACGCCGCGACCCAGCGGGACGGCCGGCGGTGCTCCACCTCGAAGGCGTTCCTGCGCCCGGCGCTCAAGCGCCGCAACCTCTCGGTCGTGACCGGCGCGCTGGCCGCCCGGGTCATCACCGAACGCGGCCGCGCGGTCGGCGTCGAGGCCATCGTGGACGGCCGCCGGCAGCTGTTCCGGGCCGATCGCGAGGTAGTGCTTGCCGGCGGCACGGTGAACACGCCACAGCTGCTGATGCTGTCGGGCATCGGGCCGGCCGACGAGCTGCACGAGCACGGGATCGACGTGGTCGTCGACTCACCGAACGTCGGCCGCAACCTGCAGGACCACGTCAGCGTCGGTGCGATGTGGAGCTGCCCGGATCCGGTGTCGCTGTTCGAGGCGGACAAGCGGCTCGGCAACGTGGCGGCGTACATGCTGCGGCACCGCGGCCCGTTCACCTCGGTCGTGGCCGAGGCGGGCGGCTTCATCTGCTCCGATCCCGGGTTGGACGCCGGACCTGCAGCTGCTGTTCGCGCCGGCGATGTTCCTGGACCACGGCTTCACCGACCCGCCCGGGCACGGCATCACGTTGGGGCCGTACCTGCTGACGCCGAAGAGCCGGGGCACCATCACGTTGCGCTCGACCGACCCCTCGCAGCATCCGGTGATCCGCGCTAACTACTACAGCGATCCGGCCGACCTCGACCGGATGGTGGCCGGGCTCCGCGTCTGCCTGGACATCGTGGCGCAGCCGGCGCTGGCGAGGTACAAGGGCGAGCGGTTCCTGCCGGCTTCCGGCGACGACAGCGACGAGGCGCTGCGAGCCCATGCGAGGGCTCGCAGCGAGACGATCTACCACCCCACCTCGACGGCGGCGATGGGTCCGGCCGACGACGACGTCTGCGACGCCCAGCTACGAGTGCGCGGGGTGCGCGGGCTGCGCGTCGTCGACGCGTCGGTGATGCCGACGGTGCCGCGCGGCAACACCAACGCCCCGACGATCATGATCGCGGAGAAGGCCGCGGACTTGCTCCAGGCGGCTCAGGCCAGCGACAGTGCGACGTCCACGTTGCCCCGGACGGCGTTGCTGTAGGGGCATACCTGGTGGGCGGTCTCGACCAGCTTCAGGGCAGCGTCCCGGTCACTGACTCCCGGTAGCGCGGCGGTGAGCTCGACGGTCAGCCCGTATCCCACGCCGTCCGCGAGTGGCCCGATGCCGACCGCCGCCGTGACGGTCGAGCCCTCGGCGTCAGCCTTGGCTCGTTGCGCGACGAGCTTCAACGCCGAGTGGAAGCATGCCGCGTACCCCGCTGCGAACAGCTGCTCCGGGTTGGTGCCGGGGCCGTCGTCGCCGCCCATCGAGGCCGGGCTCGACAGCGTCACGTCGAGTCGCCCGTCGTCGCTGACGCTCCGGCCCTGGCGGCCGCCGTCTGCGGTTGCCCGGGCGGTGTAGAGCACCTGCTTGAGCTCGCTCATGCTGCCGACTCCGATTCTGATTTCGACTCGGTCGTGACCGGGAGGGTCGTCTCGGCGACTCCTTCGCCGCCGCGCCGGTCGAGTAGCTCGGCCGCGATGACGGCCCGCTGCACCCGACCGTTGCCGTCGAAGGCGTCGATCCACTGCGCCCGCTTGTAGTAGCGGTGCAGAACATGCTCGTAGGTGAAGCCGATGCCGCCGAGTGCCTGAATGCCTTGCTCACACGCGAAGACAGCGCCCTCGCCCGCCGCGGCCTTCGCGCCGGCGACGGCGAGATCGGCCTGTGGGTCGTTCTCGCTGACCGTCCACGCCGCCCAGTAGGCCATCGAGCGCGCCAACTGCAAGGCGACGAAGGTGTTCGCCACCCGATGCGACACGCCCTGGTAGGTCCCGATGACGCGGCCGAACTGCTGCCGCTCCTTGGTGTAGGCCGCGGTGATGTCCAGCACCCGCTGCGCGACGCCGACCGCTTCGCATGCCAGCAGCGCCAGCGCTCGCCGCCGTACCTCGGTCAGGGCGTCGGGCGACGCGTCGAGCGAGCGAGCCGGTGTGCCGTCGAGCCGGAGCTCACCCAGTCGCCGGGTGAGGTCCATCGTCGAGCGAGGGACGACGACGTCCGGGTTGGCCTCGACATCGACGACGTACAGGCCCTCCGCTGTGACCACGACGACGTCAGTGACCGATGTCAGGTCCGGGACCAGCACCTTGCTGCCGGTGAGCCGACCGTCAGCACCGGCTCGGGTGCTGCTGCGATGAGCGGCCGTGAGCAAGGTGGCGGGAGAGTCCGGCTCGGCCCACGCCAGGGTCGCCGAACGTCGGCCGGCGCTGACCGCCTCACGCAGCTCGTCATCGAGCAGCGGCCACGCCAGCCCTACCGTCGCGAACCACGGCGCCGGGAGCAGGGCGCTGCCGGTCTCCTCGGCGAGCACCGCGTGCTCGAGCAACCCGAGCTCGGGATCGAGCCAGCCCAGCTCGGCGAGCTGCGACCAGCTATCCGGGTCCCAGCCGGCGTCGGACTCGGCCAGCGCGACGACACGCTCTTCGCCGTACCGGTCGGCGAGGTAGTCCCGGGCGGCCGCGCGCAGCAGCTCCTGATCCTCGGAGAAAGCGAAGTCCACGAAAGTCTCCTAGCGAGAGCGGGGCAGGCCGACGATGCGCTCGGCGATGATGTTGCGCAGCACCTCGGAGGTGCCGGCTTCGATGGTGTTGCCGCGACTGCGCAGTTGCTGGTAGACCCAGTAGCCGTCCCAGACGCCACCCTCGCCGTCGAGCTGGGCGGCGAGCCCGGAGATCGACTGGGCGAGCTTGGTGAGGCGCTGGTTGCTCTCGCTCCAGTGCAGCTTCGCGACCGATCCCTCTGGCCCCGGCACGCCGGTCTTCTGCAGCGCCGTCAGCGAACGGTAGTTGGTGAACCGCAGCGCCTGCAGGTCGATCCACTGCTGGGCGATCTCGTCACGGATCACCGGGTCGTCGGCCGGGCGGGTCCCGTCGGGTGCCGGTGCGGTCGCGAGCTCCAGCAGCCGGTTGACCTGCCGCTCGAGCGCCGCGGTCAGCGCGAAGCCGAGGGTGCCGCGCTCGTGCAGCAGCGTGGTCATCGCGACGTTCCAGCCGTCGCCGGGCTGGCCGAGCATCGAGTCGCGGGGCACCCGGACGTCGGTGAAGAAGATCTCGTTGAACTCCGGGTCACCGGTGATCTGACGCAGCGGCCGAACATCGACGCCGGGGGAGTGCATGTCGACGAGCAGGTAGGACAGGCCGCGGTGCTTCTCGGCGTCCGGATCGGTGCGGACGACGAGGATGCACCAGTCGGCGATGTGGGCGTACGACGACCACACCTTCTGACCGTTGACTACCCACTCGTCGCCGTCGAGGACGGCACGGGTCTTGGCGCCCGCGAGGTCCGACCCACTGCCGGGCTCCGAGAAGCCCTGGCACCAGATCTCCTCACCGGACAGCAGCGGCTCGAGATGCCGCTTCTTCTGCTCCTCGGTGCCCCACGCGATGATCGTGGGGCCAGCCATGCCGAGACCGATGACCCCGATGTGGTCGGGCGCGCCGATCCGCGCGGTCTCCTCGAGGTAGATGCCCTGGTGGGTATACGGCGCACCCCCGCCGCCGTACTCCTTCGGCCAGGTCAGTCCGACGTACCCCGCGTCGTAGAGGGTGCGGGTCCATTTCCGCGTGAATCCCTCGTCCCAACGACCGACCGACGGCGCGCGGCTCGTCCAGTCCTCGGGGAGATTGTCTGCCAGCCATTGCCGGAGCTCGCTGCGGAATGCTGCTTCATCCGGTGTGTCGCGAAAGTCCATATGCCACCTCGCTGTGGTGACCGACACGCACCCTGAAAAGAAAACGTGTGGCCGATGTTCCCGTCAGAACGCCGTTCGGTGCAGAGTAGTCCCCATGACGACGACTCTCGCCACCACACCGACCGGTCACAGCCTGCAACGCCTCGCCGAGGCGTCGTGGGAGCGACATGGCGACGGCTCGACGCTGGTCTTCGAGTCCGAGCGCTGGACCGGCAGCCAGCTGGCCGACCGGTCTCGCCGGGTGTCGGCCGGCCTGCGGGACGCCGGACTGCGGCCGGGCGAGCGGGTCGTCGTGTGCATGTCGAACTGCAGCGAGGTCGGGGTCGTCTACCACGCGATCTGGCGAGCCGGCGCTGTCACGACGCCGGTGCTGTTCCTGCTCAGCGAGGACGAGCTACGGCACGTGCTCGCCGACAGCGAGGCGGCGTACGTGGTCACGACACCGGAGTTCCTGCCGAAGGTCGAGGCGGCCGCCAAGGGCGTCGACACCTTGCGAGGCATCGTGCTCGCCGGGCCTGCGACACCCGCGACGATTACCTTCGCCGAGCTGGAGGCGGCGGCGCCAGGTGACCTCGTCGACCGCGACCCGGGTGAGCTGGCGGCACTGCTCTACACCGGCGGGACAACCGGGCGGTCGAAGGGCGTGATGCTCAGCCACGACGCGATGTCGACCTCCGCCTGGGCCGCGGTGACGATGGGCTACGACCCGGAACAGACGGTCAGCTTGGTGCCGCTGCCGCTCTCGCATGCCTACGGCCTGCTGGTCCAGACCCTCGCGCTGCACGCTCCCGATCCGGGGACCGCGGTGCTGATGCGGTGGTTCGACCCGGTTGGCTGGCTCGATCTGGCCGAGCAGCACGCGGTGAACCTCGGTGCCGTGGTCCCGTCGATGCTTCAGATGCTGCTCGCGCAGCCGCTCGAGGAGCGTGACCTGTCGTCGCTGCGTCGGATCTCGTCCGGCGCCGCCCCGCTGCTGGCGGAGACCCGGGAGCAGTTCCAGCGCCGGCTGCCATGGTGCGAGCTGGCGGAAGGCTACGGCTGCACCGAGAGCGCCGCGCTGATCTCGACGTCACCGCTGGGCGGCATCCGGCCGGGCAGCGTGGGGAAGCCGGCGCCGGGCGTCGAGGTGCGGATCGAGCTCGCCGACGGCTCCGAGGGCACGGTGGGTCAGGACGGCGAGATCACCGTGCGGGGATCCAACGTGATGACCGGCTACTGGAACTCCGACGCCGAAACCGCCCACGCCTTGCGCGACGGCTGGCTGCACACGGGGGACGTCGGCCGGTTGGACGAGGACGGCTACCTCTACGTCGTCGACCGGCTCAAGGACCTCATCATCCGCAGCGGCATCAACGTCTACCCGCGCGACGTCGAGGACGTCATGCTCACTCACCCGGACGTCGTCGCCTCGGCGGTTGTAGGTCGCCCGGATCCGACGTACGGCGAGGAGGTCGTCGCGTTCGTGCAGCTACGGCCGGGCGCGACCGTCACCGAGGCCGAGCTCGTCGCGTTCGCACGTGACCACATCTCCCGGGCGAAGTACCCGCGCGAGGTCAGGATCATCGACGCGATCCCGCTCACCAGCGTCCTGAAGACCGACCGGAAAGCCGTCCGCGCCCTCCTGGTCTGAACCAATGGCCCATTGGTGTGGCTATAGCCGCATCAATGGGCCATGCGTGTGGTCCTGGCCGAATCAATGGGCCATGCGTGTGGTCAGTCGATCCGGCGGAGGTCGCGCTTGTAGCGGGCACCGTTCTCGACATAGAGGTCCGCGCTGATCTGGAGCACCCCCTCGGGAACGGCGTCAAGCTTGATCTTCGCCGGTACGCCGAGCGCCATCGCGCGCGACGGCACCTCCATGTCGTTCGGGACGACGGCCCCCGCACCGACCAGGGCTCCGGTGTGGACCACCGCTCGGTGCAGCACCACTGAGCCGGATCCCACCAGGCTGCCGTCCTCGATGGTGCATCCCTCCAGGTGGGCGAGGTGGCCAATCGTGCAGTCGTTCCCGATCCGGGTCGGGTGATCCGCGGTGGCGTGGATGATGCTGCCGTCCTGGATGGACGTGCGGGCGCCGACTCTGATCTCGCCGTAGTCGCCGCGGAGCACGGCACCTGGCCAGATCGAGGCCTGCGGCCCGATCGTGACCGCGCCGATCACGACGGCATCGGGATGGACGAAGGCGCTGTCGTCGACGCTCGGAGTCCGGTCGCCGAGTGCGTACTGAACCACTGGGGCCCTTCTGTCGAAGTGTGTGAGAGGGGATCTGAAGGGCATGGTGACAGGCGAAGATCAGCGCATTGCGGCCGGGCATCACGCAGCGTTCATCGGTTTCCGGTACCGTGCGCGGCGCGCGAGTGGGGCGACGGGCAGAACTGCCGCAGTGAATCGGGCATAAAACTCGGGCTGTGGCGTTAGTGCTCGCGCAGGGCTTCAACAGAGAGCAGGACCTCATGGCTACCGATTACGACCAACCACGTACGACTGACGACGACACGACCGAAGACAGCATCGAAGAGCTCAAGGCGCGGCGTGATGCCCAGGCGGGCGCCGTCGACGTTGACGAGGCCGAGCTGGCCGAGTCGCTCGAGCTGCCGGGCGCCGACCTATCCGGTGAGGAACTCACCGTCCGGGTCGTCCCGCGGCAGGCCGACGAGTTCACGTGCAACCGCTGTTTCCTGGTGCGTCACCGCAGCCAGCTCGCAGACGTCAAGAAGGGCATCTGCAGGGAGTGCGCGGCCTGAGTCAGCAAAGACCGGAGCGTCCTCGCGACGCTCCTGAGCACGAAATCCCGGCCGTCATCCATGAGCTGCTCAGTGGCGGGGTGACGGACCGGCGTGCACGAGTCGGACTGCTTCGGCGGCTGGCGGTGGCATTGGCGGGCAGCGCCCGACGGGCCGGCGCCGCCGCCGTGGGCAGCGGGCGCTGGATCACCGACAGCGTGACGGAGACCGCGCCCCATATCCCGATCCGCGATCTTTCTACCCTGAGCGAGCACCACGGTGGTCTGCAGGGCAACGCGTTGGCCGAGGCGCTGGTCGCCACTGCCGCCAGGTCCACCGGCGCGATCGGCGTGGCTGGCGGACTGGTGGCCTCGCTCGAGCTCGCCACCCCACCCCTGCTGCTGACCACGCCGGTGCAGGTCGCCGCCGAGACCCTCGCCGTCGTCGCGATCGAGTTGAAGCTCGTCGCCGAGCTGCACGAGGTCTATGGCCAGCCCGCCGCTGGGACTGCCGCGGTCAAGACCGCGGCCTACCTCGGTGCCTGGACCCGCCGCCACGCGCTGGTGCGCACCCCGGGTCGGGGCGGTGTCATCATCACCCTCAATGCCGGTCGTCGCGAGCTGAGACGGCGGATTCTCCGCCGCGCCGGCACCAACATGACGACCGTCATCCCGTTCCTGGGCGGCGCGGTCGCCGGCGGCACCCTGAACGCCCGTGAGACCCGACGACTCGCCGAGCGGATGGTGCGCGAGCTCGGCGGCCAGCTGTCCTGAACGGCAGGGCTCAGCCGGTGAGAAACTCCCGGACCAGCTCGCTCGTCGCCTGCGGATGTTCGAACTGCGGGACGTGACCGCAGTCGGGCAGGACGACCGACTGCGCAGCCGGGACCGCCTCGACGACGTGCCGCTCGAACGACGACGGCACCAGCCAGTCCCGGTCGCCCCACACGAACAGTGAGGGTGTCGACAGCCGCGGCAGCCGATCCCAGAACCCATCGTCGCCATACGCCGGATCGAGGTAGATCTGGCGCAGCGTTGCGTAGAACGCCCGACGGTGCCCGTAGCGGCGCATGATCCGGATGTACTCGTCCGCGGCAGCGTCGTACCACGGGCCCGGCAGCCGGTCGGGTTCGGCGAAGAAGCTCCGGATCGCGCGGACCACCATGCAGTGCGGCATCGGAGCCCGCAGCACGACAGCGTCCGGGGTCAGCAGCTTGACCAGCGGCACGAACTGCCGCATCCGCCGGAACGCCGGTGACGGGCAGAGCAACACCATCCGGGTGACCGAGACGGGCGCGGTCAGCGCGGTCTCGATCGCTACCCGGCCCCCGAGGGAGTTGCCGACGATGGCGGCCCTCGTCGCGCCGAGCTCGGTCTGGAATGCCTGCACCCAGCCGGCGAGGTCGCTCGGGCGATACCGCCACCGCGGCGCGGCCGAGCCGCCGAAACCGGGGAAGTCTGGCGCGAGGACCCGGTGATCCTGGGCCAGGTCGGCGATCAATGGCAGCATCGAGGCGTTGGTGCCACCGAGGCCGTGCAGCAGCAGGACGGCCGGCGCATCGGACGGCCCCGCCTCCAGATAGGCGCAGTGGACCCCCATGACCCGCCGGGTCTTGGCCACCGGCTGGGTGACGGCCCGCTCGCCGACGTCGAACGCCCCGTCGATCTGCAGCGCGAACGCCAGGTCGCCCCGCACCGTCAGGCCATGGTCGAGGAACGCTTCCACCCCGCTGATCCGCCCTTCGAGGACGGCGGCAAGTGTCGAGGCGTCGGCCCTGATGGTCGCCCGGGCCCGCGAGTCGCGACCCCGCAGCAGCCGCACCCGACCGTCGTGGAACCGCACGGTCCACGCCCCGACCGGGGGAGCGTCGAACACCACGGATCCGCGCTCCTCGGCCAGCGCCATCCCGACGCCCTGGCGCACCCGGGCGCTGAACAGCCCGTCGAGGTTGGGTATCGCCGCCAGGGTGCGGATCGCGCCGGCCCTGTGCGTCACTTGATCACGGTAACGAGCGCACCGCGGGACGCCCTTCGACGCGCCGGTCGAGCCATCCCGCGACCGGCTCCACCGCCGCCGCGACCTGGAGCAGCAGCGCCTCACTGCCGAGCGGACCCACCAGCTGCACCCCTACCGGGATGCCACTGGGGGTCGTGAACACCGGCAGGTTGAGGGCGGGGAACCCGCAGGCGTTCCACGGGCTCGTGTACGCCGCACACGGGGTCATCAGCGTCAGCGTTCGGGCCAGGCCGCGACCGGCGAGGCTGCCGGCCCAGCGTGGCAGCACCGGCATCGTTGGCGTCAGCAGCAGGTCTACGGAGTCGAAGAAACCGGCCATCCGGGACCCGAAGTCCGCCCCCTGGCCCCGCGCCCACGGCACCGAGGTCTCGGGCAGCCGCCGGCCGATGGCAGCCAGCGACCGGGTGCGCGGCTCAGTCGCCCCCGGATCGGCCAGCTGTGACACATCGTGGGCGACGCCGGCGAGATACCGCGCGGAGACCGACTGCGGCAGCGTCCGACCGTACGGCGGATCCCGCTCGATCACGGTGAGACCCAGCCCGCGCAGGATCCCGACCGCGGCATCGAGCGCGGCCTTGACCGCAGGGCCGGGACGTATCGGTGTCGCCGCGTGGCTAGTCACCGCGATCCGCAGGCCGGTCGGTGGTTCGTCGAGGCCCTCCGCCAGCCGGGTGGCGCCCGCAGTGGCGATGTCGAGCAGGACCGCTGTGTCACGCACCGACCGAGTGAGGAAGCCGGCGTGCGACATCCCGTTCCAGTGATCCGGGTCCGGGCCTAGCGGCACCAGGCCGTGGGACGGCTTGAGACCGACGAGCCCGCAGGCTGATGCCGGGATTCGGATCGAGCCGAGACCGTCGGTGGCGTGGGCCGCCGGCACCATGCCGGCGGCGACTGCGGCCGCGGACCCGCCACTGGACCCGCCCGGGGAGCGATCCGGCGCCCAGGGGTTGCGGGTGATGCCGAAGCATCGCGACTCGGTGGCAGCCCACAATGCCAGCTCCGGCAGGTGGGTCTTGCCCAGCACGATCAGCCCGGCCGCGCGGAGTCGGCGTACCAGCTCGTCATCGGCGGTCGCGACCGGCTCGGGAGAGCCGCTGCCGAGAAACGAAGGTTGCCCCGCGAGGGCGACGTTGTCCTTGATCGCGATCGGGACGCCGAGCAGCGGCCGGGTGTCGCCCTCTCGCCGGGCGGTGTCAGCCTCGACGGCGGCCTGCCGGACCTGGTCGGCGAGAACCACCCGGAACGCGTGGGTCCGCAGGTCAAGCCGGTCGATGCGCCGGAGCAGCAGGTCGACGAGCCCGACCGAGTCGATCCGGCCGTCGCGCAGCATGCCGGCTTGGCCGACAACCCCGGCGTAGGCGATCGCATCCTCGTCGATCGGCGCCGCCGCCGTGGTCACGCCGCGGTCTCCTCCAGACCAGGTGGAAGCTCGCCGGACGCGCGGTGCCATGTCGCTGCGACCTGACGCTGGGCGACCAGCTTCACCAGGCCGACGACCACACCCGATGCGACTGCCCAGGACGCCGCCTCGCCCCAGGTCACGTCCGGGTGCTCCGGGTTGGCGGGAGGCTCTTTGCCGGTCGCGGCCTTCCAGCCGAAGGTGAGGATCTTGCGAGCGACGGCGGCTCCGAGCAGCGCCGCGGCCATCGCCATGATCTTGTACCCGAACTTGCCGTCATCGTTGTCCGTGTCGTCAGCCATGCCGTCATCGTGCCCCTCCCGGCGGCTCAGCAACACCGGCGGGCGCCGGAAGTGTCCGCGACGGGTGGCAGGATGCGCCGGTGCAGACCCTCACGGCGGCTGCCGCGCGCCGGCTGGCGATCGTCGCTCAGGGCCTGAACGCGCCGCGACCGCTGGTCACACCCGACCGCAGGCACCTGCGTCGGGTGCTGCGACACACGTCGCTGTTGCAGATCGACAGCGTGAACGTGCTAGCCCGGGCCCACTACCTGCCGTCCTTCTCCCGACTCGGGCCCTACCCGACCACGCTGCTGGACCGGATGGTCTACCGCGACCGCGAGCTGTTCGAGTACTGGGGGCACGAGGCGTCGCTGTTGCCGATCGACCTGCACCCGTTGCTGCGATGGCGGATGAAGCGGGCGGAGGCGGGGCTCGGAACCTGGCAGGGGGTGTCGCGGATCGCCCGCGAACGTCCCGAGTACGTCGAGGAGATCTACGCCGAGGTTCGCGACCGCGGTCCGATCTCAGCGGGCGAGCTCGCTAGGGACGAGATCCGTACCAAGGACGACTGGGGCTGGAACTGGACCGACTCGAAGACCGCCCTGGAATACCTGTTCTGGACCGGGCGGATCACCGCCGCCAACCGGCGCAACTTCGAACGCCATTACGACATCGCGGAGCGCGTGATCCCGCGGGCGGTGCTCGAGCGGCCCACCCCGACCGAGGAGCAAGCGCACCGCGAGCTGCTGCTGGTCGCCGCGCAGGCGCACGGCGTGGGGACGCTCGGCGACCTGGCGGACTACTTCCGGATCAACATCCCGCTCGCTCGGCCACGGCTGGCGGAGCTGGTCGAGGCGGGGGCGCTGGAGCAGGTCGTGGTCCGCGGCTGGTCGCAACCGGCGTACCTGTTGCCCGGAACCATCCTGCCGCGCCGGGTCGCCGCGCGCGCCTTGCTGGTGCCGTTCGACCCGCTGGTCTTCGAACGCGATCGGACCGAGCGGATCTTCGGCTTCCGCTACCGGGTGGAGATCTACGTCCCGCCGCCCAAGCGCGTCTACGGCTACTACGTGCTGCCGTTTCTGCTCGGTGATTCCCTGGTCGCCAGGGTTGATCTCAAGGCGGATCGCGACATCGGCGTCCTTCGGGTTCAGGCGGCCTGGGCCGAGCCGGCCGCGCCGCCCGAGACCGCAGACGAGCTTGCTGCCGAGCTTCGCGCGATGGCCGGCTGGCTCGGGCTTGACGACGTCATCGCGATGCCCCACGGGGACCTGAGCGCGGCGCTTGCGACCGCGCTGCGTCGAGTGTGACGCTGATGCCCATGTCGACCCCCCGGACTGGCACATACCGTCGCACTCAATCGATCGCCGCCCTCGCCGCCCTCGCTGCGCTCGGGCTGGGCTCGGTCGGTGCCGCGCCGGCGAGGGCGGGGGCGGCACGCGTCCAATGCGGCAACATGTTCCCCGCAGCGTTCCGGGCAGCGTTGCAGCGGGAGTTCCCCGATCAGCGGGTGACGGCGGCGGTCTTCGACACCCACACCCAGTGCTGGTACCACCTGCACCCCGCCACGCGGATCACGACCGCGTCGGTGATCAAGGCACAGGTGCTGGGCGCGGTGCTGCTCCACGCGCAAGACGAGCATCGAGGGCTCGACAAGCACGAGCGCAGCCTGATCAAGCCGATGATCGAGTACTCCCTCAACGACCCCTACGTGTCCGACCTCTACGAGGAGGTCGGCGGCGTCGCGGGCATGAACGCCTTCGACCGCCGGATGCACGCAACGTCGACGACCAACACCCTGGAGTACGGCGCGACCGTCACGACCGCGGTCGACCGCACCCGGATCGCGCTGCGGATGCTGTACGGGAGGGGTCCGCTGCACCAGGCCGCGCGGGCGACGGCGTGGCACTACATGGCCCACGTCGTGAACCCGACCCAGCGGTGGGGGATCACCGCGGGTGTTCCCCGCGGCTGGCAGGTGGCGCTGAAGAACGGCTTCTACCCGATCCCCGGAGCCGCCCGATGGCGGGTCGGGTCCACCGGTTTCGTGCGCGCGACCGGGACGGCCGGCGGGTACGCCGTCACGATCATGACCGACCACAACGCGAGCCAGCACGACGGCATCCGCCTCGTCGAGCGGGTGTCACGACACGTCGCGGCGTTCCTGACCTCTGGCCCGCCGGCACCTCGAGTCGTGAGCCGTGCCGTCTGCGTAACGACTCACGCCGGCGAGAGCTGGAAAACCGTGGCCCATCTGGTCGGTGAGCCCCGGTCGCACTGGGCGGCGGTCCGGCTGGTGTCGGGCGGAAACCCCGGCCCGCTGCAGGGGCAGCGCGCCTGCTCACCCCGGTTGCCAAAGGCTGGTTAGCGCCCGCCCCGTTGCCGGGCGGCCAGGATCGCCGCGGCCAGCTCGTCCGGGTGACGGGTGGAGACCAGCCAGTAGGGCACCGGGTGCGGGCTGGCCAGCCCCAGCACCACCGACGGCCCGATCCAGCCGCGGACCACGTGGTGGGCGGCGGGGTCGGCGCCCGGGCCAAGCCGGATCCGGGTGGCACGACGGTCGAGCGGGGTGACCTCGGTGATCGACATGACGGGAAGCTCGTCCTTCCCGGCGCGGAGCACGCCGTCGGCGAGCCGGATCCGCAGCAGCCCGCTGATCACCAAGGGGACGATGAAGAAGCCGACCAGGAAGCACGCCACGATCGTGAGGATCGGCCAGGTGAAGCCGGAGCCGACCTCGAAGACACCCAGCAGTACGACGAGCGTCAGGACCGGCCACCACGTCCAGGGGACGTGGAGTCGCTCGTCATGTCCGGTCACCCATCCAGCCTCGCACGCCGGTCGCCAGGCCCTTCACGACGTCAGTCACCATCGTGGGGATCAGCCGTTCGCTCACCACGCCGCCGACCGCGTCCACCCCGATGAGATAGCGCGCCAGCGGCCGCGGGCTGGCCAGCGCGAGCCGGACGGCGCGGGCCACCCACACCGGATCCGGCATCAGCCGGGAGCCATTGGACGTGGTTCGGCGCGCTCGGTCGTAGGCGTCGGCGTACCGGGGGAGTGACGGCTCGGGGTACTTCGCGCCGTCCCAGATCCCGGTTCCGAAGCTGCCCGGCTCCACGAGAACGACCTTGATCCCGTCCCCGGCGACCTCCATCCGTAGCGCATCGGACATCGCCTCGAGCCCGTGCTTGCTCGCGCAGTACCAGCCCAGCAACGGCAGCGAGAGCCGCCCGGCGATCGACGAGACGTTGACGATCCGGCCGTCGCCGCGCTCGCGCATCCCCGGCAGCACCAGCCGGGCGATCCGTGCAGGCGCGACCAGGTTCACCTCCAGCTGGTCACGGACCGCGGCGTCGTCGATGTCTTCGATCGCGCCGGCCTGCGCGAATCCGGCGTTGTTCACGACCGCCCACGGGCCGCCGTCGGTCAGCTCGTCGATCTCGGCGAAGCCCACGGCCGTCGACTTCGCATTGCCGACATCGCAGACCACGGTGCGCACCGTCACCCCCTTGGCCGCGGCAGCGTCGTCGAGGTCTCGTGCCTTCGCCGCCGAGCGTGCGGTGCCGATGACGTCGTACCCGGCTCCGGCTAGCTCGAGGCAGGTCACCAGCCCGATTCCGGAGTTGGCACCGGTCACCACTACTGATCCGCTCATGCCGGTAGGGTGCCGCCGACCATGCAGACGCCGCAACGCCACCCCCTCGCTCCGGCACCAGGGACCATCCTCGGACCCCACTACAGCTGGTGTTTCGCGTGCGGCGACGAGCATCCGACCGGCCTGCGCGTCCAGATCGAGGTCCTCGAGGGAGTCGCCGTCAGGTCGCGGTTCACCGTCGGTGAGCATCACATGGGCGCGCCGGGATTGGCGCATGGCGGCATCCTGGCCAGCGCGCTCGACGAAGCGCTGGGGTCGCTGAGCTGGCTGATGCACCGAATGGCTGTCACGGCTCGGCTGGAAGTCGACTTCGTCGCGCCCGTCCCCGTGGGTCGTACCGTCGTCATCGACGCCCGATGCACGGGGATCGACGGGCGCAAGATATACACCGAGGCAGTCGGTCGGTTGGACAGCGAGGACGGTGCGGTGGCGGTGCGAGGCGCGGGCCTGTTCGTCGCGGTGACCCCTGACCACTTCACCCGCAACGCCGGGCCGACCGGCGGTCACGCTGCCGGCGACGGGCCGTTCAACCCGTGACGGCGACCGAACGGCCGGTCCAGGTCCCGGTACGTCGGCTGGACCCCGACCTCCCGCTGCCGACCTACGCCCACCATGACGACGCGGGCGCCGACCTGGTCACCTCGGTCGACGTCGACATCGCTCCCGGTGAGCGGGTAGTGGTCCCCACCGGAACCGCGGTGGCCCTACCCGAGGGGTACGCCGGTTTCGTCCACCCGCGTTCCGGGCTGGCCGCGCGCAGCGGCGTGAGCATCGTCAACGCGCCTGGAACGATCGACGCCGGCTACCGCGGCGAGATCAAGGTCATCCTCATCAACCACGACCCCACGACGCCGGTCCGGCTGCGCCGCGGCGACCGGATCGCGCAGCTCGTCGTACAGCGGGTCGAGCGGGTGGAGTTCGTGCCCGCCGAGACGCTGCCGGACAGCGTGCGCGGCGAGGGCGGCCACGGCTCGACCGGCGGCTGGGGCGATCATGGACGGGCCATGCCCGAAAGGAGCTGACACGGTGTTCCGACGCCGCAGCAAGGTCGAGGACGTCGACGAGGACGCCATCGACGACGTACCCGGCGGCGACGACTCCGCGGACGCGCCCGACGACTCTGCCGACTCACCTGACGGGGGGGAGGCCGACGGCGGCGCGACCGACCCCGGCTTCGTCGTGCCCGCGTCGGCGGGACCGCCGAAACGCCCAACCGGGCCGTTCGACGTCGAGGATCTGCCGAAGGACGACCAGACGCCGCGGCTGGACCTGGGCAGCCTGCAGGTGCCGGTGCCGGAGGGCATCGAGGTGAGGGTCGACGTCCAGGACGACGTGATCGTCGCCGCGACCCTCGTCGATGGCCGCAACGAGCTGCAGGTCCATGCGTTCGCGGCTCCACGCTCCAGCGGGCTGTGGGCCGAAGTCCGCGGCGAGATCGCCGAATCGCTCCAGGGATCCGGGGGGAGCGCGGAGGACGTCGACGGCCCGTTTGGCCCAGAGCTCCGGGCCCGGGTCCCGGTGGAAGGCGGGGCGCTCCAGCCGGCCCGGTTCATCGGTGTCGACGGCCCGCGCTGGTTCCTTCGCGGCCTGTTCACCGGCCCGGCGTCCACCGACCCGACCCAGGCGAGCCGGCTCGAGCAGGCGTTTCGCGGGGTCGCCGTCGACCGCGGCGG
>DATAVK010000147.1:0-5518 GCA_036267755.1 Mycobacteriales bacterium
CGTCGGTGGCCGGGTCGAGACCGGTCATCTCGCAGTCGATCCAGACCAGGGCGTCGGTCACAGCGCCCCGTCGCGGACACCAGCAGGAAACGTCAGCACGCCGCCAGCCTCCCACGACGCGGCGAGCCCAGTCCCCCCGGCTGGATTCGAACCAGCGACCTGCGGATTAGAAGTCCGCTGCTCTATCCGCTGAGCTACGAGGGGTCGGCGGACCCGGCCGATCGTAGTGAGCGGATCGAGCGCACGGCTACGACGATGAGCAGCGCCTCGATGATCAGCGACGCGATGCCCTTGGGCTCCGACCAGTTGCCCTTGTCGTCGGAGTCGCCCGGCAGGCCGACGGTGCGGCTGAGCACGTAGCCGACGAACGGTCCGACGCCGACGAGCAGCGCGCACCACCAGCTGAACCGCTCGGCGATCCGACTCACCAGCCCGAGCGCGACGGCGATCGCGCCGACCTCAAGCAGCCGGTAGGCCCAGCCCAGCCACTGCGGCGGGGCGGCGAGCGCGGTCACGCCACCCTGATCCATGACGTGTACGACGGCAACGCCAACAGCCAGGGCCGCGGCGACGACGGCCCAGATCAGCGGCTGCTTCGCCGGCCGGACACTAGGCCTTGAGTCCTGCGACTCGCGGGACTGGCGGGACAGGGTTTCGGTGGTCGACACAACAACTCCTCGCTGGATTTTCGGTCGGTCCGGAGACCTGCTGTCCCTCTGAATCACGGCCCGTGGCGCCGGAGGGTTCGATTTGTCCCGATATTGACTGGGCTCGGGTGACCCTGGCGTGTCGTCCCGGCACGCTTGCGGGACACTGGCGCGCACCATGAGCGACCGTCCGACGATCACGCCCGGCGAGCGGTTCGACGACGTCGACCAGTGGGACGCCCACCGGACCAGCCCGCCGCACCTGTGGCACACGCTCGGCTACCGCCGGCTGTCCTGGGAGCCGGGCGCGACCACCATCGCGTGGGACGCCACCGAGGACTACTGCTTCCCGACCGCCAGCGGCCCGATCGTTCAGGGTGGCCTCGTCACCGCCCTGCTCGACGCCGCGATGGGTGGCGCCTGCTGGTCCGTGCTCGACCGGGACCAGGCGTTCCTCACCGCCGACCTCCGGGTCGAGTTCCTTCGCTCCGCCGGCCCGCGGACGTTGTCGGCCCACGGCTGGGTGGTTCGTCGTACCCGCCGGGTCGTCTTCTGCGCCGCCGAGATGTACGAGGGTGAGGGACGGGAGACGTTGTTGGCGAGCAGCCGGTGCACTCAGGTCGTGCTCCCGGCCGAAGGCCGAGCCGGCCGCTACGACCCGGCCGCCGGGGCCGATGGATCGCCCCCCGACGACGCCCGAGGATGACCGGCCCGATGTCCGACGACCTCCTCAGCCTCTCCGAGCGAGCGGCACCCGCCGCCGACGTCGGCCGGTACCTCGCGGATCGGCTCGGCGACGACGCCTGGCGGTCCTGCACGCTGGACCTGGTCGCCGGCGGTCGCTCCAACCTGACCTTCATCGTCCACTCGCCGGCGGGGGACGTCGTGCTGCGCCGACCGCCGCTGTCGTCGGTGCTCCCGACCGCCCACGACATGCGCCGCGAGCACCGCGTGATGACAGCACTCGGTGAGACCGCCGTACCCGTCCCTCGGACCCTCGCGCTGTGCGAGGACGACGACGTCATCGGCGTGCCGTTCTATGTGATGGACCGGGTCATCGGGCACGTGGTGCGCGACGAGATGCCGCCCGGCTACGCGACCGACCCCGCGGACCGGCGAGCGATCGGGCACGGCCTCGTGGACGTGCTGGCTGCGCTGCACGCCGTCGACCCGGCGGTGGTCGGCCTCGCTGACTACGGCCGGCCCGAGGGCTACCTGACCCGTCAGGTCCGCCGCTGGACCCAGCAGTGGGAGGCGACCCGGCGCGACGACGAGCCGGCCGGGCCCGATCTCGACCGGTTGGCCGGACGCCTGGCCGACGAGCTACCGGCGTCGCCGACCGGCCCGGTCGTCCACGGCGACTACCGGCTCGACAACGTCATCCTCGACCCCGACGAGCCGGGGCGGATCGCGGCGGTTCTCGACTGGGAGCTCTCGACCCTCGGCGATCCGCTGGCCGACGTCGGTTTGCTCTACGTCTATTGGCAGGACGCCGACGACAGCTCCGCGCTCCAGGCCGGTGGCCTGCTGCCCTCGGTCACCAAGCTCGAGGGGTTCCCGACCCGACGGCAGCTGCTCGACCGGTACGCCGAAAGCACGTCGCGCGACCTCTCGGCGCTTCCGTGGTACGTCGGTTTTGCGTGCTTCAAGCTCGCGGTGATCCTCGCCGGGGTGGCGGCTCGGGGCCGCGCCGGCGCGATGATCGGCGACGGGTTCATCGAGATGGCGGCCCGGATCCCGCCGCTGGTCGAGGTCGGGCACGCCTCCCTCGATGGCGAGCTGGTCTAGAAGCCGCCCATCGTGGTGATGCCGCCGTCGATGACGACGGTCTGGCCGGTGATCCAGCTCGCGTCGTCGCTGAGCAGGAACCCGGCGAGCTTGGACGTGTCGTCCGGTACGCCGAGCCGCTTCATCGGGTAGCGAGCCGCGAGGCCGGCCTCGTCGTTCTCGTAGAGCGCCTTCGCGAAGTCGGTCTTGACGACTGCAGGAGCGATGCCATTGACCCGCACCATGGGTCCGAGCTCCTGCGCGAGCTGCCGGGTGAGGTGGATCAGCGCCGCCTTGCTGGCGTTGTAGGCGCCGATGAACGGACCAGGTACGACGCCGCCGACGCTCGCGACGTTGAGCACCGCCCCGCCGTTGTCCCGCTGCCACGCCCGCCAGGCCAGCTGAGTCCAGGCGAGCGCGGAGATGACGTTCACCTCGAAGATCTTGCGGACCGCGCCGAGGTCGGCGTCGACCAACGGGCCGAAGTGAGGGTTGACCGCGGCGTTGTTGACGAGCAAGTCCAGCCGTCCCCACTGCTCCATGACGAGGTCGACCGTGGCCTGCTGGTGCTCGGCGTCGTCGGCGCTGCCGCGCGCCGCGATGGCCAGGTCGGCGCCGTCCGGGTCGAGCCGCTCGACGGCGCTGTCGAGCTCGTCCGGCTTGCGCGCCGTGACACACACCCGCGCTCCGCGGCGGACGAGTTCCTGGGCGATGCCGAAGCCGATGCCGCGGGTCGCCCCGGTCACGATCGCGGTTCGGTCGGTCAGATCTGCTGTCTCGCTCATGGCGGGGAAGCCTGCCACAGCCCGTCGGTCGCCGGAACCGCACGTCCTTCCACAGCCAGGCGGTTGGTTGCCCGCGTCCACAGCTTGTCCTGGTCCCGAGGTTCGCGGCGTGCCGGTCCGGCAGGGTGACTCCACCGGCGATCGCCGGGCGTGGCCGAGACCTGGGAGCAGCGATGGACACCTACCTCACCGTGCAAGGCAATCTCGTCGCCGATCCGGTGACCCGATCGACGGCGAGCGGAGCCACCGTCGTCTCGTTCCGGATCGCCTCGAGCGGTCGGCGCTTCGACAAGACGACGGGCGACTTCCGCGATGGCGACCCGATGTACATCTCGGTCTCCTGCTGGCGCGGCCTCGGGACCAACGTGGCCGCCAGCCTGCGCAAGGGCGACAGCATCGTCGCCCAGGGCCGGCTGACCTTCCGCAGCTATGACGACCGCCAAGGGGTTCGGCGCAGCGTCCACGAGATCGACGCGATCTCGGTCGGACCGGATCTGGCGCGCTGCCCGGTCGACGTCCGGCGCCCGCAGCGTCCGGCCGAGCCGGCCGTCGACCACCCCCGGCCCGACGACGCAGCAGCCGACGCGGTCGCGCCCGGGCGACCCGAGGAACTGGCCGGGTCGCGTACCGAGCGGCAGGAGGTCGCCGCCTGAGCGCCGCGCGGGCCTGCCACCCGTAGCCTGGAGTTGTGCCTCAGTACATCTACTCCATGCATAACGTGCGCAAGGCGCACGGCGACAAGGTGATCCTCGACAACGTCACCTTGTCGTTCCTGCCCGGCGCCAAGATTGGTGTGGTCGGCCCCAACGGTGCCGGAAAGTCCAGCGTGCTCAAGATCATGGCCGGGCTCGACACCGCCTCCAACGGGGACGCGCAGCTCGCGCCGGGCGCGTCGGTGGGCATCCTGCTCCAGGAGCCTCCGCTGGACGAGATGCTCGATGTCCGAGGCAACGTGGACATCGCCGTGAAGCCGGTGAAGGACCTCGTCGACCGCTACAACGAGATCGCCGAGAAGATGGCGGTCGAGTACACCGACGAGCTCGGCAACGAGATGGGCGTGCTCCAGGAGCAGATTGACCACGCCGGCGGCTGGGACCTCGACAGCCGGATCGAGATGGCGATGGACGCGCTCCGGCTGCCACCCGGCGACGCCGACGTGACCGTCCTGTCCGGCGGCGAGCGCCGCCGGGTCGCGCTGTGCCGGCTGCTGCTCGAGCAGCCGGACCTACTGCTCCTCGACGAGCCGACCAACCACCTCGACGCGGAGAGCGTGGCCTGGCTCGAGCAGCACTTGGCGGCGTATCCCGGTACCGTCCTCGCCGTGACCCACGACCGGTACTTCCTCGACAACGTCGCCGAATGGATCCTCGAGCTCGATCGCGGCCACGCCTACCCGTACGAAGGCAACTACACGACGTACCTGGAGACCAAGTCGAGCCGGCTGAAGGTCGAAGGGAACAAGGACGCGAAGCGCAAGAAGGAGATCGAGCGCGAGCTCGAGTGGGTGCGCTCCAACCCACGAGCCCGGCAGGCCAAGAGCAAGGCACGGCTCGCGCGGTTCGATGAGCTGGTCGCCGAGGCGGACCGGCACGCGCCGATCGACAGCGACTCGATCCAGATCCCGGCCGGCCCGAGGCTGGGCTCGCAGGTGATCGAGGTCGAGAACCTGCGCAAGGGGTTCGGCGGCCGGGTGTTGATCGAGAACCTGTCGTTCTCGCTCCCACCCGGTGGCATCGTCGGGATCATGGGCCCGAACGGCGTCGGCAAGACGACGCTGTTCAAGATGATCATCGGCGACGAGCAGCCCGACGCGGGGATCCTGAAGGTCGGACCGACCGTCGAGATCTCCTACGTCGACCAGAGCCGCGCCGGCCTCGAACCCAAGAAAACGTTGTGGGAGACGGTGTCCGGCGGCACCGACTACATCCGGGTCGGCAAGACGGAGATCAACTCACGCGCGTACGTCGCATCCTTCGGATTCAAGGGGCCTGACCAGCAGAAGCCGACCGGGGTGCTCTCCGGCGGCGAGCGCAACCGGCTGAACCTGGCCCTCACGCTGAAGTCCGGCGGGAACCTGCTGCTGCTCGACGAGCCCACCAACGACCTCGACGTGGAGACCCTGCGCTCACTCGAGGATGCGCTCGAGGACTTCCCGGGCTGCGCCGTGGTCATCAGCCACGACCGCTGGTTCATGGACAAGGTCGCCACCCACATCCTGTCGTGGGAGGGCACCGACGACGACCCGGGCCGCTGGTACTGGTTCGAGGGTGGCTTCAGCGACTACGAGCGCAACAAGGTCGAGCGGCTGGGCGAAGAGGC
>DATAVK010000148.1:0-12139 GCA_036267755.1 Mycobacteriales bacterium
TAGTCGATCGGTGCGACCTTGGTGCCGGCCGGCTCGATCGCGGGCAGCGTCCGCGGGTCGCCCAGCTGGGCATGCAGTGCGGCGTACTTGGCGCCGCCGAGCGGGCGACCGTTCGGCGCGGTCGGCCCGGTCACCGCGTTGAAGACCGGCGACGCGCTCAGCCGCTGCTGCGCCTCGTCCAGTGAGCCGGGGTGGTCCCAGACCGGCTGGTCGAACCGGAAGATGACGTTGGTAGGGTTGGCGGACGCCTTCGGGAAGTGTCCGTTCAGGATGGCGTCGCCGGCGGCCGAGTCGGTGCCCTTGGGCGCCGACAGCGCGTTGCCGAAGCCGGCCGCGGTGTACTGCGTGACCATCGTCGCGAGACCGCCGAACGCGACCAGCCCGATGACGAGCGTCACGGCGGGCCGCGCGACGATCCGACCGGCGATTCGGCCCCACAGCGGTGTCTTGGCCACACCGGGCTTGGGCTTGGTCGGCCAGAAGACCGCGCGGCCCAGGATGGCCAGCAGCGCGGGGAGCAGCGTGAGGCCGGCGAGCAGCATGATGAACACCGCGATCGCCAGCGGCGCACCGAGGCTGGAGTAGATGCCGAACGTGGCCGCGAGCAGGCTCAGCAACGCTGCGATCACGGTGCCGGCGGAGAAGGTGATCGACTCGCCGACCCGCTCCACGGACCGCACGATCGCGTCGCGTGGCGCCAGGCCGGCACGGATCTCCTCGCGCACCCGGAAGATGAGGAACAAGCCGTAGTCGGTGCCCGCCCCGAGGATGAGGACGGTGAGCATGATCTCGCTCAGCGACGAGACCTGCAGCCCGACCTTGGTGAACTCCGCCACCACTCGACCGGCGACAGCGCTGACCAGAATGGCGGGGACCAAGGTGACCAGCGGCGTGAGCGGCGCCCGGAAGATCAGGATGAGCAGCACCAGGATGAACAGCACGGACAGGCCCTCGACCTGGCCGTTCGTCGACCCCGAGGCGGCCTGGGTGTCGACCTGGTCGGCGAGTTGCCCGGCGAGGTGGGTTTGGAGACCCGGCGGCGCCGGTACCGACCGGATCGCCGCGCGCAGGTCGTGCACGAGCGTGATGACCGGGCCGTCCTCACCGAGGTTCACGTCGGAGAGCGTCTGGATCTGCTCGGCCTTGCCGTCCGGCGAGGTCCCCAGGTCCCGCACCACCGTCGCGTGCGGCACCTGCCGCACCTTCGCGATCAGCTGCTGGATGTAGGCCTGATCCGCCGCCGTCAGTCCCGATGTCCGGCCCACGACGATGGGCACCGGCGTGAGGTTCGAGTTCTGCAGCGGTGAGGCCAGCCGGCTCGCGACGTTGCTCGGGCTGTCGGCCGGCAGGAACGACGTGTTGTTGGCCTTCGTGACGCTGGCGAGCGACGGAAACGCGATGCTCGTCACGACCGCAGCAGCGATCCAGAACAGCAGGACCAGCCAGCGGAAACGGACGGCGAACCGGCCGATGCCGGAGTACAAGGCGTGCATGGGAGCGGCGTCCTTCGGGGCGGCTACGTGGGGAGAAGTCTCGCTGTCTTGGCTATCAGATCGTTGTAAACACTGCGCAACCTATAAGCACTGTGCAGCTCAGCAACGCGGTGCGCCTCAGCAACATTGCGCAACTCAGCGCACCCGGCCGCTGTTCGCCGACCGCCGCAGACTCGACTCGTCGACGGCCTGGAAGTCCTTGGCCGGGATCGTCTTGAGCTGGTCGAGCAAGGTGCTGGGCCAGTGGGTGCTGCTCGCGCCCTGGAAATACCACGGCGACCCGTTGTCCGCCAGGATCAGGCCGTAGGTCTTCATCGCGCGCAGCACGACCCGGGTGTCCCGGCTGAAGTGGGCGGTCGGGAAGCTGGCCTTGAGCCGGAACCTCGCGCCCATCGGTGGGGCGGCAGCCGAGGACGTGCTGCCGGCCTCGTGCCGCGCGGGCCACAGGAAGCGCCGTGAGGTGACCGGCGCCGTGAACCGGATCGCGTGGTTGACATGGCCTGCCTTCACTTCGCTCCACCGGAGCAGGCCGGGCAGGATCGGCAGCCCGGCGGCGTCCGCGGAGGTCCACCCCTTGGGTCGCAACGCGTTGCTGCGCAACGACCAGGTGGCGCCGGAGCCGGCGGTCCAGCCATGAGAGGTGTGCCGGGTGTCCCAGGTCTCGTAGAGCCGGCAGCTGGCCTTGTCGACGATGATCGCGTGCCGGTCGCCGGAGGCGTGCTTTCCGCCCTCGATCTTGGTGTCGCTGCCGAGCGGGTAGCGCACGTGGTCGCTCTCGCTCGCGTAGGTGAAGTGGACCTTGACCGTCTTGTGGTGGCCAGAGACCACGGTGATCGGGATCCCGTAGGGCACCGGTTGGGCGCCGTACGACGGTCCGAAGTCCGGGTGTAGGTCGACGCCGCGTCCGATGCTCTTCACCCACTGAGCGCTGTGCGTGTTGACCGGCAGCTTGGTGATCGGGGTGTTCCAGACGTTGTCGGCCGGGAACACGTCGCACTTGGTGCCCGCGACGTGACCGTGCACTGCCATCGGCGCCGACACATCCGCGGGAACCACCGCCGAGGCTGCTGCGGTCGGGATGGTGACTGCCGCGAGGGCGGCACCGAGGGCGAGATATCGGCGATACGGCATAAAAACATCCTCGACGGGAGAAGCCGCCCGCTCAAGTGAAATCCTCGCCGCATCGCTCGCCGACCCGCTAGGGCACGATGTGCGCCATGGCTGCTGCGGACCCCGACTTCGACTGGCATCCGGAACCGTCGCTCGTCGACTTCCACGACCCGTCGAGCCGGGAGTCGTTGCAGCTGCTCGGGGAGTCGACCTGGCGGGTGGCAGTCGACCACCTGTACGGCGAGGCCTTCGTCCGGCCCGTGGGACCGAGCTCGTATCCGGAGCTCCGGGAACGCGTGTTCGGTCCCTCTCGACGCCCGGCGCCGGCGCCGACCGAGCCGTCGACCTCCGACGAGGTGCTGCAGGACATCACGCAGCGGCTACTGCCCTACACCTACAACGCGCATCACCTGAGGTCGTTCAGCTACTTCACGGCGCCGCCGCTGCCGGTCGCGGTGGCAGGTGACGTGCTCGCGTCCTGGCTGCAGCAAAGCGTCGACGTGTTCCATGCCAGCCCGGTCGGCACGCTGATCGACGAGGAGGTGACGGGCTGGCTGCGCGACCTGGTTGGGTACGACGAGGCCGGCTGGGGCGTCCTGACCTCGGGTGGCGTGATGGCGAACCTGATGGCGATGACAGTCGCGCGGGACACGGCGCTGCGCCGGATCCGCGGCCTGGACCGGCCACCGCGCGGCGCGGACCTTGAGGGGGCGCGGGTCTACGTCTCCGACCAGGCACACTTCTCGATCGGACGCGCCCTGGACGTGCTCGGCTTCCCGTCCGGCACGCTGCACGTCGTACCCAGCGACGACTTCCGGTTGCAGGCGGAGCCGGTGGCCGACGCGATCGCAGCCGACCAGGCGGCCGGGCTGGTGCCGTTCTGCATCGCAGCCGTCGCGGGGTCGACCAACACCGGCTCGATCGACGCGTTGACGGACCTCGCCGACCTGGCCGAGCGAGAACAGCTATGGCTGCATGTCGACGCGGCGTACGGCGGCGCTGCCCGGCTCTCGCGGCGGGACGCCGCTCGCGTGCCCGGCCTCGAACGCGCCGACTCGGTGACCGTCGACCCCCACAAGTGGTTCTTCCAGCCGATCGACATCGGCGCCCTGCTGGTCCGCCGGCGCGAAGACCTGCGCCGCAGCTTCCTGCAGACACCGGAGTACTACCGGTCCTCGACGCCGGAGGACGAACCGCTCGGCTGGCTCGAGTACTCGATCGAGGGAACCCGGCGACTGCGGTCGCTCAAGCTGTGGGCGTCCTGGCGACATCTGGGGACCGCCGGGCTGGGCCGGCTGGTCGAGACAACCAACGACCTCGCGGCTGAGCTCAACGCGCTGATCGCCGCCAGCCCGGATTTCGAGACCGTCGTACCCGAGCCGGACCTGTCGGTCGTCTGCTTCCGACACCTGCCCGGCGTCGCTGTGTCGGACGACGAGCTCGACCGGCACCAGGACCGGCTGCAGCGGGCGCTGGAGATCTCCGGTGCCGCCTGGGTATCGACGACCCGGTTGCACGGCCGTACCTGGCTGCGCGCCGGGGTCATGAACTACATGAGCACGGGTGATGACCTGGTCGCCCTACTGGACGCGCTGCGGTCCGTCGCCAGCTGACCCACACACCAATGGCCCATTGGTGTTGCAATAGCAACACGCGTGGCCCATCGGTGTCGCCAGAGCCCCACCAATGGGCCATTGGTGCAGCGGCGTACAGTCCTCTTGACAGCCTCGTGAAAGTTTTCACAAGGAGGTTTCCGGATGACCGGGATCATCGTCGCTTCCGGCAATCTCGCCAACCCCGTCATGGCGCGGTCGCAGATGGGGTTCTCCCTCGGCTGGCACATCATCCTGGCCTGCTTCGGCGTCGGGATGCCCGCGCTCGTCGTGTTCGTCGAGTGGCGCGGAATCCGCACCGGTGACCCCAGTTACCGGCTCCTGGCCAGACGGTGGGCCAAGGTGCTCGGGGTGCTGTTCGCCGTGGGTGCGGTCTCCGGCACGATCCTGTCGTTCGAGATGGGCGTGCTCTGGTCCGGGCTGATGGATCACTACGGCGCGGTGATCGGGCTGCCGTTCGCGATCGAAGGCTTTGCTTTCTTCATCGAGGCGATCTTCCTCGGCATCTACCTCTACGGCTGGGATCGGCTCTCGCCGCGGACCCATCTGCTGTCCGGGATTCCGATCGTCGTCGCAGGTATCGCGTCGGCGTTCTTCGTGGTCAGCGCGAACGCCTGGATGAACAGCCCGACCGGATACACGGTGCGCGACGGCCGGCTGGTCGGCGTCGACCCGTGGGCGGCGATGTTCAACTCCGCGACCGGCCCCGAGACGACCCACATGATCATCTCGGCGTTCATGGTGACCGGCTTCGGGGTCGCGTCGGTGTACGCCGTAGCGATGCTGCGCGGCCGGCACGACCGCTACCACCGGATCGGCCTGCTAGTCCCGCTCACCATGGCCTCGGTGCTCGCCCCGATCCAGTTCGTGGTCGGCGATTGGGCAGCCAGGTACGTCGCAAAGGACCAGCCGGTGAAGCTGGCCGCGATGGAGGGTCTGGCGCACGGACGCAACGGCGCACCGGAGTCGATCGGCGGCTACTTCTCGGGCGGCCAGCTGCACGACGCGATCCGCCTCCCCGACGGGCTGAGCCTGCTCACCCACTTCCGACCGAACGCGTACGTGGCTGGCCTCGACCAGGTGCCACCGGCGCTGCGACCGCCGGTGACCGTCGTACACCTCGCCTTCGACAGCATGGTCGGCATCGGCAGCGCGCTGTTGCTGCTCGCCGCCTGGCTGGGCTACGCGTGGTGGCGGCACCGCGACCTGCCGACCAGCCGGTGGTTCCTGCGCGCTGTGGCCGTCTCGGGAGTCGGCGCGGTTGTCGCGATGGAGGCCGGCTGGATCACCACCGAAGTGGGTCGCCAGCCCTGGATCGTGTACGGCGTCCTCAAGGTCGCGGCCGCCGTGAACCCCGAGCCCGGCCTCGGGTACGGCCTCTACGCCGTCATCGTCGTGTACGCCGCCCTGACGGTCGCCACGGTCTATGTGCTGCGGCGGATGACACAGTCGACGCCGGTGCCGATGGCGCCGCAGGAATCCGACGTCGCGGCCGTCAAGGTGGTGTGACCGATGACGTACGCCAACGCGCTGCTCGCCGTGATGTGGCTCGCGGTGACCGCGTACGCGCTGCTCGCGGGTGCCGATTTCGGTGCCGGCATCTGGGACCTGCTCGCCGGCAGCTCGAAGCGCGGCGCCTCCCAGCGCAGCCTGATCGAGCACTCGATCGGTCCGGTGTGGGAGGCCAACCACGTCTGGCTGATCTTCGTGCTGGTCATCATGTGGACCGCATTCCCGCCACTGTTCGCGGCCGTGTCCTCGACGCTCTACATCCCACTCACGCTGATCGCACTCGGTGTCATCGCGCGGGGCTCGGCGTTCGCGTTCCGAAAGGTGGTGAGCGAGCTGTGGCAACGCCGGCTCTTCGGCGCGGTCTTCGCGTTCTCCTCAGTGGTGACACCGTTTTTCCTGGGCGCGACCGCCGGAGCCGTGGCGTCCGGCCGAGTCCCCCCGGGCATCGGCCGCGGCGACAGCATGACGAGTTGGACCGGGCCGGTGTCGATCCTCGCCGGCTGCTTCGCCGTCGTGGTCTGCGGCTACCTCGCCGCCGTGTACCTGACCGCTGACGCACGGCGCGCCGGGGACAGCTCGCTCACCGAGCTGTTCCGCCGCCGGGCGCTCGGCAGCGGAGTGGTGGTGGGCGCCGTTGCCGCGGCAGGGCTGGTAGTCGTCCACGGCAACGCCCCACGGCTGTACGACGGGCTATCCGGGAAGGCGCTGCCGCTGGTCATCGTGTCGGTGGCAGCCGGCCTGGCGTCGATCGGGCTGCTCGTGCTGCGGCGGTTCACCGCCGTACGGGTCTCAGCCGCCTTGGCCGTCACCGCCGTGCTGTGGGCCTGGGGTGTCGCGCAGTACCCCCACCTGCTGCTGCCCGGCCTGACGGTCGCCTCGGCGGCAGCACCGCACGCGACCCTGACCGTGACGACCGGCTGCGTCATCGTCGGGATGCTCGTGCTGCTGCCCTCCCTCGGCTGGTTGTTCGTGCTGTTCCAACGGACCCCCGGACGGGCGGCTGACGCGACGGGGAGCGGCGAGTAGCGTCCGAGGCCACCATGACCGATCACGCGCAGTGGCCGCTGGCGGGCGTCCGTGTGATCGAGGTGGCGAGCTTCATCGCCGGGCCGAGCGCGGGTCTCGCGCTCCGTCAGCTCGGAGCCGACGTGATCCGGGTGGATCCGGTCGGCGGCGCGCCGGACATCGATCGCTGGCCGCTCGCCGAGAGCGGTCGGAGCCTGTACTGGGCCGGGCTGAACCGCGGCAAGCAGTCGGTGGTGCTCGACCTCGGCTCCGACACCGGACGGGCCACGCTGCAGGACCTGGTCACCGCACCGGGTCCGGGCAACGGGATCCTCGTCACGAACCTCTCCGGCAAGCGGTGGCTGTCCGACGAGCTGCTACGTGCTGCGCGCCCGGACCTGATCCATGTCCAGGTGCTCGGCACACCTGACGGCGAGCCGGCGGTCGACTACACCGTCAACGCGGCGGTGGGGCTGCCCTACGCGACCGGACCGGCGGACGGCGAACTGCCGGTCAACAACACCCTTCCGGCGTGGGACCTGATCTGCGGTCAGCAGGCTGCGGTCGCGGTCCTCGCCGCCCTGCACCGGCGCCAGACGACGGGCGAGGGGACGCACGCCACGGTCGCGCTCGCCGACGTCGCCGCATCGACGCTCACGACCCTCGGCATGCTGCCCGAGGCTGCCCTCACCGGCGTGAGCCGGCCGGCGTACGGCAACGCCATCTACGGCAGCTTCGGCTTCGATCCGGCCACGTCCGACGGCGCCCGGGTAATGGTGGTCGCCCTCACGCCGCGGCAGTGGTCGTCGCTGCTCGAGGTCACTGACACCACTCGGGTCGTGGCCGCGGTCGCCGCCGAGCTCGACGCCGACTTCAGCCGCGAGGGTGACCGGTGGACGCATCGCGATGTGCTCGCGGCGTTGATCCGGCCGTGGTTCGCGACACGGTCGCTCGCCGAGGTCAGCGCCGCGCTCACCGGAACGCACGTGCTGTGGGCGCCGTACCGGCATCTCGCCGAGGTGGCCGAGGAGCTGACCGGTACGACGAATAACCCGGTGGTCGCCAGCCGAGACGACCCTGGCCTCGGTGAGATCCTCGCGACGACCGGCGCCATCCGGTTTGCCGGCGCGGTCGCCGACCGGCCCGCACCGGCCCCGGTGCTCGGCGAGCACACCGACGCTGTCCTCGGCTCATGAGCGACCTTGACTGGCTGACCCGACTCGTCGAGCCACCGGGCGAGTGGCGCGACGCCGTCGTCGATACGCCGACCGTCGCGACCCGGGAGGCGATCACGCTGCTCGCGGACTGCCTCGGCGGACCGGTGCCGGAGCACGACGTCCCGCCGATGTGGCTCGCCGCAACGTCGACCTGGCCGGCCCTCGGCTCGCTAGGGGCCGACGGCCATCCGGTCGCGGGCCTGGGCTACCCACCGATTCCGGCTCGCCAGCGGATGTTCGCGGGCGGCAACTTGCGCGTGGTGTCGCCGACTGCCGTGGACCGGCCGCTGATCCGACGGAGCCGGGTCAGCGACGTCCAGGCGAAGCCCGGCCGCACCGGTCCGCTGGTGTTCGTCACTGTGACCCACGACTACCTCAACGACGCTGGCCCGACCGGGTGCCAGGAGGCCCACCAGCTCGTCTACCGCAGCGGGCCGCCGGTCGCCAATCCGGCTGCGCCGGGGCGTCCCCCGGTCACACCGCCGCCCGACGACCCGGCCGCGTCGATCGTCCTGACGCCGAGCCCGATTGCACTGTTCCGGTTCTCCGCGCTCACCGCCAACAGCCACCGCATCCACTACGACGAGGCCTACGCGACCGGTGTCGAGGGGCTCCCCGGCGTGCTCGTGCACGGACCGCTGCTCGCCATGTTGCAACTCGAACTGCCGCGCCGGCTGGCACCGGATCGGGTGGTCGCGTCGTACGCCTATCGGTTCCGTCATCCCGTGGCGTCCGGCTCGGAGCTGGTGGCGAGCGTCGTCGACGAGCATCCGCATCACTGGCTGGTCGCCGTCCGCGCCGACGGCGTCGTCTCTGTCACCGGCGAGATCCATTTCGTGTCCAGCTAGACAGGTGACCATATGGTCACCTATCGTCTGAGCCATGGACGCGGTGTTCAGGGCTCTGGCGGATCCGACCCGACGCAGCTTGCTCGATGAGCTGTTCCGGGAGGACGGGCAGACCCTGCGCGCCCTCGAGGAGCGGCTACCGATGACGCGCTTCGGCGTCATGAAGCACCTGAAGCTGCTCGAGGAGGCCGGTCTCGTCGTCACCAAGCGGCGCGGCCGGGAGAAGCTCCACTTCCTCAACCCGGTCCCGATCCGGGAGGTCCACGACCGGTGGGTCAGCAAGTACGCCGAGCCCTGGGTCGCTGGTCTCAGCGACCTCAAGACAACCCTGGAGGCGACCATGGAAAAGATCTACGAGATCTACGTCCGCACCACGCCGGAACGGCTGTGGGAAGCGATCACGGACCCCGAGATCCGCGCGAAGTACCAGTTCGGCATGGTGACGACGTCGGACTGGCAGCCCGGGTCACGGATCGAGCAGGGCTCCCCCAAGGCCGACAGGCTGCTCGGCGAGGGCACCGTGATCGAGGCGGACCCGCCGCGCCGACTGGTCCACACCATGATCGCGCTGTGGGGAGACGACGTGAAGCGCGAGGGCGAGTCGCGCGTGACGTGGGAGATCCAGCCGGTCGAGGACTCCTGCCGGCTGACCGTCACTCACGACCAGCTTCGCGAGGGCGCAAACGAGCAGCTGTACGGCGGTTGGCCGATGATCCTCTCCGGGTTGAAGACCTGGCTGGAGTCCGGCGAGCTGCTCACCACGCCCGGGTCACTGATGTACCGCTGACCCAGCACGGTCCGGGTCCGGCTCGGTGTCGAGACCGAGCCGGGCCCGCAACGCGGCGCGCTGCTCGCGGTAGCGCTCGACGGCGGCCAGCTTGATCGACTCGTATCCCTTGATGGTCAGCGGCAGCGCTGCCAGCTCGGTCGCAGTCTCGAGATCGAGCCGCCGCAGCTCCGGGAGCAGTCCGGCGATCTCCGTCTCGTAGTCGTCGGCCAGCGCCCGCTCGGTCCGGCGTACCGAACTGGATCCGAACAGGTCCAGCCGGGTGCCGCGCAGCTTGCGCATCGCCCGCAACGTCACGAAGGCCGGGTCCGCGAGCGACGCCGGGATCGCGATCTTGCGGTCCATCCCGAGGCTGCGCAGCACCGGAGGATGCAGCCAGTATCGCGGCCGGGTGCCGCCGGGAACCGCGTCGGCGAGCGCCTGCCGGAACTCCGGCAGCAGATGCAATCGCGCCACCTCGTACTCGTCCTTGTAGGCGAGCAGGTGGAAGAACGACTCCGCGACCGCCGCCGTGAACCCGCCATCCGCCCCGCGCCCCGCCTCGGCACGCACGGCCGCCGACACCAGCGCGATGTACCGGGTCGCCAACCCCGGCCCCTGGTAGTCGACTAGCTCGGCGGCGCGTCGCCGGGCCGTCGGCGAGAGGTGTCGGCCGGCCGCCAGCCGGTCGGCGGTCGAGATCGCCTCGACGCTCGGCGAGTGACGCAGCTCACCGGTACGTCGGGCCGGTCGGATCCGGCTCGGGTCGTGCACCGCCAGCCGGCCGGCACGGAACGCCGCGATGTTGCGGTCGACGGAGACGCCGTTGATCCGGATGGCGCTCTCCAGCGACTCCGCCGGCAACGGCACCGACCCCGCCTGGTACGCCGCACCGAGCGCGATCAGGTTCGCGCCAACGCTGTCGCCGAACAACGTCTCTGAGACCGACACCGTGTCGACGCTCGTCAGCCGGCCCGGCCGTGACCTGCCGGCCAGGGTGTCGAGCAACGGCTGGACGTCGCCGGACGGCGCGTCGCCGAGGACCATCGAGATCGTCGGCACCAGCGACGACGACGCCACCGTCGATGTCCGCTCCGGCGAGGCCTTCGCGAGGTAGCGCGGGTCGACCGCGACCACCGGGTCGAGCGCCAGGAACAGGTCGGCGCCTTGCGGGCTCACCGAGTTCGCGCCGTCGTTCGCCTCATCGCTCAGTAGCAGGTGGGAGACGACCGGGCCGCCCTTCTGGCTCAGGCCGGTCTGGTCGAGCGCGGTGACGACCAGACCTTCCAGGAATGCCGCCGTACCCAGCACCTGGTTGAGCGTGACCACACCGGTGCCGCCGATGCCGGCGGCCACGATGGCATAGGGCTGGCCGGTCTCGACCGACGCGCGCTCGGCCGGCTCGGGGATGTCGACGTCGTCCGGCCGCGGGCGCCGGACCGGCTCGGCGGGTGCGTCGACCGTGACGAACGACGGGCAGTCACCATCCAGGCAGCTGTAGTCCGTGTTGCACGACGACTGGTGGATCTGGGTCTTGCGCCCCAGCTCGGTGTCGACCGGGTGCACGGACAGGCAGCTGCTCTTCACGCCGCAGTCGCCGCAGCCTTCGCAGACCGCCTCGTTGATGACCACGCGGCGCGACCGGACCGGTGCCGTGCCGCGCTTGCGCATCCGTCGCAGCTCGGCCGCACACCCCTGGTCGTAGACCAGCAGCGTCACGCCCTCGGTCGCCGCCAGCTGCTGCTCGGCGTCGGGTAGCCGGGACCGGTCCCACACCTCGAGGCCGGACCGCCGTCCCCGCCAGCCGCTGTAGCGCTGCGGCGAGTCCGTCACGACGATCGCGCGGACGACGCCTTCCGCAGCCATCGCCGCCACGACCTGCTCGACGCTCTGCTGTCCCGCCGGATCCTGGCCACCGGTCATGGCGACCGTGCCGTTGTAGAGCAGCTTGAAGGTGATGTTCACCCCCGCCGCGACGGCGGCCCGGATCGCGAGCGAGCCGGAGTGGAAGAAGGTGCCGTCGCCGACGTTCTGCACCCAGTGCGGTACGTCGGTGAACGGTGCCCGGCCGAGCCACTGCGCACCCTCGCCGCCCATCTGGCTGTAGCTCACGGCACCGCGGTCGGCCCAGAGCACCATCGCGTGACAGCCGACACCAGCGCCGACCGGCGAGCCCGACGCCTCGACGGTCGACCGGTTGTGCGGGCAGCCGCTGCAGAACGCGGCCCGGCGTACTGGACTGGCGGCGGTGAGCGTCAGCAGCTCACGTCGCACCGGCTCCGGGGTCAGGGTCAGCCGCTGCCCGAGCCGCGCCCGAAGAATGGGTCCCAGCCGTTCCGCGTTGAGCTCGCCGTCCGCCGGGACCAGTGGCTGCCCGGCCTGGTCGCGCTTGCCGAGGATGGTCGGCCGGTCGTGGTGCGCGTAGAGGGTCTCTAGGATCTGGGACTCGACGAAGGACCGCTTCTCCTCGACCACGAGCAGCTGGTCGACGCCACGCACCGCGCGACGGACCACCTCGCCGTCGAGCGGGAAGATCATGCCGAGCCGGACCAGCCGGATCCCGGCGTCAGCCACG
>DATAVK010000149.1:0-8016 GCA_036267755.1 Mycobacteriales bacterium
TGTTGCCTTATCTGATACACCATGATCTGCGGGGCCGGCCCTCGGGTCGGCCCCGCAGATCGCTTCATCAGAACTCGTCCGCAGCAGCAGAGGCCGTGAGGGATCCGAGTTGATCCGTTTCTTGGTCCGCCGAACCGTCGGCGGAATCGTGGTGTTGCTGGTCATCAGCATCATCACGTTCTGGCTGTTCTATGCGCTCCCGAAGCTGCTCAACTCGAACCCGGCCGCGTTGTATGCCGGACGGAGTCCGAGCCCCGCGACCATCGCCGCGGTGTCACAGAAGCTGGGTCTCGACAAGCCCTTCTGGACCCAGTGGTGGCTGTTCATGAAGGGCATCATCGTCGGCCGGACCTACGGGACCGGGGTCACCGCGGTGCACTGCGCCGCGCCCTGCCTGGGCTACTCGTTCATCAACAACGAGCCGGTGTGGTCCGAGATCATCTCCGACCTGCCGGTGGACATCTCGCTGGCCATCGGCGCGGGCATCATCTGGCTCGTGACCGGTGTCGCGACCGGCGTCCTCTCCGCGCTTCGGCGCGGCACCATCTTCGACCGCTCGGCCATGACCGTGGCCCTGGCAGGTGTGTCGCTGCCGGTCTACTTCACCGGCCTGCTCGCGCTGTCGATCTTCAGCTACGGCCCGCACTGGCTGCGGTGGTTCCCCAACGTCCACTACGTCACCTTCTTGCCCAATCCGCTGCTCTGGGCGCGCAACCTGTTCTTGCCCTGGGTGACTCTCGCCTTCACGTACGCCGCGCTGTATGCGCGGTTGACCCGGTCAACCATGCTCGAAACCATGTCGGAGGACTACATCCGCACGGCCCGAGCCAAGGGCCTGCCGGAGCGCACGGTCATCATCAAGCACGGTCTGCGATCGGCGATCACGCCGGTGGTCACCATCTTCGGACTGGACATCGGTCTGCTGCTCGGTGGTGCCGTGCTGGCCGAGGTGGTCTTCGGCTTCGTCGGCATCGGCAAGCTCGCCATCATCTCCATCGGTACCCGGGACATGCCGGTCGTCATGGGTGTGACGCTGTTTGCGGCCTTCTTCGTGGTGGTCGCGAATATCATCGTTGACGTGCTCTATGCATACGTCGATCCGCGGGTCACCTACTCCTGAGCGAGGTCAGCCATCACTTCCCGATCTGACGAGTCCCCGAAGGCGTCCGTGGAGGACGTCCGGACGTCCTTTGGCACGCCCACGGGGTTCGTCGACGTCAAGGACCTCCACATCCGATTCCCGACCGACGACGGTCTGGTCAAGGCCGTCGACGGCCTGTCCTTCACGGTGGAGCGCGGCAAGACGCTCGGCATCGTGGGGGAGTCCGGGTCCGGCAAGAGCGTCACGAGCCTGGGCATCCTCGGCCTGTACAACACCCGCAACTCCCAGATGTCCGGAGAGATCTGGGTCGACGGCAAGGAGCTGGTGACGGCCGACCCCGAGTCGGTCCGCGCGATGCGCGGCAGCACGATGTCGATGATCTTCCAGGACCCGCTGTCGGCACTTCACCCGTACTACAAGGTCGGCTCGCAGATCGCCGAGGCCTACCGGGTCCACAACGATGTCTCGAAGAAGCAGGCGAAGGCGCGTGCCGTCGAGCTCCTCGAGCTGGTCGGGATCCCGGAGCCAGCTCGGCGGGTGGACTCCTATCCGCACCAGTTCTCCGGCGGCATGCGGCAGCGCGCCATGATCGCCATGTCGCTGTCGTGCAACCCAGCACTGCTGATCGCCGACGAGCCGACAACGGCGCTGGACGTGACCGTCCAGGCCCAGATCCTCGACCTGATGAACGATCTGCAGAAGGAGTTCAACTCCGCGATCATCATCATCACCCACGACCTCGGGGTCGTGGCCGAGGTCGCCGACGACGTCCTCGTGATGTACGCCGGACACGCGGTCGAGCACGGCAGCGTGCAAGACATCTTCTACCGACCCGAGCATCCCTATACCTGGGGGCTGCTCGGCTCGATGACACGGCTTGACCGGGTGGGAATCGAACGGCTGCAGCCCATCCCGGGCAACCCGCCGTCGTTGATCAACGTGCCGTCCGGGTGTCCCTTCCATCCCCGCTGCGCTTACGGCAAGCTCAACGGTGGAAAGGAACGTGAGGTGCGCCCCGAACTCGCGGAGACCCAGCCCGGCCACTTGGTCGCGTGCCATCTCGACCCGGAGCGCCGGCGTGAGATCTTCTCGACCGAGGTGGCGACGCTGCTATGACCGACACCTCAGAAACCGGCTCCGAACGCGGTAACGACGTCGTGGCCACCGCGCCGTCCGGCGGAGTGACACAGACCGCCCCATCGGGCGAGGTGCTGCTCAAGGTCGAAGGGCTCGAGAAGCACTTCCCCGTCACCCGGGGCGTCTTCATCCGGCGCAAGGTAGGCGCCGTCAAGGCCGTCGACGGCCTGACCTTCAGCGTCAACAAGGGCGAGACACTGGGCGTCGTCGGTGAAACCGGCTGCGGCAAGTCGACGATGGGACGGCTGCTGAGCCGCCTGCTCGAACCGACCGGCGGTTCGATCACGTACGACGGCACCGATATCAGCCACGCCGGCACCCGGAAGATGCGCCCGCTGCGGCGCGAGATCCAGATGATCTTCCAGGACCCCTACTCCTCGCTCAACCCTCGCCACACGATCGGCACCATCGTGGGCGCGCCGCTGAAGATCCAGAAGGTGAAGAGCGAGCACGGGACGAAGCGGGCCGTCCAGGACCTGATGGAGCTCGTCGGTCTCAACCCGGAGCACTACAACCGATACCCGCACGAGTTCTCCGGGGGACAGCGGCAGCGCATCGGCATCGCTCGCGCCCTCGCGCTGCGTCCCCGCATGATCGTGGCGGACGAGCCGGTGTCGGCGCTCGACGTGTCGATCCAGGCACAGGTCGTCAACCTGCTCTCCGACCTGCAGAAAGAGTTCGGGCTGACCTACGTGTTCATCGCCCACGACCTGTCGGTGGTGCGCCACATCTCCAACCGTGTGGCGGTCATGTACCTCGGCAAGATCGTCGAGATGGCGAGCGACATCGACCTGTATGAGCACCCGCTGCACCCGTACACTCATGCGTTGCTGTCAGCTGTCCCGCTGCCGGACCCCGATCGCGAGAAGAAGCGCGACCGGATCCTGCTCAAGGGCGACGTTCCCAGCCCGCTGAACCCACCGGCTGCGTGCCGGTTCCACACCCGTTGTTGGAAGGCTCAGGAGATCTGCCGGACGGTCGAGCCACCGCTGGTGGAGCTCGCACCGAACCACCAGGTCGCCTGCCACTTCCCGGAAGAAAGAGTCCTGGTCTGATGACCATCGCACTGTCGGTCGTGCTCATCTTGATGAGCGTCCTGCTCATCCTGCTGGTGCTCCTGCACCGCGGTAAGGGCGGCGGCCTGTCCGACCTGTTCGGCGGGGGAGTGTCCTCGACCCTGAGTGGCTCGTCAGTGGTCGAGAAGAACCTGGACCGGATCACGATCGTCGCAGGCCTGGTGTGGATCGGTTGCATCGTCGGCATCGGCCTGCTGCTCAAGCACAACTCTGGCTGATCCGGCCGCGGCGAGGGCCGTCAGAGGCTGGCCGGCCTCGCGATGTCGGCGGGCAACCGGCTCGCGGCGGCGCGGTCGAGCAGCCACCGGGTCGCCCCCCGCCCCTGCGCACCGGCCGCCGGAACGGCGGCGGGTGCCGCGCCGGACAGCGCCAGCCTGACCGCGCCGGCCTTCTCTTCCCCCGCGGCGACCAGCCAGACCTCCCGGGCGCAGCCGATCGTCGTCAGGGACAGCGAGATCCTGGTCGGCGGCGGTTTTGGTGCGCCGCGGACCGGGATGACAGCCCGCTCGTCGGACAGCGACGGCGACTCCGGGAACAGCGACGCGATATGGCCATCCGGGCCCACCCCGAGCAGCAGGATGTCGAAGGCCGGAGCCGGACCGTCGTCCGCCGGATGCGAGGCGGCAGCGAGCGCCGCGGCGTACCAGGCGGCGGCCGCGTCCACATCGTCGCCGGCCGGGCCGTCGCTCGCCGGCATCGGGTGGATCCGGCCCGGATCGAGCGGCACCTGGTCGAGCAGTGCTTCGCGGGCCTGGGTCTCGTTGCGCTCGTCGTGCCCGCTGGGCAGGAAGCGCTCGTCCCCCCACCACACGTCCAGCGCGGCGAAGTCGATGGCGTCGCGAGCCGGGGACTGCGCGACCTCGCGCAGGCTGGCGCCGCCGATCCCGCCACCGGTGAGGACGACTGAGGCGTGCCCGCGGGCGGCCTGGGCGTCGACCAGGCCGGTGATGAGCCGAGCGGCCACGGCTCGAGCCAGCAGCGTCGCGTCGCGATGCACCACCACGAGCGGCGTGCTCATGACGCGGCGGGCGAGGCGTCGGCGTCCGCCGCGGCCTGCCGGGCCGGGTCACGCCAGACCAGGGTCCGGGACCGCTGGGTCTCGGCGACTCTCACGCCGGTGGCCTGCGCCAGCGCCTCGGCGTAGACGAAGTCCGGATCCATCCGGCGAAGCTCCTCGGCGAGCAGGTCGCCCAGCTCGCGCCGCGGCAGCGGCAGAGCGCGGGGCTGCTCGTTGCCACGGGAGAGGGTCGCGGATCGGCCATCGGGCCGCTCGATCCGCACCAGGTAGGGTTCGCCGTCCTCGGCGGTGGTCCGCAGCTCCGCCGCGCTGATGCCTGGAGCGCTGCTCTCCTCAACCGTGGTGGGGATGCCGAGCCGGGCGGCGATCCACCCCGACAGCAGCGCCGCGCTCGGGTTCCCGGCCTCGGCAGTGACTGTCGCGCTCTGCGGCGCGCACCGCACGGCGTCCAGCGCCGAGGCCAGCAACGACCGCCACGGGGTGGTCCGGGCCCACGCCAGGTCGCTGTCACCCAGCACGAAGTCGGCCGCCCGGCGGCGAAGCGACTCCATCGGTGACGAGCTCTGTGCGCAGTCCGTCACACGCCGGGTCGCGAGCACTCCGAGTGCGTCGGCGGCGATCTCGTCGGGGGGCGGTCCGTGCCACCACGTCACCACTGGGGCGTCGGGAGCCAGCAGCGGCAGGATGACGGACTCGGCGTGCAGCGCGAGCCGGCCGTACATCCGCATCACGACGGCCTCGGTCGCGCCGAGCCGACCGCCGACCTGCACTTCCGCATCGAGCCGGGTGTCGGCCTCGATCGACCGGCGTACGACGATCAGGACGCGGCACGGATGGGCCGATCCGGCGATGGCCGCCGCCTGCTCCGCCACCCGGACCTGCTTCTCGTCGACCACGACGACGAGGGAGAGCGCGAGGCCGGACGCCAGTGCCCCCGCCGCGCGACGCTCAGCCAGCAGCGCCTGAACGACTTCGCTGCCGGTCGTGTCCCACAGGGTCGATGCCATCTAGGGCCGCCTCCAGACCCGGCCGTCGCGCGCCAACATCGCGTCGGCACCGCGCGGGCCCCACTCGCCGGCCCGATACTTCTCCGGCGCCTTACCCTTCCAGTACGCCTCGAGCTGGTCCACGACCCGCCAGGACGCGTCGACTTCCTCGTTGCGCGGGAACAGCGTGGCGTCGCCCAGCAGGACGTCGAGGATGAGCCGCTCGTAGGCCTCCGGTGAGCTCTCCGTGAACGACTCGCCGTACAGGAAGTCCATCGACACGTCGCGGACCTCCATCGCCGAGCCGGGGACCTTCGAGCCGAAGCGCAGGGTGACGCCTTCGTCCGGCTGGACCCGGACGACGAGCTGGTTCTGGCCGAGCTCGACGGTGTCCGTGTCGTCGAACGGCAGGTGCGGCGCGCGCTTGAACATGACGGCGATCTCGGTCACCCGGCGAGGCAGCCGCTTGCCGGTGCGGAGGTAGAACGGCACCCCGCCCCAGCGACGCGTCTCGATCCCTAGCCGGACCGCGGCGTAGGTCTCGGTCAGCGAGTCCGGCGGGATGTCCTTCTCGTCGAGGTACGCCGGAACCCGCTCACCGGCCAACCAGCCCTGGTCGTACTGGCCGCGGATCGCGTAGTGCTCGTGGTCCTCGGGCAGCGAGACCGCGTTGAGAACCTTGATCTTCTCGGTGCGGATGGCCTCGGGGTCGAACGACACCGGCTCTTCCATGGCCGTGAGAGCGAGCAGCTGGAAGATGTGGTTCTGCAGGACGTCGCGGGCGGCTCCGGCCGAGTCATAGAACGCGGCCCGGCCGCCGATGCCCACGTCCTCAGCCATCGTGATCTGCACCGAGTCGACGTAGTGGGAGTTCCAGATCGGCTCGAACAATGTGTTGGCGAAGCGCAGCGCCAACATGTTCTGCACCGTCTCCTTGCCGAGGTAGTGGTCGATCCGAAAGACGTCCTCGGGGGTGAACACCTCGTCGACGAGTGCGTTGAGCTCGCGCGCCGACTCGAGGTCGTGACCGAACGGCTTCTCGACGACGACCCGTCGCCAGCCGCCGGTGATCGAGTTGTCCGCCATGCCGGTCCGTTGCATCTGCTTGAGCACGATCGGGAACGCCGACGGCGGGATCGACAGGTAGAACGCGGCGTTGCCTTGGATGCCATGACTCGCCTCGAGCTCGATGAGGGTCGAGGCGAGGGTGTCGAACGCCTCGTCGTCGTCGAACGCGCCGGGCAGGAAGACCAGGGAGTCGGCGATCCGCCGCCACACGTCGTCGCGGAACTCGGTGCGGGCGTACTTCTTGGCCGCCTCGCGGGCCAGCGACTCGAAGTCCCCGACGTCCCAGTCACGGCGGGCGAAGCCGAGCAGGACGAAGCCCGGCGGCAGCAGACCGCGGTTGCCCAGGTCGTAGATCGCCGGGATCAGCTTCTTGCGCGACAGGTCACCGGTGACGCCGAACACGACGACGGCACACGGCCCCGGGACCCGAGGCAGCCGGCGGTCGCGAGGGTCGCGCAGCGGGTTACCGGGGTCGCCCCCGCTCGCTCTCACGCCGGCTCACCGGCGGCAGCGTGCAGCAGCTGGGCGATCCCGGCGGCCCGGTCGGTCAGGTGCAGGTGCAGCAGTGGTCGGTGGCGCTGGGTGAGCGCCTGCCGGTCGCCGAGCGCCTGGGCGAGCTGAAGCTTGCCGAAGCTGAACGGCCGGCCCGGGATCTCGAGGTCACGGACGTGGGCACCCGTGATCTGCAGGAAGGCACCGACCTGCGGACCGCCTTTGTGGAACTGGCCGGTCGAATGCAGGAAGCGCGGCCCCCAGCCGAACGTCACCTGATGCTCGGTACGTCGGGCCAGCTCGTCCCTGATCCGGGCGGTCGCGGCATCGTGAAGCCGGTCGAGGTAGGCCATCACGGCCAGGTAGCCATGGTCGGGTATCGCAGCGAGCAGGGACGCGATGGCTCCGTCGAGGTCGGTGGCACCGGCCAGCAGGTCGGTTTCGGCGGTGACTTCGACCGCCCCGTCGACGAAGCTGGGCGCCGTCGCAGGCAGGGCGCCGTCGCCGGCCTTCTCGAGCACCGCGTTGGTGTTGTCTTTGGACTCTTGGACGTTGGGCTGGTCGAACGGGTCGATGTCGAGCGCCCGGCCGGCCACCGCTGTCGCGAACTCCCAGACCATGAACTGGGCACCGAGCGGCCCGGATACGGCGCTGCCCGTCGGGTTCGGCGTACCGCCCAGGGACACCGGGTGGGTGTCGTCGCGGTCGGCGTACCCTGGTGAGCTGGTGTCAGTGACCACCACGGGGAGCAAGCCCCGGCCCTGCTTGCCGGTCGACTCGGCGATCAGCTGCTCGGCCCAGTCGCCGAACCCGGGGATCCCCGATCCGGCGTCGGCGAGAACGACCTTGTCGTGGCCGATGCGTCCGAAGCCGCCGAGCGCCGCACCGAGGGTGAGACCGGGGTTGCCGGTGTCGCCGAAGAGGCTCTCGAGGATGTCGCCGGCCTGGTCGAGCAACTCCTCGACTGGTACGCCGGCGAGGCCGGTCGGGACCAGGCCGAACGCGCTCAGGGCGCTGTAGCGGCCGCCGATGTTCGGGTCGGCGAGGAACACCTGGTAGCCGGCGTCCTCAGCGGTCTGCTGCAGCGGCGACCCGGGATCGGTGACGACCACGATCCGCTGGGCCGGGTCGAGCCCG
>DATAVK010000150.1:0-13142 GCA_036267755.1 Mycobacteriales bacterium
GAAGCTCACCGCCAACCGGCCGAGCTCGTCATCGCCGTAGTCGTCGATCCGGGTAGCGAGGTCGCGGGTGACGGCGATCTGCTCCGCCGCCTCGGTGAGCGACGCGACAGGTCGCATCATCCGGCGTACGACGAGCCACGATCCGGCGATGACGGTGCCGAAACCCAACAGTCCCAGCAGCAGGAAGGCGAAGGTCAGTTTCTGCAGCTGGCTTTCGACGGCGTTCAACGGCAGGGCGACCTGCAGCGCGATGCCGATGGTGCCCCCCTCACCGTCGTCGACGGTTCGGTGAACGGTCAGGATGCGTTCCGGCGTGCCGTCGGCCAAGCGGGCGCTGCGGAGCCACTGGCCGCCGTGCGCCGCGATCTCGTCGTCGCGTGTGGAGACGGGAAGGATCACCGATGCGATGCTGTGCTGACCGTCAGACGACACGGCTTGGACCGGGCCCGCCACCATGTCCGGCTCGCTCGGGATGTGGACAGTGACTCCGACCGGGTTCGGAGTCACCCCCAGGTCGACGTTGTGGGCCTGCTGGCGGAGCTGGCTGTCGATGTTGCCCAGCAGGACGTGGTGGACGGCGAAGTAGGCCACCGCGATCACGCCGACGATGCTGATGGTCGCCGCGAGCGCGGCGGCGGCGGTCAACCGGGTCCGCAGCGGCGCGGTGTGCCACCGCCGCCCTGGTGCGCTCAGCCGTTGACCGACGGAGGTGACACCACTCACGGCTCGCCTCGGACGACGTACCCGACGCCACGCACGGTGTGGATCAACCGCGGCTCGCCCTCTGCCTCGGTCTTGCGCCGCAGGTAACCAACGAACACCTCGAGCGAGTTGCTCGTCGGCTCGGACTCCCAGCCCCACACCCGATCCATGATGGTCTCGCGGGGCAGCGGTCGGCCAGCATTTCGCATCAGCAGCTCGAGCAACGCGAACTCGGTCCGCGTGAGGTCGATCGGCCGGTTGCCGCGGCGGGCGGTGTGAGCCGCCGGGTCGAGCACCAGATCGGCGTACTCCAGCGGGGCCAGCTCGTCACTCTCCTCAGGGGTGGAGCGGCGGATCAGCGCCCGCAGCCGCGCCCGCAGCTCCTCGAGAGCGAATGGCTTGGTGAGGTAGTCGTCAGCGCCGGCATCGAGCCCGGCCACCCGGTCGCCGACCTCGTCCCGCGCGGTGAGGACGAGGATCGGCAGCCGGTCCTTGCGACCGCGCAACGTGCGGCAGACGTCGAGACCACCGACGTACGGCATCATCACGTCGAGCACCATGACGTCGGGCCGGTCCTCGGTGACCATCTCCAGCGCCTTGACGCCGTTGCCGGCCGTGGCGACGGTGTAGCCGTCGAGCTCGAGCGCCCGCGTCAGGGCCTGCCGCAGCTGCGGGTCGTCGTCGACGACAAGGACACGGGCGCCCATCGTTAGCTCTGCGAGGACTGTTGAGTGAGGGTCACAGTCACAGTGTGACTGCTTCCGCCCCGCTGGTAAGTCACCGAGACTTGCTGACCCGGCTGGTGCGACCGGATAGCGGCGATGACGGCATCATCACCGGCGGTCGCCGAGCCGTCGATCGCGGTGATGACGTCACCGGTCTTGAGCCCGGCCTTAGCAGCCGGACCGCCGGACACCACGGAGTGCACGACCGCCTTGGCGGAGCCGTCGCTGGCCGTCGAGTCCGTCAGGGTGACGCCGAGCAGTGGGTGCACGGCTTTGCCGGTGGTGATCAGCTCGGTCGCGATCGTCTTGGCCTCGTCGATCGGGATCGCGAAGCCCACGCCGATGTTGCCGCTCTGCGAGCTGCTGCCGAGGCTGTCCGACCCGAGCGAGGCGATCGCGGAGTTGACGCCGATGACCTGGCCGATGCTGTTGACCAGCGGGCCGCCGGAGTTACCGGGGTTGATGGCCGCGTCGGTCTGAATGGCATCGATGACGGTCGGGTTCTGAGCCGCCGACGAGCCGCCGCTGCCGCCGAACGGGTTCTGCTGCTGCTGCGAATCGTCGGATGTGACCACCGGGCGGTTCAGCGCCGACACGATGCCCGACGTGACGGTGCCCGACAGCCCGAGCGGGGAGCCGACGGCGAGGACGGGGTCGCCCACCTGGACGCCGGAGTCGCTGCCCAGGATGGCCGGCTTGAGACCGGTCTTGTTCACCTTGATGACCGCCAGGTCGTCCAGCGAGTCGGTGCCGATGATCTTGGCGGTCGCGCTGCTGCCGTTGTTGAACGTGGCGGACACCGACCCGCCGTTCGCCGCCGCGGCGACGACGTGGTTGTTGGTGAGGATGTAGCCGTCCTGGCGCAGCACGATGCCCGAGCCGGTGTCCGACTCCTGCGAGCCGGTGACGTTCACGGAGACGACCGACGGCAGCACCTTGGACGCGATGCCCGCGTAGGACTTCGGAGGCGTCTCGGACAGCGCGGCAGGCGAGCCGCTTCCGGTCGTGAGGCCGGCGTTCGAGGTGACGTCGTTGTCGTTGTTGTCGTGATGGACCAGCGCGGCCCCCAGCCCAACCCCACCGGCACCGAAGATGAACGCGGTCACGGCGACCAGGACGATGGCGGAGTTGCGGAGCCGGCGCGGCGGCCGGTCGCTCGGGCCCCCTGACGCCGGGCCGTACGACGGCGGCGGCGGAGTTCCGCCCCACGATCCGGCCAGCGGCTCAGTCGGGTGCTCCGACGGCGGCTGGGTCGGCAGCTCGGACGTCGCTGTCGTGTCGTCGGCCCGCTCGGTGTCGGGCTCACCGCTCGTCGAGTCTTTCCCGCTGCCGGACAGCGGGGGCCAGAACAGCTCGTCACTCATGTCATCCTCCGTTGTTGATACCCACTGAAGGTGCCCACCAGGTCTGAATGAATGCTGAGAGGATGCTGTCTGGGCCCTGGCGGGGCCGTGATGGTGGTTTGTCGCCGGTCATCTAGGCCACACTGGACAGTGATGACCGATCCCCGTGAGTTCGCCGCCAGCGTGCGTGACGCTGCCCGTGACGTCGCCAGCGACGTCGTGACCGCGGCGAAACCGAGGCTACGCGGCTGGCTGCACGCGATCACATCACCGCTGGCGCTGGCCTCCGGCATCGTGCTGATCGCGTTAGCCCCGACCGCTCCCGGCCGGGTGGCGGCGGCCGCCTATGCCGTGACATCGGTGGTGCTGTTCACCACCAGCGCGGTGTACCACCGGGGCCACTGGTCGGTGGCTGCCGAGCGCCGGCTCAAGCGGCTCGACCACGCGAACATCTTCCTGTTGATCGCCGGGAGCTACACCCCGTTCGCGGTCCTGGCGTTGAGCGGCGACGCTCGGGTAGGCGTGCTCGCCGCGATCTGGGGCACCGCGCTGCTGGGCGTTTGCTTCCGAATCTTCTGGGTCAACGCGCCGCGCTGGCTCTACGTCCCGCTCTACATCGGGCTCGGCTGGGCCGCGGCGTTCTTCGTGCCGCAGTTGATCCACGGCGCCGGTGTCGCGGCCTTCGTCCTCATCGCTGTGGGAGGCCTGATCTACACGATCGGCGGCCTGATCTACGGGTTGAAGCGCCCCAACCCCAGCCCTCGATGGTTCGGATTCCACGAGATCTTCCACGCGTGCACCGTGGCCGCCTTTGCCTGCCAGTACATCGCGGCGTCGATGGTCGTCTACCGAGCGGCCTGAGCGACCTCGGTCACACCGGGCCCAGCGACAACAGCGCCCACGACGGGACTGCGTGCTCGTGCGGGGCGTGGCAGGTGAGCCGCGTCATCACGTCGCCGTAGCGCTGCTCCACCTCAGCCGCGAGCGTGCCGCCGTCGGGATCGTCGAGCAGGACTCGCCACCGGTGCGGCTCCAGCTTGTCGATCCGGCGGGGCGTGAGCGCATCGAGTGCGGTGACGCCGAGCCGGCCAGCTGCCAGTTCCTGCGCCGCCTGCACCGGCGCGAGCCAGGCGGCCTTGCCGCGGTAGTACGGCGACGGACGGCGGCCGGCCAGGACGGTGTCGATCACGGCGGCGGCCTCCTGCGGGGGCACCCGGCCCAGGTAGTGGCCGCCCGGAAGCACCAGCACGTTCGCAGCGAACCGGTCGCCGCCCACGTGGGACATCTCCCACGTCAGGTCGGGGTGCGACACGGCCAGCGCGGCGGCGACCGGCCGGCCCAGCATGGCGCAGCACGCGTCATGGGCACCCTGGGTGCAGACGCCCACGAACGCCGAAGCCGTCGTCCACCCGGCGAGATCGGCGTCAGAGCCGAACGGCAGTTCCAGCGCCGCGAGGTCGGCATCGTCGGCCACGACCCGTCGTACCAGCCGTTCCTGACCCGGCCGGCAGTCCGCGGCGTACACGACGCGCCCGCCACTGATCGAGCCGGAGCTCACCGGCCGGCCGGGACGCCGGATCAGCAACACCCGGGCGTGTGACGTCTTCGCGTGCTGCTGCAACGCCAGAATGACGGCCTCGTCGAGGCCGCGTGACTGCGGAAGCGCCCGCGACCCCCACGGACCGGGCGACTCCACGAGAACCCACCGATCGACCCTGGCCGCGCTCCCGAAGACCATGTCGCCCCGCGCCCGAGACGCGGCGGCGCAAAAGAATCGACCTACCGGTGCGGTCACGACGGCGGCGTCAGCCCGCGCCGACGAGGGCGCCCTCACGAAGCAGTCGCCGGACCAGGACGACGGCATCGTCGGCGTCCAGCCCGAGCCCGGCAGCGCCGAGCTCCGCGGGGGTCCCGGGGGTCGTCAACGCTCGTCGCAGCGCATCGGCGGTGTACGCCGGGAGGTCGAGGCGGCAGTCGGGGAGTTGCAGCGTCACTCGCTCACCCGCGGTCTGGATCGACCATCGCAGCCCTCGTCGGGGCCGGACCGGGAAGTCCGGAGCGCAGCCGGCGACCGCTTCCGCCTGTGCCAGCAGGCGCAACGGTTCGGCCGGCGCCGCCTTTCTCACCCTCGCCTCGAGCAGCTCCCGGGCGCGTTCGACCGGCAACGCCGAGAGCCACGCCGCTGCCTGCTGCAGGACGGCGGCCAGCTGGTCGGGGTCCTGTTCCAACGCGTCGTGCGGTGACACAGGCAGCGCGTGACGGAACGACAGCTCGTCGGCCGCTGTCGCCACGACGTCGCGGAGCACGTCGTACCAGGTGATGGCAAGCACACCGACCGTCAGGTGCAGCGACCGGCTGTCGGTCGTGGCGGCCGCGTGCACGTACCCCCGAGGCAGGTAGAGCGTGTCACCCGGGCCGAGCTCGGTGTCGATGAGCGGCGGCTGGCCATCGGGGACCAGGTCCGCGCCGGAGCGGGGCTGGCTCTTCGTCGGCAGCGTGATGACCGGCTGGTGGACCTGCCATCGTTTGCGGCCGGTCACCTGCAGGACGAACACGTCATGGGTGTCGTGGTGGAAGGCGAAGCCCTTAGCGTCACCGGCCGGAGTGATGTAGGCGTTGCACTGGGTGGGATGGCCCAGCTCCATCGCCAGGTCGCGGCAGAACTCGACCAGCGGCGGCCAGAACCGGTGCAGTGAGTTCAGAACGAGCGTGGCGCCCTCGCCATGACGCCGGCTGACGGCGTTCGCGTCGACGAGATCGGTGATGGTCCGGGATCCGGCGACCGCTTCCCGAGTGACGCCCGGGACCGTCGTACCGTCCCGCACCAGCCGGAAGAACGGGGAACGGATCCCGCGGTCGGCGACGATGCCGTCGACGTCGGCCGGGCCGAGCAGGTCATCGAACCCCGAAGGCAGGTCGGGCGCCCGAGTGAGCAGCGGGCGGGTGTCCCAGTACTCCGTCGCGAACGTGCCGGCGCGGTCGCCAACGCAGCGTTCCAGTGTGGACCGCGCCAGCGGGTACCGCGGCCGCGGCGGTCCCTCGTCGAGGGATGCCGGGCCGCGGTCGGTTCGGTGCGCGTCGAGAGCGGTCAGGAGTCGGTGCCGTCGCCGTCGGTGCCGTCCGTGCCGTCGCCGTCGGTGCCGTCGGTGCCGTCCGTGCCGTCGCCGTCGCCGTCCGTGCCGTCACCGTCGCGGCCGTCGCCGTCGGTGCCGTCGCCGTCGCCGTGCGCCGGAGTGCCGCCCGCCGGGTCGGAGTCGGCCGGGGTCGTCGTGATGTCGTCGTCGCTCAAGGACATCGGTGTCTCCTATGCCTCGTCTTCTGGGTGCGGACGTGATCTGTCCGCCTCATCGCGGACCCTACCCGGGCCGACCTCGAGCACACGCGGGCACCTGACGGCGCGGATGCGACACGGCGCTTGCGCCAACCGGAGCATCGGGTCTTCAGATATGTCCGGCAGACTTGGGTAATGCCCGCGTTGCCTGACCCCTCGTTGGCCGCTGTCGACCTGACCACGTTGGGCGCCAGGGTCCGGCTGGCCCGGACCCGCAGCGGCCTTACCCAAGATCAGGTTGCCGGTGACGACATCTCGGGCGCCTACGTGTCCCGGATCGAGGCCGGGCAGCGACGCCCCGACCAGTCCGTTGTCGCGCTGCTGGCCGAGCGGATGGGGACGACCGTCGAGTTCCTGCTCACCGGGGTCGAGCCGAAGGTCGCCGAGGAGGCGCGGCTCGCGCTGCGGTACGCCGAGCTCGCGCTCAGCTCCGGCGAGGCGGCCGAAGCCCGCGCGCAGGTGATCCGGCTGCTTGACGACGAGACCGCCGAGCTCGGTGACCTGCGCCGCGAGGCGCAATGGCTGCTGGCGCAGTGTGAGCAGCAGCTCGGAAATCTGGATGCCGCAGCCGAGTTGTTGGAGCCGCTGACCGCCGACACCGGTCATCGGTGGTGGCTGCCTGCCGTGATCGCCTTGTGCTCGTGCTACCGGGAGATCGGCGACCTGTCGCGCAGCATCGATGTCGGAAACCGGGCACAGGAGCACGTCCACGCGCTCGAGCTCGACGGCACCGACGACGCGATCCGACTCGCGATCAGCCTGGTCGGCGCCTACTACGAGCGAGGTGACGAGTCCTACGCCGCGCAGCTGTGCCGCACTGTTGTGGAGCAGGCCGATCGCACCGGCTCCCGCACGGCGCGCGCAGCGGCGTATCGGAACTCCAGCCTGATCGCGCATCGGCGAGGCCAGCTCGACGAGGCGATCCGCCTCGCGGAGCAGGCCCTGACGCTGATGGCCGACACCGACAACGTCCGCTCGCTTGCGCTGCTGCGCCAGCAGCTTGGCGCCCTGGTTCTGGAGAACTCCGCCGACCAGCACGAGTACGCCGGGCGACTCGCCCGCCAGTCCCGCGACGAGCTCGCCGAGATCGGTTCTCCGCTCGAGATCGCCCGATGCGACCTGCTGCTGGTCCGGGCCGCCCTGGCCGCCGGCGACCTGGATCTCGCCGAACGAACGGCCAGCACGTTGCTCGAGGAGTCCCTGGACAATCCGGTCGTCCTCGGCGACGTCGAATCGCTGCTCGGCCAGATCGCCGCCCGTCGCGACGATCACTCGGCAGCGCTGGAGCACTATCGGACCGCGGTGGCCGCCCTGAGCCGCGGCGGCCACGACCGCTCGGCCGCGCCGCTGTGGTTCGAGCTCGGGGCGCTGTTCGACGCGGCCGGTGATGCCGCCGGCGCCTGCGCCGCCTATCGCAACGCGGCCACGTCGCTCGGCCTACGCGCCAGCCAGGCTGGAGTTTTCACGCTCATCTGATCGCGGCTGACTTGGTGGATTATCCCGGCCGGTGCATGCTGGGCACGCCGTCGCATCCTTCCCAGTTGAGCGGAGCCTCGCCCCCGTGTTCCCGCACCCGATCGGTCGCTGAGCGACATGGGCCTCGGTCCCGAGCCGTCGCGCTGGGAGGGCTACGAGTGGTTTGATCCGCACGCGCTCGTCGAGCTCGACGATTCCTACCTGCAGGCCGGCCTGGCCTCGCTGCGTCGCCAACCGCTGTGGTTGCCCGGTCCGGCGACCCGGGTCCTGCTCGTCGACCTGGACAACTTGAGAGTCGAGCCGGTGCGGTTGCGGGCCCGATTGGCGATGACGGTGTCACTCGCCCGCGAGGCCGACCATGTCGGGTTCGCCGGACAGGAAGGCTCGGTACGACGGGCGCTCCCCGACCTCGCTGAGTTCACCGACCGGGCGAGGGTCGTCGGGGACGGCAGCGACGAGGCCGACCTCGCGCTGCTCGAGGTCGCCGATGCGGTGGACGACGACGACGTGCAGTTCATCGTGGTCAGCAACGACGGCATCTTCGCTCGGCTGGCGATGCGCGGTCCGCTCACGGTGCTGAGCCCCGGCCTGCAGTCACTGAGCGACCGGCTGACGGGCGCCGCCGAGCGGATCGTGGACATGGCGGTCATCGAGGCCGCGGTGACGATGGCTTCCTGACCCGGTGTCGGGACCGAGCCAGCCGCATACTGTGGCCGCAGAGGGATCTCGGGCGCGGGGGCGCCCTGGCAGGGAGGGCGGGGCGTGCCGGACGACGCGAAGGCCAAGCCGCTGATCGACGAGCTGCAGATGGCCGCTATCGACGAGCACCAGCAGTACCAGGCCGCCTTGACCGTCTGCGCCGAGATGGATCGCATGGGCTGCACCCGCGATGAGCTGCGTGAGGTCCTCGGAGCGTTGGACCTGCTCGGCGTCGCGCACAGCAGGCGACGGAGCGGGGAGTCAGAGGCCTAGCAGGTTGTTGAGGCCTGAATAAATCAGCCTGGACTTATCAGTCTAGACTTAGCATGTGCCTGACGAACCGGACGTTCACGAGGTCGCCGCCGCGATCCAGGTCAGCGTGGGACTGCTCAAGCGCCGGCTCCAGCAGGCGCAGGTCCCCGGTGACCTCAGCGCCTCGGAGATCTCGGCGCTGGCCCGACTGGACCGTGGCGGTCCGACGACACCCAGCGCGCTCGCCAAGCTCGAGCGGATCACGCCGCAGTCCATGGGCGCGACCCTCGCCGGGCTGGAGCGTCGGGAGCTGGTGACTCGGCGACCGGACCCCGACGACGGTAGGCACGTCGTACTATCCGTCACCGATCTCGGGCTGCAGCTGCTCCGTAGCCGCCGCAGCGCTCGGGCCGAGCAGCTGGCGGCCGCCCTTTCGGTCGGCTTCAGCAGCACCGAGCTCGCGACCTTGCGGTCGGCGGCGCCCCTGATCGAGCGACTGGCCCAGAACCTCTGATGGCGGCGGCGGCCGAGCAGTCATCCGCGGAGCAGCGCTATCGCTGGGTGGCGCTGTCGAACACGACCGCCGCGGTCTTCATGTCGGCGCTCGATGGGTCCATCGTCATCATCGCGCTGCCCGCGATCTTCCGCGGCATCCACCTCGACCCGCTGGCACCGGGGAATGTCGTCTACCTGCTGTGGATGATCATGGGGTACCGGCTGGTCCAGGCCGTCCTCGTCGTCACGCTCGGCCGGCTCGGCGACATGTTCGGCCGGGTCAGGATCTACAACGCCGGCTTCGTGGTGTTCACCCTCGCCTCGATCCTGCTCTCGTTCGATCCGTTCGACGGCGGTCACGGCGCGGTGTGGCTGATCGGCTGGCGGGTGCTGCAGGCCATCGGAGGATCGATGCTGACCGCCAACTCGGCCGCGATCCTGACGGACGCCTTCCCCTCCGATCAGCGGGGTTTCGCCCTCGGCATCAACCAGGTGGCGGCCATCGCGGGCCAGTTCGTCGGCCTGGTCGCCGGTGGTCTGCTGGCGAGCCTGGACTGGCGGGCCGTCTTCTGGGTCAACGTGCCGGTCGGAGTCTTCGGGACGATCTGGGCGTACCGCTCGCTGCGCGACAGCGGTTACCGGGGCGGAGGCCGGATCGACTGGTGGGGCAACGTCACTTTCGCCGGCGGGCTGGGCGCCGTACTGATCGCGATCACGGCCGGCATCCAGCCCTACCGTGGCCATGCGATGGGCTGGACCAATCCGGCGGTCGACGGCCTGCTCGGCGTGGGTGTCCTGCTGCTCGTGGCGTTCGCGCTGATCGAGAGCCGGGTTGCCGAGCCGCTGTTCCAGCTCAGCCTGTTCCGGATCCGCGCGTTCACTGCCGGCAACGTCGCTGGCTTCGCGGTGGCGATCGCGCGCGGCGGCCTGCAGTTCATGCTCATCATCTGGCTGCAGGGAATCTGGCTGCCGTTGCACGGCTACAACTACTCCGACACCCCGCTGTGGGCCGGGATCTTCCTGCTTCCCCTGACCGCGGGGATCCTCGTCGCTGGCCCGGTGTCGGGCGCGCTCTCCGACCGGTTCGGTGCTCGAGGCTTCTCGACTGCCGGGATGGTGGTCTTCGGTGGGAGCTTCGTCGGGCTCATGGTGCTGCCGGTCGACTTCTCGTACTGGGCGTTCGCCGTACTCATCGGATTGAACGGCATCGGTGGCGGGATGTTCGCTGCCCCCAACTCGGCATCGATCATGAGCAGCGTCCCCGCCAGCCAACGGGGCGCGGCATCAGGGATGCGCGCGACGTTCCAGAACTCCGGTACGGCGCTGTCGATCGGTGTGTTCTTCTCGCTGATGATTGCCGGGCTGGCGAGCACCTTGCCGACCGCGCTGACCAGCGGCCTGCAGCGGCAAGGCGTCTCGGTCGGAGTGGCTCACAGCATCGGCGGACTGCCACCGGTTTCCTCTTTGTTTGCAGCGGTTCTCGGCGTCAACCCGGTGCAGCACCTGCTGGCTTCCAGGCACGCGCTCGCCTCGTTGCCGGTCGCCAATCAGCAGGTGCTCACCGGCCGGCGGTTCTTCCCGGACCTCATCTCGGGGCCGTTTCACCATGGCCTTGTCGTGGTTTTCGCCGTCGCGACGGCGCTGTCGGTCATCGCCGGTGTCGCGTCGCTGCTGCGCGGTGGGCGCGACGTCGGCACGCCGAGCGACGACAGGTCGGCTCCGGTGGACACCGCATGGGACGCGGACGTGACGACCCCCAGTCACTCATAACGTTGTCAGCAGCACGCTGGGTTATCACCCGCTGCGCTGCTGACAACTCGCGAAAGCTGTGGGACTGTGCTTCAAGGCCAGGGTTAGTCCAGACATCCGCCGCTTCCATTTGACTCAGCGCAGCACTGGGCTGTGCGCGCAGCTTTCAGCTGCCCAGCCTCGATGAGGCAAGGATGAGCGAACCGAGTAGTGAGCCGTCGGCCGCGATCAGCATTCCCCAGCAACTCCCGGCCCCACGATCGAAGTCAGCGCGAGTAGCGGGCCACATGCAGCGCTGCTGTCCAGGTCACGACAGCTGGTCGATTCTGTACGACCATCTGCGGGCGCAGTTCCCAACAGTGCCACCCCAGCGAGTCTTGAGCCTGCTCTCGCAGGCCAACGTCGGTATGGCGGCCTACCGATTGGACATGACCACGACGCTGGAGCTGGCCGAGATCATGACCCGTTTTGAGCTGGGGACGGCCCTTCAGCAAAGCGGCGAAAACAGCCTCGACGGCCGTCTGACCATACCGACGCCCTGGCCCTTGGCTCTCGGGGGTTGCCTCGACGGGGCGTGAAAGATACCGTTCAAAACGTCCTAACTATCGGTCTTTTTAACGCGCAGGGATGAATCGGCCGGAGGTCCGTCGTGAGTGCTAGTCGACCGCAGTCCATCGGAGACCGGGCCGAACAGATATTCGAGAGGCTGTTTGATCCGTTTGGACGGCGCATTCTCTCGTCACGACTCATGGGCTATATGCACCTGGTTCCATCGCTGCCGAAAACATTTCGAAAGCGATTTGCGCACCCTTATGGTCCCTGGAACCTTGAGCTGCCTCCGCTGCCACCACAACTGGCAAGCGCACCTGGTATCCGACGGAACCCCACCGCTGAGCAGGCTGCTTTCGAGACGGCGCCGTTGCACGTCTGGACCCAGCTTCACTATGCGGCAGCTCAGTTCGCGCTACGGCGGGCATGGCGCCCCCTTCTTCCTGTGGCGCCACGACACCGGCGCGCTTACCGGGCGGTTCACGCAACCGACAACGTCATTCCTGATCCCCCCGAGTGGCTTTCCGATCCTCGGCAGTTGACGGATGATGTCCGCGGCAAGGCCGCCGAGCTAGGACTGAACGCAATCGGCTTCGCGGCCTACGATCCGAAATACACCTTCGCCTCCTACCAGGACAAGTGGTACGGACACACGGTCATAGTCGTGATCAAGGAACAGAACTACGAGCTGACGCAACAGATCCCGCATGTGCAGTTCGAGCAGGATTCCTTCAGCGCGTATGCGGAGCTCATGCAAGCCGGCGCCCAGCTCGCTTCGTTTCTCCACTCACGTGGCTATCGAGCCCGCGCAGCCGATTCGAGCAGCAACTCGATCGTGCATCATTACGCCGTCGAGGCCGGCCTGGGTCAAATGGGACTCAACGGCCAACTGCTCACTCCGACCGCCGGATCTCGGATTCGAATCGGGCTCGTGTACACCGACGCACCGTTGGTACACGATGCGCCGCGTGACTACGGAATCCCGAAGATCTGCGACGCCTGTCAGGTCTGTGTCCGGCGCTGCCCGCCAGGAGCCGTCCAGGCGCGACGCCGAGAGTATCGGGGAGTGGAGAAGGCAAAGATTCGGATGGACCTCTGCTTTCCGGTCATCGTGCAATCTCACGGCTGCGGCGTCTGTACGAAGGTGTGCCCGGTGCAGAAGTACGGGCTTCAGCCCGTCATTGAGCAGTTCGTAGCGTCCGGCACCATTCTCGGGAAGGGCACTGACGACCTGGAAGGCTACGACTGGGTAGATGGCAACTACTACGGCGCCGGAACCCGGCCGAAGCTGGATACCGAGTTCATGCACCCGCCAGGACTTGAGTTCGACGCAAGTCAGTCGGTTCCCACCGTGCCGGCCGACACACCGTCGACGGCCAGTTGGACGAGGGCTAAGTAGCGCGCCAAACCCCTGGCCTGGGCTTTCATGGTGGAGCTGCGGGGAATCGAACCCCGGACCTCTTCGATGCGAACGAAAAGGCATTCCCGCTCCGCAATTGAGCGTTGGACCCTGAACACGCTCTGCTGCAACGATTCCGTATGTCAGCCGTTGACAATCTCTTGCAGTCTTATACGGTCTCTTTGGCTAGCAGTTGGCTAGCAGCGGATGATCCGGAGCGGCTATGGCAACGTCCCGGCGGGGACACGGCGAAGGCTCAGTCTTCTACGACGAGCGTCGCAAACGATGGATCGCCCTACTCGACCTCGGCCGCGATGGCACCGGGAAGCGCCAGCGTGTCGCACGATCAGCCAAGAGCAAACCCGACGCCACAGCCATCCTCCGCGTGCTGCAAGGCACCAACGACCGGGGCGATGACCCGA
>DATAVK010000151.1:0-7504 GCA_036267755.1 Mycobacteriales bacterium
CGGCCCTGCGAGTCCCAGACCGCGGCCTCCTCGTCGAACCAGCCGCCGATCACGGCGCGGGTGCGGGCCTCGACCTTCAACCAGCCCGGGCTGGGAACGCCCCGAACGACAACGGTGAGCTCGACCGTGGGCGCCCACCCATAACGGCTCAGGTTGAACACCGTCGGCGGCAGCGCGTCGACGGCCAGCAGCACGGCGAAGACGTCCATCGGCTCGTCGTCGAGCAGCCGGAACCACGCCCGCACCACCGGATCGCCGCTCGGCGTGGGGAACGGTGCGGTCCGCGGGTCGACCCGGAGGTCGATGTGGTTGAGCAGTTCGACCTCGAAGTTCTCCGGTGGCCCGGTCGGGCAATCCTTCGGCGGGGTCAGGTCGGGCTCCGACAGGTCGGTCCAGTCCGGGTCGCTCGAGGCCGTCGGCGGTGCCCCAGCGCTGACCAGGGCGTCGAGGCACGGCTTCTGGTTCTGCCACAGCGTCGTCCGCGCCTGGGACACCCGTCGGCCCAGCCGCGTCACCTCGACCGCGATCTCGGCCGGCCCGGGCTCCGGGGCGCGCAGGAAGTGTCCGGAGACGACCAGCGGGACGGGTGCATCCAGCGCGAGGCAGCCGGCGCGGGCCATCGCCGCCAGCAGGTACCCGCCGTTCGGTCGGCCGCCGATGGTCCAGCCGGCATCGAGCATGACGTCGTACCGGAGCGGGTCATCGGGCCGGGGCTGGACCGCCGTGACCGCGGCGAAGCTGCTCACAGCGTGAGCAGCGCCGGTGCGAGCTCCGCCCACTCTCGGCGCGGCAACCCGCGCCGGTCATCGACGAGCACCTGCACCGCGACGTGGTCTGCGCCGGCGTCGAGGTGGGCCCGCACCCGCTCGGCCACGGCGTCGACGGTGCCCCAAGCGCAAATCGTGTCGACCACCCGGTCGTTGCCGCCGTCAGCGAACTCGTCTGGGTCGAAGCCGAGACGCTGCAGGTTGGAGGTGTAGTTCGGCAGCCGCAGGTACGACGTGGTGTGGCGGCGGGCGATCTCGCGGGCGACGGTGGGGTCGTCGGAGAGCACGGCGACCTGCTCAGGGACCAGGAGCTTGCCGGCACCGAGGATCTCGCGGGCCTGCGCGGTGTGCTCGGGCGGGACGAAGTAGGTGTGCGCCCCGTCGGCGCGCTGACCGGCGAGCTCGAGCATCTTGGGACCGAGGGCGGCGAGCAGCAGTGGCGGTCGGTGGGCGGGCGGCACCGCCCGGTACACGTCGTACCCGTGGTCCATGCCGTCGAGGTAGCCGCGCATGAAGGTCAGCGGTTTGCCGTAGTCGAGGCCCCGAACATCCAGCAACGGCTTGTGCGAGACGCCGATCCCGAGCACGAACCGGTCCGGGTACGCCTCGCCGAGCGCCAGCTGACCGGCGGCCATCGCCAGCGCGTCGCGCGCCCAGACGTTGGCGATGCCGGTGGCCACGACCAGCGACGACGTGGCGCTCAGCAGCAGCTGGGCGGCGGAGAGCACCTCGCGCCCGACGGCCTCGCCGGTCCACAGCGCGCCGTACCCGAGCTCTTCGACCTCGCGGGCGGCCTCGCGGACCACGTCCGCCGTCGAGTAGTCGAGCTGCCCGGTCCAGACGCCGACGCGCCCGATTGCCACGGTCGGGGGGTGCGGGGAACTCACACCGAGACGGTATCGGCCTGCGGCGACGGTGGTCGGACCCGCACCGGCAAGCCGATCAGCGCGATGACCCCGCCGGCCGCCGCGCTCACGCCGGTCACGACCATTGCCAGCTGGAAGCCGTGGACCGGCAGCCGGGTGCCGGTCCCCGCGCCCGCGATGACCGGCAGGACGGCGACGGCGATCAGCCCGGCGATCCGCGCCACCGCGTTGTTCACCCCGCTCGCTAGCCCGGCATGGGACGGTGGCACGGATCCGAGCGCAGTGGCCGTGATGGGCGTGACGACGAGACACATGCCGGCGGAGAACACCAAGATCCCGGGCAGGACGCCGGAGACGTAGCTGTGGCCGGGCGTCGCGCGGGTCAGCAAGATCAGCCCGAGGCCGGCGATCAGCGGGCCTACCGTGAGCAGCGGCCGTGCGCCGATCTTCGGGATCAGGCCGCCGACTCGGGCCGAGAACAGCAACAGGACAAGGGTGGTCGGCGCCATGGCCGCACCGGCCTGCAGCGGCGAGAAACCCATCCCCGTCTGCAGCTCGATCCCCAACAGGAAGAAGGCGCCGCCCAGTGCGCCGTACACGACGAAGGTGACCACCTGCGCGACGGTGAAGGCCCGGCCGCGGAACAGGCTCAGCGGCAGCATCGGCCGGGCGGTGCGGTGCTCGGTCAGCAGGAAGGCGGCGAACGTGACCGCGGCCGCAACGAACAACCCGATCCGTACGCCGATGTCGGCACGCGACTCGATCAGCGGAAGCACCAGCAATCCAAGGAACGCCGCGCCCAGCGCAGCTCCCGGCAGGTCCAGCACAGCCAGCCCGGCGTGGCGGACGTCCGGGTCGTGCGACTCAGGCACGCTCCTCATCGTCGTGATCACCGCGGCGGCGATCACCGGCAGGTTGAGGAAGAACACCCAGCGCCACGAGGCCACGTCGATCAGCCAGCCCCCGATGAACGGCCCGATCGCGCCGGTCAGGCCGGCCAGCCCCGACCACGCGCCGATCGCGCGGTCCCGGTCCTCGGCGGCGATGGACGACGTAATGATCGACAGGCTGCCCGGCACGAGCAACGCGGCGGCGACGCCTTGCAACGCCCGGCCGGCGATCAGGATCGCGGTGGTCGGCGCGGCACCGCAGATGGCGCTGGTGATCCCGAACCCGACCAGGCCGACGACGAACACCCGACGGCGCCCCAGCACGTCGCCGATCGCGCCCCCAACCAGCACGAGTGCGCCGAGGCTCAACAGGTAGGCATCGACCACCCACTGCATCGTGGAGAAGCCGGCGTGGAAGGACAGCGCCATCCGGGGCAGGGCGACGTTGACGACCGTTCCGTCGAGGAACGCCACCCCCGAGCCGAGGATCGTGGCAGCCAGGATCGCCCGGCCCGCTGCGCTGCGGTACCGGGCCTGGGTCAGCGACGCGTCAATGAGTGGCCGGCTGCGGATGTTTGCCGTGGATGGTCACACTCGCGAGCAGTCGCGCGGTGGCGGCGGCCACCTCGTCGACGGCCGCGTCGAAGGTCTCCCGGTTGGCCGCGGACGGCTGGCGCATCCCGGCGATCTTGCGGACGTACTGCAACGCCGCGGCGCGCATGTCGTCCTCAGTGACGTCGTCGGTGAAGGGCGGACGCAGGGTTTTGATGCTCCGGCACATACCCCGACGGTAACGCGATCCGTCAGGTCGCGGTGCCGTCATCTTTCTTGTGGAATGCGGCGGAGATGCCCTGCAGCGCCGCGGTGAGCTCTCCTGGCACGACCCATACCGTGGCCGACGGGGAGTTCGCGATCTGCGGAAGCGCCTGCAGGTAGGTGTAGGCGAGCAGGTCGGGGTCGGGACGTCCGGTGTGGATTGCCTCGAAGACGGTGCCGATCGCCTTCGCCTGGCCCTCGGCCTCGAGGATCCGTGATTGCCGCACCCCCTCCGCGGTGAGGATCGCTGACTGCTTCTGACCCTCGGCGGTGAGGATCTGCGACTGCTTGAAGCCCTCGGCGGTGAGGATCGCGGCCCGCTTGTCACGGTCGGCCCGCATCTGCTTCTCCATCGACTCCTTGACGCTCGCCGGCGGGTCGATTGCCTTGATCTCGACCCGGTTCACGCGGATCCCCCACTTGCCGGTCGCCTCGTCGAGCACGCCGCGCAGCTGGCCGTTGATGTTGTCGCGGCTGGTGAGGGTGCCCTCGAGATCCAGCCCACCGATGACGTTGCGGAGCGTGGTGATGACCAACTGTTCGATCGCCTGGATGTGGTTCGCGATCTCATAGGTCACCGCGCGTGGATCGGTGATCGTGAAGTAGATGACGGTGTCGATGTTGACGACGAGGTTGTCCTCGGTGATGACCGGCTGTGGCGGGAAGCTCACGACCTGCTCCCGCAGGTCGATGAGCGGCCGGAGCCGATCGATGAACGGGACAAGGAGCGTCAGGCCGGCGTTGGTGGTGCGGGTATAGCGGCCGAGCCGCTCGATCACGCCCGCCCGGGCCTGCGGCACGATCCGCACCGATCGCGCCACGACCACGATGGCCAGGACGACCACGACGATGACGACGATGAGGGCAGCGCTCACAACTGGGCTCCGTTCACGAAGGGTTCGCTGGGTGGATGACGGCAGTGGCACCGTCGATGGCGTAGACATCGACCTCGGCGCCGGCGGGGATCACGACGTCGTCGTCGTACGGCCGTGCGGTCCAGTTCTCGCCGCCGAGCCGAACCAGCCCGGAGTGCCGGTCGATCTGGGTGATGGCCGTCCCGCGGCTCCCGACCAGCGCCGCCGAGCCGGTCCGCAGCAGCGGTGGCAGGTGTCGATGCCGCCGCGCCATCGGCATCACGGTGACGAGCAACCCGCCCGAGACGACGACGAAGCCGATGCCCTGGAGGACGGCTGGACCGGACAGCGCGGCGATGACGGCCGCCGCGACCGCACCCCCTGCGAGCATGCCCAGCACGAAGGTGAGCGTCAGGACCTCGGCGATGGCCAGCACTCCGGCCACCACCAGCCATATCGCCCATGGGGCCATGAGCGGAGCGTAAGCCTGATTCCTGCGACGGGCACCCGAGTCCGGTAACGATCCGGGTTGGCCCGAAACCGGGCGGGGATGCGACGATGGTCGTGGGCGTCACCGTGACGTCCGTCACACCCGTGCTCCGGCAGACCCTGACCGGATGGACTGGTGGTCAGGAGCTGTCGCGCCCGGCGATCCCGGGTACGCCGGTGAGATGACGAGGAGCGTGCGCGTGTCCGCTGAGCCCGTGTTCGACCAGGCGCTGCCGCCCGTGCAGCCCTCAGAAGGGCCGGAGTTCGTCCAGCTGCTGACGCCGGAAGGCGAGCGGGTGGACCACCCGGACTATCCGCTCGATATCAGCGACGACGAGATCAAGTCGCTCTACCGCGACCTCGTCCTGGTACGCCGGATCGACACCGAGGCGATGGCGCTGCAACGACAGGGCGAGCTCGGGCTGTGGGCCAGCCTGCTCGGGCAGGAGGCCGCGCAGGTCGGCGCCGGCCGCTCGCTGACCACCAAGGATTTCGCGTTCCCGACGTACCGGGAGCACGGCGTCGCGTTCTGCAAGGGCGTCGACCCCGTCACGCTGCTCGGGTTGTTCCGCGGCACCAGCCAGGGTGGCTGGGATCCCTTCGACAAGGGCTTCCAGCTGTACACGATCGTCATCGGCTCGCAGACGCTGCACGCGACCGGCTACGCGATGGGCCTGCAGCGCGACGGCTCCGACGGTGCCGCGATGGCGTTCTTCGGTGACGGCGCCTCCAGCCAGGGCGACGTCAACGAGGCGTTCGTCTGGGCCAGCGTCTTCAACGCACCGGTCGTCTTCTTCTGCCAGAACAACCAGTGGGCGATCTCCGAGCCGCTGGAGCGGCAGACTCGGATCCCGCTCTACCAGCGGGCGCAGGGCTTCGGCTTCCCGGGTGTCCGCGTCGACGGCAACGACGTGCTCGCGGTATTGGCTGTGTCCCGAGCCGCGCTCGAGCGGGCCCGCGAAGGCAGCGGGCCGACGCTGGTCGAGGCCTGGACCTACCGGATGGGCCCGCACACCACCTCGGACGACCCGAGCCGCTACCGGCTGGCCGCCGAACTCGAGACCTGGAAGCTGAAGGACCCGATCGAGCGGGTCAAGGCCTACCTGTCCCGCAGCGGCGCCGCGGGCGCCGACTTCTTTGCTTCCGTCGAGGCGGACTCCGACGAGCTGGCCGCGCACCTGCGGGCCGGCTGCCTGGCGCTTCCCGACCCCGACCCGATCACGTTGTTCGACCACGTGTACGCCGGCGGATCGTCGCTGCTCGACGAGGAGCGCGAGCAGCTGTCGTCGTATCTCGCGTCGTTCGAGGAGGCGAGCCACTGATGGCCACCATCACCCTCGGAAAGGCCCTCAACGAAGGGCTACGCAAGGCGATGGAGTCCGACCCCAAGGTCGTCATCATGGGCGAGGACGTCGGCCGGCTCGGCGGTGTCTTCCGGGTCACCGACCAGCTGCAGAAGGACTTCGGTGAGGACCGCGTCATCGACACCCCGCTGGCCGAGTCCGGCATCGTCGGCACCGCCATCGGCATGTCGATCCGCGGCTTCCGCCCGATCTGTGAGATCCAGTTCGACGGGTTCGTGTTCCCGGCCTTCGACCAGATCGTCAGCCAGGTCGCGAAGATGCACTACCGCTCGGCGGGCAACGTCAAGCTGCCGATCACGATCCGGATCCCGTACGGCGGTGGCATCGGGGCGGTCGAGCATCACAGCGAGTCGCCGGAGAGCTACTTCGCGCACACGCCCGGGTTGAAGGTCGTCACCTGTTCCAACCCGCTCGATGCCTACACGATGATCCAGCACGCGGTCGCGAGCGACGACCCGATCGTGTTCTTCGAGCCGAAGCGGCGTTACTGGGACAAGGCCGACCTCGACCTGGCCAACCTCGATCTGGGCGACCCCGCCGACCTGTGGGACGCCCGCGTGGTCCGGGAGGGCACCGCCGCGACGCTCATCACCTACGGCCCGAGCGTGCGCACCTGCCTCGAGGCGGCTGCCGCGGCGGCCGACGAGGGCCGGGAGATCGAGGTCGTCGACCTGCGGGCGCTCTCGCCGATCGACTGGCCGACGGTCATCGACTCCGTCACGAAGACCCAGCACGCGATCGTCGTCTCCGAGGCACCTGTCTTCGGCTCACTCGCCGGCGAGATCGCCGCGCGGGTGAGCGAGAAGTGCTTCTACTCCCTCGAGGCCCCGGTGCTCCGGGTCGGCGGCTGGTCAACGCCGTACCCCACGGCCCGCGTCGAAGAGGACTTCCTACCCGATCTCGACCGGATCCTCGACGCGGTCGACCGCTCGCTCGCGTACTGAGAGGACGACGATGCCGACGTACTCCGATTTCCGGCTGCCGGATCTCGGCGAAGGGCTAACCGAGGGCGAGATCCTCGCCTGGCTGGTCGCCGAGGGCGACCGGGTCACGCTGAACCAGCCGCTCGTCGAGGTGGAGACCGCCAAGGCGGCGGTCGAGATCCCGTCGCCGTACGCCGGGGTGGTGCGGACCTTGCACCACGCGGCCGGGGAGACGGTCGATGTGGGATCGCCGATCATCACCTTCGACACCGACCCGGACGGCGAGGTCCCCACCACGCAGGGTGACGATCTGGTGCCGCGGGAGCCGGGCATCGTCGGCTCACCTGCACCCAAGGCAGCGACCGAGGAGAAGATCTCGGTCCTGGTCGGCAGCGGCCCCAAGGTCGGGAAGCTCACCCGCCGCGCGCGCAAACCGGCCGCTGCTGTCGACGCCTCGGTGGAGCAGACCGTGGAGCGGCCGGAGCCGGTGCGGTTGTCGGCCGCCGCGGTGGCTGCCAACGCCCAACACGTCATC
>DATAVK010000152.1:0-10645 GCA_036267755.1 Mycobacteriales bacterium
TGCGATAGAGCATGAAGCGCTCGCGGTTCTGACCGGTGGTGAGCTGCAGGCTGGCGGATCCCTTTGGGCAGAGCCGGCCGCGGCTGACCGGGGAGTCGGTGTCCCCCTCGATCTGGATGACCTGGTCGTCCTTGACGTACACCGATTGGCCGCAGCCGACGGCGCAGAACGGGCAGACCGACTTCACGACCTTGTCCGCGGTGCGGGTGCGCGGCTGCAGCGCCTCGCTGACTGGGGATTTGGCCGCGGCGCCGCGCCCGAGCGGGTCGGTGCCGGTGACCTGGCGGTATGCCGGCCAGCCCTCGAGCCACGTCTTCGCGCCCACGATCGGGACGTTACCCCCTGCCCCCAGGAGTACGCCGTCAGTCGGTCAGGTCGGGGACGTCGACGCCCTGGATCCCCACCTGGTGGGAGAAGCAGTCCTCGAGCAGGCTCACCTGCTTGTCGTCGGCGTGGTCGATCCGGAACCGGATGTCGCCGACCTGGTCAGCCCCGAGCGAGGACTTGTCGACCGGCTCGGCCACTGCCGCCGGGGTCACGTGCTCGCAGTTGTGCAGCGCAACGAGCTTCTGGGTCGCCGTGGTCCCGGGCTGGAAGTACACGACCAGCTCCTGCTTGGTCAGCGCCGAGGTGTTGCATCCGCTCAGGGCTCCGATCGCCGTACCCGCAAGAACGCAGGTCGCGACGAGCCGGCGGATGTGCACCGTGTCAGCCTACGGGGGTGACACAACACGTCTCGCAGCCCATCGAGAGCTACGCCCTGCTCGGCGACATGCAGACCGCGGCGCTGGTCAGCCGGCTCGGCTCGGTGGACTGGCTGGCCCTCCCCCGGTTCGACTCCGGCGCGTGCTTCGCGGCGCTGCTCGGTGACGACTCCCACGGTCGCTGGATCATGGCGCCCAAAGCTGGTGGCGAGTGCACCCGCCGCCGGTACCGGCCGGAGACGCTGATCCTCGAGTCGGAGTGGGACACGCCGGGCGGCACCGTGCGCGTCATCGACTTCATGCCGCCTCGCGGTGAGGCGCCGGACATCGTGCGGATCGTCGAGGGGGTGCGCGGTCAGGTCGAGATGGTGACGGAGCTGACCGTCCGCTTCGACTACGGCTCGGTGCTGCCCTGGGCCCGGCAGGTCGACGACGGGCTGAGCATGGTGGCCGGCCCCGACTCCGTGCATCTCGCCACCGAGGTGACGATGCGCGCCACCGACCGCGCGCATCGCGGCGAGTTCCTCGTCTCGGCCGGCGAGCGGGTGCCGTTCGTCCTTACCTGGCAGGCCTCCCACCTGCCCCGGCCGCATCCGGTGCGGCCCGAGGAAGCGCTCAACGACACCGTCGAGTTCTGGGACGACTGGATGGGGCAGGTGCAGTACGACGGTGAGTGGCGGGACGCCGTCGTACGGTCCCTGATCGTCCTCAAGGCGCTCACCTACGCCCCAACGGGAGGGATAGTCGCCGCGGCCACGACGTCGTTGCCGGAGGCGATCGGCGGGAACCGCAACTGGGACTACCGGTACTGCTGGCTCCGCGACGCGACGATGACGCTGCAAGCCCTGCTGTACGCCGGTTGCCACGAGGAGGCCAAGGCCTGGAGTGACTGGCTGCTGCGCGCGGTGGCCGGCGACCCCGCCGACATCCAGATCATGTACGGCCTGGCCGGCGAGCGCCGGCTCGAGGAGTACGAGCTGCCGTGGCTGCCGGGTTACGCGGGCTCGTCGCCGGTGCGGGTCGGGAACCAGGCGTCGGGCCAGTTCCAGCTCGACGTGTTCGGCGAGCTGCTCGACGCGCTTCACCTGGACCGCACCTCCGGCCTGAGCGACCCACGGGAGACCTGGCCGGTCCAGCTCGGCGTCCTCGGTCAGCTCGAGAAGCGCTGGGACGCTCCCGACCAATCGCTGTGGGAGATGCGCGGCGACCCGCGGCACTTCGTCCACTCGAAGGTGATGGCCTGGGTCGGGCTGGACCGTGCCGTGCTGGCCGTGGAGAAGTTCGGGATGCGGGGCCCGGTGGAGCGGTGGCGCGCGGCGCGCGACGCCATCCATGCGGAGGTCTGCGAGAAGGGGTACGACGCCGACCGCGGCACGTTCACGCAGTCCTACGGCTCCAAGGGGCTCGATGCCGCCACGCTGCTGATCCCGCAGGTCGGCTTCCTGCCCCCGACCGACGAGCGGGTGATCGGCACGGTCGACACCATCTCCCGGGAGCTGATGCACGACGGTTTCGTGCTGCGCTACGACACTGCGACAGCCGGCGACGGTCTCAGCGGCACCGAAGGGGCGTTCCTCGCCTGCACGCTGTGGCTCGCCGACGATCTGCACCTCATCGGCCGGCAGAACGAGGCGCGCGAGACCTTCGAGCGCGTCCTCGACCTGCGCAACGACGTAGGTCTGCTGTCCGAGGAGTACGACCCGGTCGCGCGGCGCCAGCTGGGCAACACCCCCCAGGCGTTCAGCCATGTGCCACTGGTGAACACCGCACGGGCGCTGTCCCGCACCGGATCCCACCCGGGACGGGTCTCCCGGCGCGAACCCCAGCCGCATCCCCGGCAGGAACCCGCCGGTCGGTAGGCTGCCCCCAGCAACGGCGACCGGGAGAGGCAAGTGACCACCGAGACCAAGTTCGTCCTCGTGCTCGCGGTGTTCAGCGTGCTGCTGCTCATCGTGGGAAGCCTGTTCGCCCGGCGGCTGGCCAGCGCGCCGCCGCGCGTGATCCGCACCGTGTGGCCGGTCGCGGCCGCCGTCACCGGCGCCTGCTACGCCACGCTCGTCTTCATCGCGCGCTCACACGTCAAGGGGTGAGCTCCGCACGGTTCGCGGTTGCGCGTGCCGTCGGTGCCGGTGCCGCCGGGCTGTCTAGAGCTACCGGCAGGGGCAGCGGCACGACCGTCGGCGGCCGTCTGACGCTTGCCATCGACCCCTCCGCGCTGCAGCGGGCGGCCGCAGGACGCGACCTGGCCCTGGTCAGCGGCACGAACGGCAAGACGACGACCCGCAGCCTGCTCGTCGCCGCGCTGGCGACCCGAGGTCCGGTCGTCAGCAACGGCGGCGGCGCCAACCTACCGACCGGCCTGACCGCTGCTCTCGCCACGAACCGTACGGCGCGGATGGGCGTCCTCGAGGTCGACGAGCCGTACCTGCCGCGGGTGGCGGCGGCCGTCATGCCGCGCGTCGTCGTCCTGCTCAACCTCAGCCGGGACCAGCTCGACCGCTACGCGGAGGTACGCCGGTTGGCCGGGATCTGGCGGGACGCCTTGGCTCAGCCTGGGGCGCCGACCGCCGTCGCCAACGTAGACGATCCGCTCGTGGTCTGGGCGGCGAGCGCCGCACCGCACGCGATCTGGGTCGCGGCCGGCCAGCGCTGGCGTGACGACGCCACCGTCTGCCCGGCGTGTGGCGACGTCATCCGACGCGACGGCGAGGACTGGAGCAGCGAGTGCGGGCTGCGCCGCCTGACGCCCCAATGGTCGGTGTCCGGCAGCGCCGTGACCGATCCAGCCGGCGAGGTCCATCAGGTCTCCCTCGCCATCCCGGGCGACGTGAACATCGGCAACGCAGCGCTCGCCGCCGCGGCCGCGTCATTGTGGGACGTCACGGCCCCCGAGGCGTTCGCCGCGATGGCGTCGATCCCCTCGGTGGAGGGCCGCTACCTGCAGACGACGTACGCCGGTCACGCGGTGCGCCTGCTGCTCGCGAAGAACCCAGCCGGCTGGGTCGAGGCGCTGTCGATGGCGCGCCCGGAGCCGGCGGGGGTGGTCATCTCGGTGAATGCCCGCGCCGCCGACGGCCGCGACCCCTCGTGGCTGTGGGACTCGCCGTTCGAGGTGATGCGGGGCCGGTTCGCCGTCGCGACCGGCGAGCGGTCCCGCGACGTCGCGGTCCGGCTGCGCTATGCGGGCGTCGACCACGTCCGGGTGGACGACCCGGCCGCTGCGCTGGCCCGAGCAGGTGACGCGGCCGGCACCGGCAATCCGGTCGATGTCCTCGCCAACTACACCGCGTTCCAGGCATTTCGCCGGGTGGTCGGCGATGGCTGACCCGGTCCGGATCGCCCTGGTGTTCCCGTCGGTGCTGGGCACGTACGGCGACGGTGGGAACGCGAGCGTGCTCGCCCAACGGCTGCGCTGGCGCGGCATCGACGCCGAGACCATCGACGTCGGCATCGACGAGGCGGTGCCCTCGCAGGCCGATCTCTATGTGCTGGGCGGTGGTGAGGACACGGCGCAGACCCTGGCCGTGAGCCGGCTCGGCGACGGCGCCCTCGCCCGCGCAGCCACGTCCGGCGCGACGGTGTTCGCGGTGTGCGCCGGCTTCCAGATCCTCGGCGAGACCTTCCTTGACGGCGCCGGCGCCGTCCACGCCGGCCTCGGGCTGATCGACTGCCGCACCGACCGGCTGGTTGGCCCCCGCGCCGTCGGCGAGCTCTACGGTCGATCCACCGTGCCCGGAGTCGAGACGGTCACCGGATATGAGAACCACGGCGGCCGCACGGTGCTCGGATCGGATGCGCTGCCGTTCGCCACGGTGCGATCCGGGATCGGCAACGGCGACGCGGGCGTCGACGGAGCCGTGCAGGGCAGCGTCGTCGCGACGTACCTGCACGGTCCCGCGCTCGCCCGCAACCCGGCCCTGGCAGACGAGCTGCTGCGTCGGGTCGTCGGTGACCTGACCACGCTCGATGACGGCGAAGAGGACGAGCTCCGCCGGGAACGCATGACGGCCCTACGACGAGGACGGAGGACGTGGTGGCGACGGCAGTGGCGGCCCCCCGCGCGCAGCGCCTGACCCGGGACCGCACCCTCGTCGGTGCGGTCGCCGTCGCCGGCCTTGCTGCTTCCGTGTTGGTCGCGATGACCGGCGCGCCCGGGACCGGCCGGCCGCGGCTGGCGACCGCCGGCTCCGCGGCCATGGTCGGCTGCTGGCTCGCGCTGGTCGCCGCGACGCACGCCGGCTTCCTGGGGCGCCGCGGCGTCGTCGCCGTCGCAGCGGCCTGGGGCCTGCCCCTCGCGGTAGCCGCACCGTTGCTGTCCTTCGACGTCTACTCCTACCTGGCCTACGGAAGGCTGATGGCCAGCGGTCATGACCCGTACGCCTCGGGTCCGGCGGCGCTCGGGCTCGGCAACCCGTGGGCGCAGCACGTCGACCCGCAGTTCCTGCACCTCAAGGCGCCGTACGGTCCGGCGGGTCTGCTCGTCGCGCGGCTCGGTGTCGCGGCAGGGAGCCCGGCCGGTGGTGTCGCGCTGCTCACCGTGATCGCGGCCGGCTGCATCGTGGCCGTCGCGGTCATCATCGAACGGCTGTGCCGACCGCAGGACCGGGCCGTCGCACTGGCGCTGTGGCTGGCATCGCCGCTCGTGCTCCTGCACCTACTCGGGGGTCTCCACCTCGACGACGTCATGGCGCTGCTGGTCGCGCTCGGCTGCCTGGCAGCCCGACATCGCCGCTGGGCGTTAGCGGCGCTGGCGATCGGCGTCTGTACGGCGATCAAGGTGCCTGCGGCCGCGGCGCTGCCCGCCATCGTCCTCGTCGACCTGCCGGACGGTGGACGGCAGGTGCTGCGAGCCGTCGTGACCCGCTCACTTGCCGCGGCCGCGGGGTACGTCGTCCCTGCCGCCATCGTCGGTGACCCGGGCGGCGTGCTGCGCACCGTCACGAGCCCGACCGGCAACCACACGCTGGCCGCACCGAGCGTGCTGCTCGGCAAGCTGCTGGGCGGCTCTCATGTCGCCAACACGCTGACGGCCACGATCGGGGTGATCGTGGCCGTCGCCGTCATCGGCTGGCTGGTGGCTACCGCCCGCAACCGGCCGGCGCCGGTGACGATCGGCGGCTCGCTGCTCGCGATTGTGGTCGGCGCGCCGGTCGTCTACCCGTGGTACCTCACCTGGGGGTTGCCCGGATTGGTCCCGACGCCGCGTCGCTGGCTGCCATCGCTGATGACGGCAGCGGCGCTGGTCTACCTGCCGGGGCTGTCGGGGCTGTCGGTCATCGGCGTACTGCTCGTCATCGTGGTCGCCGCCGGGCTGATGCTCGCGTCGTGGCGCACTGGCGTACGGATCGGCCACTGACCACTGCACAAGGCCCCCACCGCTACCGTCAGCACCATCGCCGCGACGTTGAGGCCGGAGTCGTTGAGGGCCGAGCCGAGGACCGCGACCGTCAGGCCGCCCGCCAGCAGCGCCAGGAACCCGGCGTCGGCGTCGACCGTCGCCTTGATCGGGTGGCGGCGCAGCAACGCGGCGACGATCGCCACTACCACCACGGCCGTCGAGATGGTGAGCCCGACCGTGGCGAGCGCCGAGTGCGCCTTGCGACCGACCTCGGTGCCCGCCCCGCCGTGCAGCAGCTGCCCCACGAACTGCCCGATGTCGGTCTGGCTCGCGGCCGGCCGCGAGTAGTCGGCCAGCGCCACGGCGACCGCGAGCAGCGCCGTCCCGCCGAGCACCGCCACCAGCCGTCGCAGTGACAGCCTGATTCCGGCCAGCACGGCGATCACCACGACCGACGTCGGGACCAGGGTGAGAAGCCCGCCGGCGTCGTCCCCCAACGGTGGCGCGGCGTCGACGATCAGGGCGATCAACAGGACGGCCGCGGCCAGCAGCAACCTGGCCCGCCGCTGAAGTCCGCTCGCGACGAGCGAGGCCACGACCACCGCCGACGCCGCGAGGACGGCGAAGTCCAGGTTGCTCACCCCGGCGAACCGGCCGGCGTCGATCGGGTCGAAGCCCAGCGGCGACGACAGCTGCAGCGGCGCACCGGCCAGCTGGTCGACCGCGATGAGGACGAAGGAGGTCAGCGGGACGGCCACGACCGCGGCACGCGGCCGGCCTCGGGCGAGCAGCGTGGTCGCGATCGCGATCACCGCGCAGCCGGCGGCCAGGACGAGGCCGTAGACGGCGCGGTCCCAGCGCCACCAGGGCAGCAGGTTCACCAGGAACACCACGGCGGGTGCGGGTGCGAGCAGCCGGGCCGGCAGCCGCACCTCCGACCGTCCCGCGGCGGCCAGCACGATGACGAGGATCGTGACCCAGCCCAGTGCGGCGAGCAACGGCGCCTGCAGGTCCTCACCGGCCCGCGCGTGACGGTCGTCATCGGAGTACGACGAGACCGAGCGCACCGCCGATCCCGAGACCTGCAACGGCGTTCCGACCATCGTGGTGGGCACCGGGATACCCAGCGCGTGCAGGATGCTCGGCGCCAGGTCGATGGTCTCGGCGTACGGCGCATGAGCTCCCGCGAACCGGAGCTCACGATGCGCCCAGCCCGGGCCGGTGATGACCAGCGGGTGCAGCGACGCGGCCCCGGTCGCGGCATCGGAGGTCGACGTCACGATCACCATGGCGCTGGGCGCGAGCCCGGTCAGCGCGCCCCGCAGCGCCTGGTCCGCCGCCCGCTCAGCGGCCGCCCGGCTCAGCGTCCCGCTCGCGGCGCCGGCCGGGTAGAGCGAGGTGTCGACGACCGCCACGACCCGGGAGCCGGAGCGTCCGGTGGCCGGCCCGAGAACTCCGTCACGCCCGACCAGCATCGGTCGCGCTTGCGGCGAGCCCGCGACGGTGCCGACACCGGACGCCTGCAGCGTCGAGCCGAGGGCACCGATGTCGGCGTCGTACTGGCTGTGCCGGTTGACGTCACGGAGGTGAGCCCAGCCCGCTGCGCCCGCGGGAATGGTGCAGCCGGTCTCGGCCGGCAGCGCGCGGTTCCCCGCAGAGAACGTCAGGGCGCCGGCGAGACACCGGGTCGTGTTGCCGCCGGCCTTGCCAGTCAGCGAGCCCACCGACCCGCGGGCCATCAGCGCGCTCAGGGTCGGCATGGCCGCAACGTCGGACCAGGTCAGACCTGGCAGCGAGACGATCAGCACCTCAGTGGGCGGGCCGCCTGACCCAGTGGCATGGGCCGACGGCGCGGTGCCGGCAAGAACGGCGGCGCAACCGAGCAGGACCGCGACCCCCGCGGCGGCGCGGCGGATGCTCAGTCCCCGTCGGGCACGATCTCGACCGGCCCGAGCCCCGCATCCTGCAGCTCGGTCGCGAACTGGGCGGCGTCACCCACGACGACGGTGAGCAGATCATCGGGAGTCAGCCGCGTCGACGCGGCCTGGTCGAGCTCCGGCTTCGTCACCTCGAGGATGCTCGCGCGGAGCCGGTCGAAGTGGTCGTCCGGGAAGCCGTGGGTGACGAGGTCGGCGAGGCCCGACGCGACCGAACCGGTGCCGGCGAAGCTGATCGGGAACACTCCGGCCCGGTAGGAACGGGCCTGCTCGAGCTCGTCGGCCTGCACGCCGTGGTCATGCGTCCTGACGATCTCGTGCACCAGGTCGGCGAGCGCCGGCACGGTCACCTCGCTCTGGACCGCGGCGCGCGCCACGAAGACGCCGCCGTCCCGCCTCGTGTCGAAGCCGCCGAAGGCGCCGTAGGCGTAGCCCTTCTCCTCGCGCAGCTTGAGGTTGAGCCGCGAGGTGAACATGCCGCCGAGGACCATCGCCATCGTCGTCATGGCGACGTAGTCCGGGATGTCTCGGCGTGGGCCCGGGTGGCCGCAGACCAGGATCGACTGCACCGACCCGGGCCGGTCGACGATGAGCACGCGACGGCCGCTCGCCCTCGCTGCGACGACGGGGGCAGGGACGGCGGCCGACGGCTCCGCGGTCCAGCCGTCGAACACTCGTCGGCCCAGATCCTCGACGTCGACCTCGGCGAGGTCACCGACGACGACGAGGGTCGCCGTCGCAGGGCCCAGCCGGCCGGCGTGAAACGTCGCGACGTCGGCGTCGGTGATGGCCGCGACCGACTCCAGGCTTCCGCCTTCCGATACGGCGTACCGGCTGGTGTCGGAGAAGACGGCGTCGGTGAACGCGATCATCGCCCGCGAAGCCGGCTGGCTCTGCTCCACGCGGATCTCGTCGATCCGCTCGTCGCGGAGCCGGGCCAGCGTCGCGGCCTCGAGTCTTGGCCGTCGCACGGCATCGGCGAGCAGGTCGGTCGCGGCGGCGAGGTCGCCAACCGGGACCTCGAACCCGCAGCGCAGCGAGTCCCAGTCGGCGCTGGCCAGCCAGCTCGCGCCGAGCCGCTCGCCGGCCACGGCGAAGGCGTAGGCGTCGCGGTCTCCCGCTCCTTCGGACAGCGCCTGCACGACGAGCTCGGCAACGCCTTGCTGGCCGGCGGGCTCGCTCATCGCGCCGGCGTCGACCACGAGCTGGACGACGGCGAGCGGACGGCCGGGCAGATGCGCGGCGAGGACCCGGCCACCGGCCACCTCCAGGCGCCGGAAGGTCGGGAACGTCCAGGGTCGGGGCGCGCCGCCGGCCGGCCGCTCGGCAACGAGGGTCATGCCGCCACCACCTCGGCCGGGTCCTGCTCGGGGACGAAGGTGACGACCGCACGGTTCGCTTCAGTCAATACGTCGGCCGCAGTCGCGACCACGTCATCGGCGGTGACGGCGAGCACCCGTGGCAGCGCCTGCTCGAGCCGTCCGGGATCACCGAGCAGCGTCGCGTACTGCCCGAACGTGTCGGCCCGGGTGTCCACCTTCGCGAGATGGTGCAGCCAGCGACCTGTGATGAAGGCGCGTGCGCGCTCCATCTCGTCGTCCCGGACGCCATCCGCGAGCAGGGCCACCTGCTCGTGGTACGCCGCCTCGACGACGTCGATGTCGACGCCTTCGCGAGCCGGCAGGTCGCTGAGCAACAGCGCCGCGCCCCCGATGAACGGCCAGGAGTCGACCATCGACTCGTCCGGCTGCACCAGCTGCCGGTCGAGGACCATCGACCGGTAGAGCCGGCTCCCGCGGCCGCCGCCGAGCACCGCGGCGAGCACCTGAAGCACGTCGAACTCCGGCGTACCGAACGGTGCTATCCGGTAGGCGACGACGGCCCGCGGCACCGGCACCCGGTCCGGGACGGTTCGCCGGGACTCGGCGGTCATCCGGATCGGCAAGGTGGTGTCCGGCGGCGTCGGGAAGTGTCCCTTGGCCGGGATGCCACCGAAGTACTGCTGGACCAGCTCGAGGGCGTCCGCCGTCTCGATGTCGCCGACGATGGACAGTACGGCGTTGTCGGGGGCGTACCAGGTCTCGTAGAAGCCGCGCGCGTCCTCGAGCCGCGCGGCGTCGAGGTCGGCCATCGATCCGATCGTTGTGTGGTGGTACGGGTGGCTCGGCGGGTAGCACAACTCGTGCACGTGCTCGAGCAGCGAGCCGTACGGCTGGTTGTCGCGGCTCTGCCGCTTCTCGTTCTTGACCACCTCGCGCTGGTTATCGAGGTTCGGTTGGTCCAGCGCGTCGAGCAGACCGCCCATCCGGTCGGCCTCGAGCCACAACGCGGTAGCCAGGTGCTGGGACGGGACGGTCTCGTAGTAGTTCGTCCGGTCGCACCAGGTGGTGCCGTTCAGCGTGCCGCCCGCGGCGTTGACGATCGCGAAGTGCTCGCCCCGCTTCACGTGCGCTGAGCCTTGGAACATCAGGTGCTCGAAGAGATGCGCGAAGCCGGTGCGCCCGGGCTCTTCGTGTCGCGATCCCACGTCGTACCAGACGTTCACGGCCACGACCGGAGCCAGGTGGTCCTCGCTGACGACGACGCGCAGGCCGTTGTCGAGCGTGTGCAGGGAGTGCGGGTAACGGGGCAAGGTCGGCACGACGGTCAGCATATGGGCGACGGCC
>DATAVK010000153.1:0-9587 GCA_036267755.1 Mycobacteriales bacterium
TAAGGGTCTCACCGCCTCCAGCCTCGGCCGGCTGCTGAAGTCCCGCGGCCTGCGGGTCACCATGCAGAAGCTCGATCCGTACCTCAACGTCGACCCCGGCACGATGAACCCGTTCCAGCACGGCGAGGTGTTCGTCACGGCAGACGGCGCCGAGACCGACCTCGACGTCGGCCACTACGAGCGGTTCCTCGACGAGGAGCTCGAAGGCTCGGCCAACGTCACCACCGGGGGCGTCTACTCCGAGGTGATCGCGAAGGAACGCCGCGGCGAGTATCTCGGCGACACCGTCCAGGTCATCCCGCACATCACCGACGAGATCAAGGCTCGGATCCGGGCGATGGCAAGCGACGACGTCGACGTGGTCATCACCGAGATCGGCGGCACCGTCGGCGACATCGAGTCGCTGCCGTTCCTCGAGGCGGCGCGACAGGTGCGCCAGGACCTCGGCCGGGACAACGTGTTCTTCCTGCACGTGTCACTGGTGCCCTACCTCGCGCCGTCCGGCGAGCAGAAGAGCAAGCCGACCCAGCACTCCGTCCAGTCGCTCCGCTCAATCGGCATCACGCCGGACGCGATCGTCTGCCGCTCCGACCGGCCGATCCCCGAGAGCATGAAGCACAAGATCGCGCAGACATGCGACGTCGACGACGAGGCGGTCGTCTCGGCCGCGGACGCCCCGTCGATCTACGACATCCCGAAGGTGCTGCACAGCGAGGGTCTCGATGCGTACGTCGTACGCCGGCTGAACCTGCCGTTCCGCGACGTGGACTGGACCGAGTGGGACGAGTTGCTGCGCCGGGTGCACCGGCCGTCTCGTCGGGTCACGATCGCGCTGGTCGGGAAGTACGTGGACCTGCCGGACGCCTACCTGTCGGTCACCGAGGCGCTGCGCGCCGGTGGGGTGGCGAACGACGCGAAGATCGACATCCGCTGGGTCACCTCGGACGACTGCGCCGACCCGGCTGGCGCCGCGCGCACGCTCGACGGCGTCGACGGCATTCTGGTGCCCGGCGGGTTCGGAGTGCGGGGGATCGAGGGCAAGTTGGGCGCGATCCGGCACGCCCGGGAGCACCGGATCCCGACGCTGGGCCTGTGCCTCGGGCTGCAGTGCATGGTGATCGAGATCGCCCGTGACAAGGCCGATCTGGTCGGGGCGAACTCCGCCGAGTTCGACCCGGAGACGCCCCACCCCGTCATCGCGACCATGGCCGACCAGCGGGATGTCGTGGCCGGCGAGCGAGACATGGGCGGCACGATGCGCCTCGGTTCGTATCCGGCGACGCTGGTGGAGGGATCGATCGTCGCGGAGGCGTACGGCGCAACCCGGGTGGCCGAACGGCACCGTCACCGCTACGAGGTGGCCAACGACTACCGCGACCGGCTCGAGGCGGCTGGGCTGGTGATCTCCGGGACGTCACCCGATGGTCGGCTCGTCGAGTTCGCCGAGCTGGCCCGCCACGAGCACCCGTTCTTCGTCGGTACCCAGGCCCACCCGGAGTTCCGGTCCCGGCCCACTCGGGCGCACCCGCTGTTTGCCGCGTTCATCGCGGCCGGGCTGGAGCGGGCGCGAGCCGCGACCACCGAGATCGGCGGGGTCACGCTCCCGGCGGATGGCCTGTCCGTCGGTACATGACCGCCCCTGATTCCGGCTCGAGCGAGGACCTCGCCGACGAACCTGCGGCGTACCCCGTGGTCGCCTCGCACACGGCGTTTCGCAGCGGTCGCGTCATCGATGTCCGCACCGACGAGGTCCGGATGTCCGACGGAGCCACCGCCCTGCGCGACGTGGTCGTGCACCCCGGCGCGGTCGGCATCGTCGCCGTCGATGACGACCAGCGGGTCCTGCTGATCCAGCAGTACCGACATCCCGTCGGATGGCGGTTGTGGGAGCCGCCGGCCGGCCTGCTCGACGAGCCCGGCGAGGACCCGCTGGTCGCCGCCCAGCGCGAGCTGTTCGAAGAGGCGCACCTGCAGGCGGACCGCTGGGACGTCCTCGTGGATGCCTACACCTCGCCCGGGATGTGCGACGAAGCCGTGCGCATCTACCTGGCACGCGACGTCACCCCTTCCCGCGGCGAGCGGTTCGTTGGCCACGACGAGGAGGCTGACCTCACCAGCCGGTGGGTGCCGCTCAGCGAGGCCGTCGATGCTGTCCTGGCGGGCGCACTGCACAACCCGTTGGCGGCGATGGGCCTGCTGGCCGCCGCTCACGTGCTGGCACGTGACGGCAGCGGACTCCGGCCGGCAGACACGCCGTGGCCCCAGATGTCGGCCTTCCCCGGCTCGGCACGAGCCGGGGGGTCCTAGACTCCGATCCCGGGGCCGGGACCGTCCGGACATCGCCCGTCAACGACGCCGGGCGCAGTGAGAGGTGCGTGCACGATGCGTGTCGGGGTTCCGCGCGAGGTCAAGGACAACGAGTTCCGGGTCGCCATCACGCCGTCGGGCGTGCATGAGCTGGTCACCCAGGGTCACGACGTACTCGTCGAACGAGACGCCGGGATCGGGTCGTCGATCCCCGACGAAGACTTCATTGCCGCCGGGGCCAGCATCCTCGACAAGGCCGACGAGGTCTGGGCCGCCGCAGACCTGGTCTGCAAGGTCAAGGAGCCGGTGGCGGAGGAGTACCACCGGATGCGCGGGGACCAGGTGCTGTTCACGTACCTGCATCTCGCTGCCAGCGAGCCGTGTACCCGGGCGATCATCGACTCCGGGATCACGGCGATCAGCTACGAGACGGTCCAGCTGCCCGATGGTTCGCTCCCGCTGCTCGCACCGATGAGCGAGGTCGCCGGCCGGATGGCGCCGCAGGTGGGAGCGCATCACCTGCAGCGTGACGGCGGTGGGCGAGGTGTCCTGATGGGCGGCGTGTCGGGCACCTACGCCGCGAAGGTCGTCGTGCTCGGCGCCGGTGTCTCCGGGATGAACGCCGCAGCGATCGCGCTGGGCATGCAGGCAGAGGTGCTCGTGCTCGACCGCAACATCGAGAAGCTGCGGCAGGCCGACCGGATCTACCAGGGCCACCTGCAGACCGTGGCGTCGAACACCTACGAGGTCGAGAAGGCGTGTCTTGACGCTGACCTCGTCATCGGGGCGGTTCTGGTAGCCGGAGCCAAGGCCCCGACCCTCGTCACCGATGACCTGGTCTCCCGGATGAAGCCGGGGGCGGTCCTGGTCGACATCGCCGTCGACCAGGGTGGTTGCTTCGAGTCGACCCGGCCCACGACTCACTCCGACCCGACGTTCATGGTCCACGAGGCCGTCTTCTACTGCGTCGCCAACATGCCCGGCGCCGTCCCGCACACCTCGACCTACGCCCTGACCAACGTGACAATGCCGTACGCCGAGCGGATCGCCGGTCTGGGTTGGCAGGAAGCGGTACGACGGGACCCGGCGCTCGCGCTGGGCGTGAACGTCGTCGGCGGGGACATCGTCTATCCACCGGTCGCCGAGGCACACGGGCTCGCTTCGCGGCCACTGGCCGAGGTGCTGGGCTGAGCGGCTCGACTTCCGTCCCACGAGTCGTCGCGGCGTACCTGGATCATCTCGCTGTCGAGCGTGGGCTTGCCAAGAACACGCTGAACTCGTATCGACGTGACCTTCAGCGTTATGTTGATTATGTAGCGTTGGGCAACGAAGACCGCACCATCGATGACCTGACCGAGGCCGACGTGAGTGGCTTCCTGGCCTCGCTGCGTTCCGGGAGCCCGGACCGTCTGCCACTGAAACCGTCCTCGGCCGCCCGCGCCGTCGTCGCGGTGCGGGGGATGCACCGGTTCGCCAGCCGCGAGGGGCTCACCGCGAGCGACCCCGCCGCTGCCGTCCGACCCCCGACGCCACCGATGCGGCTACCCCGGGCGCTCCCGGTCGACGACGTCCTGGCCATCATCGAGGCGGCCGGCTTCGACGGGACGCCACCGGCCACGCGCGATCGCGCCCTGCTCGAGCTGCTCTACGGCACGGGCGCGCGGATCAGTGAGGCGGTGGGGCTCGACGTCGACGACGTGGACCTGGAGTCGGGGACCGTGCTGCTGCACGGCAAGGGTGGCAAGGACCGGATCGTGCCGATCGGCAGCTTCGCCCGGGACGCCGTTACCGCCTACCTCGTCCGGGGCCGGCCGACCTTTGCCGCGTCCGGTCGAAGCGGGCCGGCGCTGTTCCTCAACACCCGTGGCGGCCGGCTCACCCGGCAGAGCGGCTGGACCGTGCTGCGTGCTGCCGCCGATCGCGCGGGGCTGCAGGTAACGGTCGGGCCGCACACCCTCCGGCACTCGTTCGCGACCCACCTGCTGGACGGTGGGGCGGACGTCCGGGTGGTCCAGGAGCTGCTCGGCCACGCGTCGGTGACGACCACCCAGGCCTACACGCTGGTGACCGTGGACCGGCTGCGTGAGGTCTACGCGACGGCGCATCCCCGCGCTCGCTCAGGCTGACCTGGCCGGTTGCCAGAGCCGCCTTGGGCGCACTAGGTTCACGATTCGTCGCCGAGTCATTTTCCCGGCAAGTCGCGGAATCGGCTAGACGGTTCATCGAGAGGACGATATGTCGACATCCAAGCCCAAGTCGGTGCGTGAGCTGGGCCCCACCGGTCGTCCGGTTCCCCGGTTGCGGGACCCGAAGCCGCTCGACCACCACGGGCCGGCAACGGTCCTCGCCCTGTGCAACCAGAAGGGCGGGGTCGGGAAGACCACGTCGACCATCAACCTCGGTGCCGCCCTAGCGGAGTTCGGCCGCAAGGTCCTCCTGGTCGACTTCGACCCGCAAGGCGCGCTCTCGGTGGGCCTCGGTGTCAACCCGATGGAGCTGGACCAGACGATCTACAACGCGCTGATGGAGCGCTCGGTGACGGCAGACGACATCCTGTTGAAGACGAATGTGGCCGGCATGGACCTGCTGCCGTCCAACATCGACCTGTCCGCGGCCGAGGTCCAGCTGGTGGGGGAGGTCGCTCGGGAGCAGAGCCTGAAGCGGATCCTCGAACCGATGCTTCCCGACTACGACGTGATCCTCATCGACTGCCAGCCGTCGCTCGGCCTGCTCACCATCAACGCCCTGACGGCGGCGGACGGGGTGATCGTTCCGCTTGAGTGTGAGTACTTCTCGCTGCGCGGCGTCGCACTGTTGATCCAAACCATAGACAAGGTGCGCGAACGGTTGAACCCTCAACTGGAGCTTGAGGGGATCTTGGCCACCATGTATGACCGGCGCACGCTGCACGGCCGCGAAGTCCTGGCCCGCGTGGTGCAGGCGTTCGGTGACAAGGTCTTCCACACCGTGGTGAACCGCACCGTCCGGTTCCCGGAGACCACCGTGGCGGGTGAGCCCATCACCAGCTTCGCCTCATCGTCGGTCGGCGCCGCGTCGTACCGGGACCTGGCTCGAGAGGTGGTCGCGCGATGCCTCGCCGAGTGAGCCTGCCCGGCGCGGACGAGCTGTTCCGTTCGACCGGTGGCCCGATGCCGCGGGATGCCGAGTCGGCTATCGCGGCCGGTGAGCGCGAAACCACCGATCCGCCCGGCGCCGTCCCGCAGCCGGCCGCGGCCGCCCGGACCCGCGCGGCGACCCGACCCACCGGACCACGCAGCCCGAGCCGTCGCGAGCGTCACGAAGAGAAGATCACCGTGTACGTCTCGCCCGAGGAGCTGGTCGACCTCGAGCACGCCCGCTTGATGCTCCGTGCCGATCATGGCCTGGGTGTCGACCGCGGCCGGATCGTGCGGGAGGCCCTCGCCGTGGTGCTGGCAGACTTCGAAGCCAAGGGCGATCAGAGCATCCTGGTCCGCCGGCTGCGTCAGACCTGACGAGCAGCCACCCCCGATGCTGTTCGCGCTCGGCCAGCCGATCGTCCTGCTGGGCCTGCTCCTCGGATACCTGGCTGGCATGTTCGCCCAGTACTGGACCCACCGGCTGATCCTCGGGGGCCGCCGTGGGCTGCGGGGTGTGACGAAACCGCAGCTGTGGTTGGACCCCTACTCAGCGGTCGGAGCACTCCTGGGTGGCATGGGGTGGCCACCCGGTCAGGAGCTCGACCGCCGGCGAGTCCGGCTGCCGGTGATTCTCCTGCTGGCGTCGCTCGGCGTAGAGGCCGTGCTTGCGGCGATCGGCCTCGCAGCCTTCCGTCTGGCCGGTGGAAGCTTCCTGAGTCTGGATCTCATCTCGACAGTGAATGTGATCCACGGAAACGGCCTGCTCGGGCTTCTGCCGCAGCTTCAGCGGCTGACCCTGGGCTTCGCCGTCGAGAGCCTGGCCTGCGGGGTGATCTGCCTGGTGCCGATCCCGCCGCTGCCGCTCGGCGTCTGGCTCTGGTCGGCGCTACCCCGCACCGCCGGGGCCCGCCGGTTCGCGTATCACCTGCTGGAGGAGAACTGGGGGATCCTCATCGTCCTGGTGCTCCTAGTGATCCCGCTGGGTGGCCAGGAGCCGCTCCTGCTGAGCCTGGTCGGTGACGTCGTCGATCCGATCCTTCACGCCCTGTAACGGGCGACGCGGCCGGTAGCCGTCGCAGCCCGGCGCGCCGGGCCGACCGCCGAGCCGGCCTGGGCTAGCGTCGTGGGGTGCAGGTGGTGCTCGAATCCGGTGACGCTCAGGCGCCCTCGTCGCCGCGTGAGCAGGGTTTCCACGTCCACCTGGACGTCTTCGACGGCCCGTTCGACCTCCTGCTCTCGCTGATCGCGAAGCGGCGGCTCGACGTGACCCTGGTCGCGATCGCCTCTGTCACTGACGAGTTCATCTCCTACATCCGGTTCGCCGGCGACGACTGGGACCTGGACCAGGCCAGCGAGTTCCTCGTGGTGGCGGCCACCTTGCTCGACTTGAAGGTCGCCCGGCTGCTGCCGTCGGCCGACGAGGACGAGGACGACCTGGCACTTCTCGAGGCCCGGGACCTGCTGTTCGCACGGCTGCTGCAGTACCGCGCCTACAAGGAAGTCGCCGCCCTGTTCTCCGACCAGATGGCGCAGGCTGCCCGGCGCTTCGGCCGTGATGTCGCCCTCGAGCCGCAGTTCGCCGACCTGCTCCCCGAGGTCGTGTTGGGGATCGACGCCGCGGCCCTCGCCGATCTTGCGGCCCGCGCCGAGCTACCCCGCCAGATCCCCGTTATCGACGTAGGGCACGTGCACTCGCCGACCGTGAACGTCCGCGAGCAGGCGGCCGTGATTGCGGCACGGCTACGGGTGGCGGGCCAGGCCACCTTCCGGTCCCTCATCTCGGACTGCACCGGGACGATGGAGGTCGTGGGGCGTTTCCTCGCGCTGCTCGAGCTCTACCGGGAGTCGGTCGTGGCCTTCTCGCAGATCGAGCCGCTTGGTGACCTGCACGTCCGCTGGGTCGGGGGCGATGACGCTGACGTCAGCATCGAGGACTCCTACGAGGCACAGGCCGCCGATGACTGAGCAGCTGACCCGACCGCTATCCCTCCGCGCCGCGCTGGAGGCGGTCCTGTTCGTTGTGGACGAGCCGGTGGCTGAAGTCGTGCTCGCCCAGGTGCTGGAGCGGCCACAAGCCGAGGTCGCCGCGTTGCTCGGCGAGCTTGCCGAGTCCTATCGGGATGAGAACCGGGGGATCGAGCTGCGCAGCGTAGGGGAGTCCTGGCGGATCTACACCAGGCCGGAGTGCGCGGAGTTCGTGGAGCGCTTCGTCCGCGATGGACGGCGCTCGAAGCTGTCGCAGGCGGCGTTGGAGACCCTCGCGGTCGTGGCCTACCGGCAGCCCACCTCCCGGGCGCGGGTCGCGGCGGTGCGCGGCGTCAACGTCGACGCCGTGATGCGCACGCTGCTGACCCGCGGGCTGGTCACGGAGACCGGTGTCGAGCGGGAGTCGGGCGCCGTGCTCTACGGCACGACCGAGCACTTCCTGGAGCGGCTCGGGATGTCATCGCTCGACGAACTGCCGCCGTTGTCCGAACATCTGCCGGACTCCTCGGTACTCGAGGACGACGATGTCCACCTCGACTGACGCCGCCCCCGAGGGAATCCGGCTGCAGAAGGTCCTGGCTGCCGCCGGCCTAGGCAGCCGCCGCGGGTGCGAGGAGATCATCGCGGCGGGCCGGGTGGAAGTGAACGGCCGGGTCGCCTTGCTCGGTGCCCGGGTAGATCCGGCGCGCGACATCGTGCGGGTCGATGGCGCGCAGGTCCCGACCGCGGCCGGGCTGGTCCACTTCGTCGTGCACAAGCCGCGCGGCATGCAGAGCACGATGTCCGACGACCGGGGCCGACCGTCGCTCGGCGACATGGTGGATGACCTCACCGTGTCCGTGCATCACGTCGGACGGCTGGACGCTGACAGCGAGGGCTTGCTGATCCTCACGAACGACGGTCCGCTGTCCCACCGTCTGACGCACCCCAGCTTCGGGGTCAGCAAGGTCTACGTCGTCGAGGTCGAGGGCGTCGTACCCCGCGCAGTGACCCGAAGCCTGACCGAGGGCATCGAGCTCGACGACGGCCCGGTCCGGGCCGACGCGGTCAAGCTGGTGGACGCCAACTCGCAGCGCAGCGTGCTCGAGGTCACGATCCACGAGGGCCGCAACCACGTCGTCCGCCGGATGTTCGACACCGTGGGCTTCCCGGTGACCCGGCTGGCGCGCATCGCCGTAGGCCCGATCCGGCTGGGCGACCTCAAGCCCGGCGCCCGGCGGCGGCTGCAGCAGGCCGAGGTCCAGTCGCTGTATCGCGCTGTTGGTCTATAGATCTGTCGACATCACGACTTGACGACTCATGGTCAGATCCGTATGCCGATCCGGCTGGCTAGAGTCCGCGACAACAGGAGGTGGCATGGCGGTCCGGGCGGTACGTGGGGCAACCCAGGTGGACGTCGACGACCGGGATTCCGTCATCGAGGCCACCGCCGAGCTGGTCCTGGCGGTCCTCGACCGTAACCAGATCGACACCGACGCGCTGATCAGCGTCATCTTCACGACGACTCCCGACCTGACCGCCGAGTTCCCGGCGTACGCCGCGCGCAGCATCGGGATCACCGACGTCCCGTTCCTGTGCGCCTCGGAGATCGCCGTACCCGGCGCGATGCCGCGCGTCGTGCGTCTGCTGGCCCTAGTCGACACCGAGCTGACCAGGGCCGAGATCCGGCACGTGTACCTGCGAGGCGCAGCGCAGCTACGCACCGATCTGCCGCGGGACCCCGAGTCGTGAGCACCGAGCAGCCGGCAGGGCGCCTGCTCGTGGTCGGGACCGGTTTGATCGGTACGTCGATCGGGCTGGCGGCGAGCGCCGCGGGGTGGCAGGTATCGATCGACGACCCGGACGCCGATCGGGTCGGGATGGCTACCGACATCGGGGCGGGGCGACCATGGCAATCCGGCGAGCAGGGGTTCGACCTGGCGGTCGTCGCTGCACCGCCGTCGGTGACCGGAGAGGTCGCTGCCGGGCTTATCGGTGCGGGTGTTGCTTCGACAGTGAGTCATGTCTGCAGCGTGCAGACTGTCCCTCGACTGGACGTCGAGACCCTGGGCGTGACAACCAAGCATTTCCTGGGGAGTCATCCGATCGCGGGCCGGGAGCGATCCGGGCCGCACCATGCCTCGGCCGACCTGTTCCGCGAGCGGCCGTGGATCGTGTGCCCGGCGTCCGACACCG
>DATAVK010000154.1:0-30381 GCA_036267755.1 Mycobacteriales bacterium
GCGACGGTGAACACAACCCGTCCGTGGGGCCCGGTAGTCGCCGTACCTGCTGCGCTGAAGTGTCCCGATCCGCTCGGCCGAGCCTCGAGGGTCACGGTCTCACCGGCGGCTGGCTTGTCGGCCGCCCGCAGGTTTCCCGCGATGTGGTCGGAGTGTCCGGCGGCCACATGGCTGCGCTGGGCGCGGATCGACAGCGAGGTATGGGTCGTGCCGGTGGCGGACACTGCGGATGCGGCCAGCGCTCCGCCGCCAAGCGCGGTGGCCACGAGCGCCGTGATCGTCGTCGTACGTCGGGAACGAGAGATCGTCATCGAACCTCTTCCGTGACAGGCCCCGAGGGGCGATTGGGCGTCACGGATAAGAGCGGCTCGGGGGCCGTTTGCGTTACAGCCCCCCACACCAATGGCGTGTGGGTCAGGGGCCGAGGACGCGCTGGGTGTAGGCGTTCGCGAACACCCGGTCCGGGTCGACCCGATCCCGGACCGCGAGCACGTCGTCGAAGCGCGGGTAGCGCGCGCGCAGCTGCTGGGCGCCGAGGTGGTGCAGCTTGCCCCAGTGCGGCCGACCACCGACGTCCGACGCGATCGCCTCGACCGCGTCGAAGTACGGCTGGTACGGCGTCCGGTAGTAGGAGTGCACGGCGACATAGGCGGTGTCCCTGCCGCTGGCCGTCGACAGCCACAGGTCGTCGGGAGCGGCGACCCGCACCTCGATCGGGAACGAGATCCGGGCACCGCTGCGGTCGATCCAGTCGCGGATGCCGCGCACCACGTCGACGATGGCCGCGCGAGGTACGGCGTACTCCATCTCTCGAAAGCGCACCCGACGCGGCGAGACGAAGACCCGGTGCGACACGTCGGTGAAGGTCCGCGCCGACAACGCTCCAGCCGCGAGCCGGTTGAGCCGCGGGATCACACTCGGCGCCCACGCCGCCAGCCGTTGCGTCGTCTCGAAGGCGCCGTTGGACAGCAGCTCGTCGTCCACCCAGGCCCGCCACGACGGGTACGGCGATGCCGCGGCACCTGCGACCGGACGGTTGTTGCGTTTGGTCAGGGCGACATCGGTGTGGGGGAACCAGTAGAACTCGAAGTGCTCGTTGCCGTCGGCGAGTCCGTCGAAGTCGGCGAGCACGTCCTCCAACGGCATCGGTGCCTCGACCGCCGTGAGCCGGAACACCGGCTCGCACTGCAGAGTGACCGCCGTCACCAGCCCGAACGCGCCGAGCCCGACCACCGCCGCGGCGAACAGCTCCGGCTGCTCCGAAACAGAGCACGAGACGACCGAGCCGTCGGCGAGCACCAGCTCCAGGCCGCGGACCTGCGTCGCGAGCCCGCCGAGCCTGGCGCCCGTCCCGTGGGTGCCGGTCGCGATCGCGCCGGAGATCGTCTGCCGGTCGATGTCACCGAGGTTCGACATCGATAGCCCGCGCTGCTCGAGCTCGGCGTTGAGCTGGTGCAGCGGCGTGCCCGCGGCGACGGTCACCAATCCCGTCGCGACAACACTGACCAGAACGCCGGTGAGCCGATCGAGCCGCACCTCCACGCCCTCCGTGATGGCCACGTCCGTGAAGCTGTGTCCCGACCCGACCGGCTTGACCCGCAGCCCGTCAGCGCGGGCGCGCGCGATGACTCCGACCGCCGCCTCGACCGAGTCCGGCCGCTCCACCCGGGCCGGGTCCGCGCGCTGGTTGCGCCCCCAGTTCTCCCAGGTTCGTGCGGTCACTGCTCGCCTCCATCGTCACCGGCATCCGGCGGGCACTGGCCATGTAGGTTCGCAGCACAGGTTCCTCTGCGTCACCACCACTGCGTCACCATCACTGCTGTCGTACCAGGCTAGGAGGCCGCACTCCGGTGGCCTCGCACCTGACCCGCCGACACTGCACCGGCTATGCGACCGGTTCGATCGCCACCGGCGTCTTCTCGACCGTGCCCGGCCTGCTGTTGCTCTACTACCTCACCGACATCCTCGGCGTGAGCACCGCGGCGGCCGGCGTCATCGTGCTGGCGCCGAAGCTGTGGGACGTCCTCATCAACCCCGTGGTCGGCGTCCTCTCCGACCGGCTCGACACCCGCCAGGGCGCCCGCACCCCGCTGCTGTACGCCGGATCGATCACGCTTCCCGTCGGGTTGGCGCTGCTGTTCGCGGTGCCGCACCTGTCGTTCACCGGCACCGCGATCTGGGTGATCGCGGCCTACTCGGTCTGCGCGACCGGCTACTCGATGTTCCAGGTGCCGTACGCCGCGGTCCCCGCCGAGGTGACCGACGACTACGACGAGCGGACCCGGCTCAACGGCTGGCGGATGATCATCCTCACCATCGGCATCCTGATCTCCGGCGGCCTGGCGCCCGCGATCGTTTCGATCGGCGGCAGCGGCAGAGCGGGCTACGCGCTGATGGGTCTCATCGTCGGCGCCTTGGTCCTGGTGGCGGCGCTGCGGTCGACCCGCGAGATCGCCGCGATCCCGATCGTGCAGCGCCGGTCCACCTCGGCGAACATCAAGACGCAGTTCGCGATGCTGCGCGCCAACCGGGCGTTCGCGGTCCTGATGCTCGTCTACTTCGGGCAGGCGCTGGCGATCGGCGCGCAGCTCGCCGCCGAGCCGTACTTCGCGACGTACACGCTGCACAACACCTCGGCGACGTCGGTGATGTTCATCTGTCTCGTCGGCCCGGCGCTGCTGGTGATGCCGCTGTGGGTACGGCGGTCCGAGCAGGTCGGCAAGGCCCGGGTCCTGGTCGAGTCGTCCTGCGTGTACGCCGCCGCGTCGGTGGTCCTCATCGCGTCACCGAGCCTTCCGCTGGGCGCGGTCTTCGTGCTCGCCGCCGTGATCGGGCTGGGCTTCGCCGGGATGCAGATGGTGCCGTACGCGATGCTGCCGGACACGGTCGATGCCGGCGCCGACGCCGACGCTCACGGAGCCGGCGGCGGCGACGGCGACGGCGACGGCGACGGCGACGGGCAGGCTGGCGCGCTCTCGGGATTGTGGATCGCCGGCGAGACGCTCGGGTTCGCGCTCGGGCCCGCGATCCTCGCCGTCGTGCTGTCGATCGGGAGCTTCCACTCGACCGTCGACGCCCACCGGGTGCCGCAGACCGCGGCCGCGCTGCAGGCCGTGCGCTACGGCTTCACGCTGCTTCCCGCGTTCCTGCTGCTATCAACGTTGCCGTTCCTGCGCGCCTACCGGGTGCCGATCCGCCGTACCGCCGAAGGAGACCCCGTTCATGCAGCTGTCTGACCTGCCCACGCCGGCGATCGTCGTCGATGAAGCCGCGCTGGAACGCAACCTGACAACGATGAGCGACGCGCGCCCCGGCGCCGCGTTGCGGCCGCACGTCAAGGCGCACAAGACCACCGAGCTGGCGCGGCGGCAGTACGCGCACGGCCATCACGGCTTCACTCTCGCCACGGTGAAGGAGTGCGTCGGGATGGCGGCGGCCGGGCTGGGTGACGACCTGCTGCTGGCCAACGAGGTGCTCGACATGACCCGGCTCGGCGAGATCGTCGAGGCCGGCGCGCGGGTCACGGTCGCGGTCGACTCCGAGCCGGTCATCCGCGCGGCGGTCGCCGGCGGCGTGCGCGAGGTGCTCATCGACGTGAACGTCGGGCTGCCGAGGTGCGGCTGCGCCCCGGATGATGCGGGTTCGTTGGCGGACCTGGCGAGGTCGCTCGGCCTGTCGGTGCGCGGCGTCATGGGCTACGAGGGGCACCTGATGCTCGTCGAGGACACCGCCGACCGCGCCCGGCAGACCGAGGAGTGCATGGCGCTCTTGCTTGCCGCGCACGCCGACGTGGGTGGCGACATCGTCTCCGGCGGGGGCACCGGGACCTGGCAGACCAACCGCTGGGTCACCGAGCTGCAGGCCGGCTCCTACGCGCTCATGGACACGGCATATGCCGCGGTGCCCGACGTACCGTTCGAGCAGTCGCTTCACGTGCTGGCCACGGTGATCTCGGTCAACCCGGGCGGCTGGGCGGTGGTCGACGCGGGGCTCAAGGCGTTCGGCATGGACCACGGCAACCCGAGCATCGCGGGCACCGACGTCTGGTACTGCTCCGACGAGCACACCGTGTTCTCGATGCAGGACGGCGCGCCGCTGCCTGCGGTCGGCGATCGCTTCCGGATGGCGCCGGCACACATCGACCCGACCTGTTCGCTGCACGAGCGGATGCACCTGGTCGACGCCGACGGTGAGGTGCTCGAGACCTGGCCGATCGACCTGCGCAACTGGTGATTCCGCGCTCCCGCGCTTGCTGATCAGGCGCGGTTAAGGGCGGCGCGCAACGTGGTCTCCATCCGCTCGTGCATGCCGGCGTAATCAACCGTGAGGTGGCTGCCCGCCTGCTGCTGCAGGAACGATCCCCAGCCCGGCAGGTAGACGAGCAGGCCCGCGACGTCCCACCACGGCTCGACCCGCCGGCCCGCGACCGCCTCGTACCGCTCGAGAAACCGTGCCGCGCGATCCGACGAATACAGGACGGTGAGATTTAGCCGGCAGTGTGCGACATCGATGTCGGGCGGACCGTACGACGACCAGACCCAGTCGACGACGCTGCTCAGCGTCGCGCCGGTCCACAGCAGGTTGAACGGTTGGTAGTCGCGGTGGATGAAGCACCGTTGACCACCCGGAGCAGGTCGCTGCACCAGGTCGAGCGCCGCTCGCCACAGCCCGTCGTCGGTCGACCAGTCCGGGATCTCGAGCGCATCGAGGTCCAGCCACAGGTCGACGTCGGGCGCCGGCACGTCGGCGGCGTGGATCCGAGGCAGCAGATCGGCCTGCTGGCGCAGCCAGCCGTCGGGATCCGCTGGCCGCAGCATCACCTTTCCTGGCAGCCAGGTCATGACCAGCGTCGGGTACGAGCACGAGCTCGCCTCCGCGTCGGCGGCTACCAGTCTCGGCGCCGGCAGCTCGGACTCGGCGAGCCCGGTGAGGACACCGGCTTCTCGCCGTACCTGGGCGGTCCCGTCCGCGCCGTCCCCTGTCGTGACCACCTCCGCCGTCCAGCGCCGGACCACGTAGCGCTGCAGCTCGCCGGCCGCGTCCATGATCTCCACCGCATGTACCGCCGAGGAGATGCCGCCCTTGAGCCGTCGTACCCGCAGGCTTCGCTCGTCGCCACCGAGCACCGACGCCAGCCACGCCCGGTCGGCCCTGGTCGGGGGCGGCGGCGGCACAAGCACGCCATGAGTGTCGCGCGATCTGGCGATGTGCGAGGGTCGGCAAGGTGGCAGCCCCGCCCGTCCGGCCGCGCAACGACCCGGGACAGTACGACGACCTCGCCGACCAGTGGTGGTCCGGGCGCGGTGGCCTCGCGGCGCTGTCGTGGATCGCGGCAGCCCGGATGCGACACATCCCGCCGGCCAAAAAACCTGGCTCACCGTTGCTCGACATGGCGTGCGGCGGCGGGCTGCTCGCGCCGTATCTCAAAGGGTCGGGCTACCGGCACATCGGCGTCGACCAGTCACCGACCGCGACGGCGATCGCCCGCGACCACTGCATCGAAGCGGCCCGCGCCGACGTTCGCCAACTGCCGTTCCGGGATCAGGCGTTCGACGTCGTCGTGGCCGGTGAGGTGCTCGAGCACGTGCCCGACCTCGCGGCCGTCGTCGGCGAGGCCTGCCGGGTGTTGCGCCCCGGCGGCACGCTTGTCGTGGACACCATCGCCGCCACCTGGTTCGGTCGGTTCACCGCGATCACCGTCGCCGAACGGCTGCCGGCCGGCCCACCGAAGCGGTTGCACGACGGTGCACTCTTCGTGGATCGTCGACGCCTCGTTGAGATCGCCGACCGGCACGGCGTACACCTGACACTGAACGGCTTGCGGCCGAGCGCCGTGGACTATGTGTGGTGGTCACTGGGAAGGAAGGCGGAGGTGCGGATGCTCTCGACACCGTTGACCGCCAGCCTGTTCCAAGCCGTCGGGACGAAGCGCGGGTGACCGCCGCCATCTCCGGCGCCCTCGATGCGGCCGAGTCGATGCGCCCCAAGTTCGCGGAGCGAGCCGGTGCCCACGATGTCGACGGCAGCTTCCCGGAGTCCGACTTCGACGACCTGCGCGCCGCCGGCCTGCTCGGCCTGATGGCCCCGGCTCGGCTCGGCGGCATGGGCGCGACGTTCACCGACTACGCGGAGATCGCGATGGCGCTCGGCGCCGGCAACGGCTCCACCGCACTGATCTACAACATGCACGCCTCGGTCACCGGCGCGCTGGCGCTGACCGACGAGGACCTCGCGCGCGCCCTCGGCGTACCCGAGAGCTTCTTCGCCGCCCGCGACATGGTGCTGCGCGGCGCGGTGAGCGGCCGGCTTTACGCCGTCGCGATGAGCGAGCGCGGCGCCGGCTCGCGACTGTCCAAGGTGACGACGAGTTACGAGCCGGTCGACGGTGGCTGGCACATCACCGGCGAGAAGACGTTCTGCTCCGGTGCCGGGTACGCCGATGCCTACCTGGTCGTGGCCCGCCGCGGCGACGCGATCAGCCAGTTCCTGATGCCGGCCGGCGAAGGCGTCGTCGTGATCCCGACCTGGGACTCGCTCGGCATGCGCGCCACATGCAGCCACGACATCAACCTCGACGTGCTCGTCCCGCCCGACGCCCTGCTCGGCCAGGTCGAGGGCATGGCGCTGCTGCTGGCCCAGGTGATGCCGCAGTGGCTGGTCGCGTCGTACTCCGCGGTGTACGTCGGTGTGGCGATGGCCGCGCTCGACGCGGCCCGCGAGTACGTCGAGATGCGTGGGCTGGGGCGGCTGCCGATGGTTCGTGCCCGGCTCGGTCACGCCGACGCCGCCGTCGCCTCGGCCCGCGAAGTCGTGCGCACCATGGCCCGCGCCGTGACCGTCGCCCCCGGCGAGCCGGAGACCAACCGCTGGGTATGGCGCGCGAAGCTGGTCGCCGGCGAGACCGCGATGTCGGTCGCCGCCTCGCTGCTGGAGGCCTGCGGCACCGGCGCGACTCGACGCGGGTCGGCGCTCGAGCGGCTCTACCGCGACGCCCGTTGCGGATCGCTGCAACCAGCGACGAGCGACGTCTGCGCCGACTGGCTCGGGTACGCCGTACTCGGCCGAGACCCTGATTCCGATGCTTCGGAGGCTCGCTGGTGAGGACTGCACGCGTCGTCGGCCACGGTCACGCCCTGCCGCCGCCCCTGCACCACGCCGACCTGTGGGACGGCTTCTTCGCCGCGCACTACGCCGGCAACCCGACCGCCGAGCGGGTCTGGCGCACCGCCGGCATCGAGACCCGGCACGCCGCCGTCGACCCGCGCTGTGACGACGTGTCGTCATGGGGCACCGGCGCGCGGATGCGTCGCTTCGTCACCGAGGCGATGCCGCTGGCGCACAAGGCGGTGCAGGCCGCGCTGTCGGACGCAGCGATCGACGCGGCCGACGTCGGCCTGCTCGCCGTCGTCTCGTGCACCGGCTACGCGACGCCCGGTCTCGACATCCTGCTGGCTCGCGACCTCGGCATGTCCGACGACGTGCAACGGCTGCACATCGGGCACATGGGCTGCTACGCCGCGATCCCCGGCCTTGGTGCCGTGACCGACTTCGTCGTGGCGCGCGGCCGGCCCGCAGTGATGGTGTGCGTCGAGCTGCCGAGCCTGCACGTCCAGCCGCCGACGGATGACGTCCAGCAGATGGTGGCGCACGCGCTGTTCGCTGACGCCGTCGCCGCCGTGGTGGTCGCACCGGTCGACTCCGGGAATGCGCCCGGGCTCGACGTGCTGGACGTGGTGGCTCGCACCGATGTCACCGCCGTCGACCAGATGACCTGGGACGTCACGGATCTCGGCTTCCGGATGGGCTTGTCGCCCGCGGTCCCCGACGTGCTCGCGCGCCATGCCTCCCCGGTCGTCACCGAGCTGCTGCACCGCAACGGACTCGAGGTCGCCGACGTCGCGGCCTGGGCGATCCACCCGGGCGGCAAGCGGATCGTGTCGGTCGTCGGCGAAACGTTGGGGCTGGACGAGGCCGCGCTGGCCCCGTCGTACGGCGTCCTTGCGGATGTCGGGAACTGCTCATCGGCCACCGTGTTGCTGGTGGTCGAGCGGCTGCTCGAGGGCGGCGACCTGCGTCCTGGTGACCCCGTCGTCGCCATGGCTTTCGGGCCCGGGCTGACCCTCTACGCCTCGCTGCTCCGGGCCGGTTGACGCCCGCTCCGTACCGATGCGGAGGATAGGGGCATGACCGACGCCATCCGCTGGGGAATCATCGGCACCGGGAACATCGCCTCGACGTTCGCGCGTGACCTGCAGCTGCTCGACGACGCCGAGCTGGTCGCCGTCGGGTCACGGCAGAAGTCGAGCGCCGACGACTTCGGTGACCGGTTCGGCGCGCCGCACCGCCATCCCAGCTACGAGTCGCTCGTCGGGGACCGAGACGTCGACGTCGTCTACGTCTCGACGCCGCACCCCGGCCACCACGACGCGGCGCTGCTCGCGATCGAGGCCGGCAAGGCGGTGCTGGTCGAGAAACCGTTCACCCTCAACCGATCCGAGGCGCTGGACCTCATCGCGGCGGCGCGGGCGCGCGGCACGTTCCTCATGGAGGCGATGTGGACCCGCTTTCTGCCGCACATGCGACGGATCCGTGAGCTGCTCACCTCCGAGGTGCTCGGCGACATCCGGACCGTGACGGCCGACCACGGCCAGCGCTTCCTTCCGCCCGATCCCACGTCCCGGCTCTACGACCGCGACCTCGGCGGCGGCGCGCTGCTCGACCTCGGGATCTACCCGGTGTCGTTCGCGTCGTACGTTCTCGGACCGCCGACCCGGTTGACCGCCGTCAGCGACCCGACCGAGACCGGCGTCGACGCGCAGACGTCGATAGTGACGCAGTACGACGGGGGCGCTCACGGCGTGCTGACGACAACGCTGGGCGCCGAGACCGCGAACGTGGCGACGATCGTCGGCACCGAAGGCCGGATCGAGATCGACCGGATCTGGTATCAGCCGACGTCATTCCGGCTGGTCCGCAAGAGCGCGGTCGAGCACTTCGCACAGCCGCGGATCGGTCAGGGGCTGCGGTATCAGGCCGCCGAGGTCGGCCGCCTGCTGCGTGAGGGGCGGCTCGAGAGCGACGTGATGTCGCTCGACGAGACGCTGTCGATCATGGCGACGATGGACGAAATCCGCCGTCAGATCGGGCTGAGCTACCCGGGGGAGTAGTGGCACTTGACGCGGGTGTGACGCGAGTTTCACCAGATGAGGCATGAAACCCGAGCTACCGGGTAGTAACCGTATAGAGCCGGTGCCCACTCGGCGGATGTGATGAACCCTCAAGGGAGCATCATCCTGCTCGAGGAACGGGGACTCATGACGGTCACGCACACAACGCTCACCTCCCTTATCGACGAGGCCGACCGCGCCTACCAGGAAGCTCGCTGGAAGGTCTGGGACCAACTCGCGCCGGGCGAGCCAGTGAATGTCTCGATGCTCACGGACCCTCAGATCTCCGCATTGCGGAACCTCGCGCATGCCGAGGCCGCCGTCGCGACGTACCGCGAGTTCATCTACGTCACCAGCCCGCTGCGCTACGACGAGCTGTCCGTGCTGTGAGTGCCACCGTCACCTCGATGCGACCCACGACCGCAGCGGCGACCGTGAGCTACGTCTGCTGTGGCGGTCGGCTGGACCACGTCAAGCTCGACAGTCCCGGGTCCACGCTGTCGTTCACGCACTGCAGCATGTGCGGGGTCACCCGGTGGTATCGCGGCGATCAGCCGGCGGACCCGGCGCAGGCGTTGGATCTGCCCGAGAAGAAGCCGTCGCCGCTCAGTTGCGGTAGTGATTCAGCCGCGTCGGGTAGACCGCGAAGCTGATCCGTACGTCGGTGGCGGGGCCCTCGAAACTCGCGGCTCCGGTGAACTTGCTGGATAGTCGGTTGATCTGCGCGTCGGCACCGGCGGTGCTGCTGGTGGCAGTCCCCTGGATCTCGACGTACTCGTAGGGGTTGTCTCCCGCGTAGACCACGACGGTGATCCGCGGGTCACGCTGCAGGTTGGTCGGCCAGCGTCGACCTAGCGCGCTGTTGATCCCGACCGTCCCACCGACCAGCTCCTGCCAGACCACGGTGCTGTGCACCGAGCCGTCCGCGTTGAGCGTGGAGATCACGGCATGGTTCGGGCCGTCCAGCAGGGCGCGCACGGCCGGGTCGTCAATGCTGGCCATAACGGCACGGTAACTCGTCAGCGCTCGCTAGTTCTAGGCGAACGTGGCCGCGGACAACGAGGCCAGAGGATGTGCGCGCTAGGAGGACTGGGTCGCGTAGGCGCACAGGTTGCCGCCGGCGATCCCGGTGGCGTTCGAGAGGCCGACCACAGTGTGCGGTGCGTCGCTGTTCGGTTCCACATCTGAGTCGCTGCCGTCGCCGAGCGCGTCGCCGGAGTTGCTCCCCCACGCGACGACCGTCCCGACCGAGGTCAGCGCGTACCCGTCACGAGATCCCGCCGCGATCGCGGTCGCGTTGGACAGGTCGCTGACTGCCGCCGCGGTGCTGCTCACGCCGCCGGGACCGTCACCGACGCCGAGCTCGGCATGGCTGTTGTTGCCCCACGCCAGGACATTGCCATTCGAGGTGAGCGCGTACCCGTCGTTTGCGCCGCCGGCCAGCGCCGTGGCGCTGCTCCCGTCGAGCGCGACCGTGACCGGGTCGAAGCTGTACGGCTCGCTGCCGGGGTCGCTTCCGTCCCCGAGCTGCCCGTCGGCGTTGTTCCCCCAGGCCGAGACCGCTCCGCCCGGCAACAGGGCGTACGCCGCCGTACCGCCAGCAGCGAGGCTCCCCACTCCGACTCCGGAGAGCTGGGACACCTCCACCGGTACGTCGCTCTGCGTCGTCGTCGTACTCGGGTCCTCGCCCAGCTGGCCGAAGCTGTTGTCGCCCCACGCGTAGACATCGCCAGACTCGGTCAGCGCATAGGCGGTATCCGCACCGGCCGCGATCGTGACGACGTCGCTCAACCCGGACACCTGAACCGGCGTGGCCGAGTGTCCGCCGGTGTCGCCGTTGCCGAGCTGACCGTCGGAGTTGTCGCCCCAGGCGTAGACATCGCCCGAGGCGGTCAGCGCGTAGCCGTTGCCATCGTCACCGCCGATGGCCGAGACCACCGTCCCTGGAACATCGACCTTGACCGGAACGTCACTGACGGGTTCCGCGTTGGCGCTCTGACCGTCACCGAGCTCGCCCGACTGGTTGGTTCCCCACGCGTACGCCGCTCCGCCGGTCACGGCGTACCCGTTGGATCCGCCCGCCCCGATCGTCGTGACGTTGGAAAGTCCGGACACCGGAACGGGTACGTCGCTGGACCCGGTCACACCCTGCCCGTTGCCCAGTGCACCGGAGGAGTTGTCCCCCCAGGCCACCGCACAGGTGCCGGTGCAGGGTGTCGGAGTAGGCGTGGGCGTGGGAGTAGGCGTCGGCGTGGGAGTAGGCGTCGGAGTCGGGGTCGGCGTCGGAGTCGGAGTCGGGGTCGGCGTCGGAGTTGGCGTCGGAGTCGGTGTCGGAGTGGGCGTTGGCGTCGGCGTCGGCGTCGGCGTCGGGCTGGGCGTCGGCGTCACGGGCTTCGCGAGCTTGCGCGGGCAACTGCTGCCGTTCCCCAGCGAGCCCTGCCCGCTGCGGTAGTGGGTGATGATCTCCTTGGCCTTGCCGTCCACCGGGCTGCCGTGAGTCGGGCGCAGCCACACCAGCTCCACCACGACCCGGTAGCCGGAGGCGCTGTGACTCAGCGACTTGTTCGTCACCTGCGTGGTCGAACGCACCTTTCCGGCGAACGGCGTCAGTGCAGGCTTCTTACCCTTGCCGTAGTGCATCTCCTTGATCAGTTCCGTGTATTTCCAGGTGTTCCACCAGGGACCGTTCTTGCCCTGGTAGAGCTCGTAGAACGCGACGTTCTGGCCGGGCCAGCCATGCTGATGCCAGTAGGCGCGCATCGCTGCCTGCGGCATCGCCGACTTCGGCATCCCGAAGCCGGTCCACACCAACGTCTTCGGGTCGTACGTGCAGGTCCACTCGGCCTGAGTCTTCGCGGTGTTGGGGATGACGTATCGGCCGGTCTTGCCCGAGACCTTCGCGGCCGCTGGGCGGTGGGGGCCGGAAGCCGCTGACGGGGCCGTCGTGCCGCCGTTCCGGTCGATCGACGCCAGGGTCCTCGACAACGGCAGGCCGCCGATCATGGCGAGCAGGACAGCGCCGCACAGCAGCGGGCGGAACCACCGCCTCACGTCGTCACCTCACTCGGGGTCACGGGGGCGGACCGAACGTTGGTGTCGGCACGACCTTGTGGGTCGGGGTGGGGGTCGGCTTTGGCTTTGGCGCCGGCGGCTGCGGCCGCGGCGCGGGCGGCGGGGTGTTAACGGTCGGCGGTTGGATGACCGGGGGCGCAGGGCGATGGCGCAGCCTGACCGGGCCGGTGGTGCCGGAGCCGCATTCGCCGTTCTTCGTCGCGCTCTCGCTGACCACGGCGCGATAGGTGCCGAAGTGCGGTGCCGTGAAGGAGCTGCCGGTGGCCGCCACTGTCCCGGATCCGACCGTCACCCAGCTGCCCGCTTCGCTGCGCTGGAGCACGTAGGGTGCCGCGCGGCAAGCAGACTGCGACGAGGCCACGGCAAGCGTGACCAGCAGTGAACCGCGGCCGTGACCGGTCAGCTGAGCCGTCCGTGACCAGGAGCTCAGGGCGACCGGCAGCCCGTTCGACAGTCCCGTCGTACCGTCGTCGCTTTCGGTCACCACGACGACGTACGGGCCCGACTTGGCGTAGGTGTGGCTCACCTGACCGGACCTGGTCGCCTGGGCGTGTCCATCGCCGAAGTCCCAGTGCAGCCGGGTTCCGGCCGGCAAGGTGCCCCCGTGGTCGGTGAACTGGCAGGTGTAGCCGAGGCAGGTCGAGCGCAGCGGCGGAGCGACCGACACCACTTTCGGTAGTGAGACGGGCAGCACCTGGGGACGCGGGGGACTGCTAGCCGCGGCGCTCGAGGAGTGCATCGCCTTGTAGGCACCCGTCGCCGCAAGCGCGACGACAGCCACGACCAGCAGGGCGAGTCCCGACCGCCGCCAGGGACGACCCTTCCGATACCCACTGGCCTGTCCCGGGCCGCCATCGGCCGGGTCGCCGGCGGCGAGCTCGGTGGCGGCCTGCGGCTCGGAGCGGGGCACGGGTACCCGCACCCAGCGCCAGATCGTGCGGGCCCCGGGTACGTCGGCCAGCGCGGCACGGAACTCTTCCATGCTCGCGTAGCGAGCCCTCGAGGTGTCGGAGAGCGCCTTGTGCAGCACCAGCTTCAGCTCGACCGACGGCCCCGAAGCGCGCATCGCGGTGGTCGAGAAATCGACGGATCCGCCGGACAGCATCGTGGCCACTGTCGCCGCCAGGCCGTAGATGTCCGTCGACGGCGATGAGCTGCCACCGTTACGGACCTCCGGCGCGACGAACGCCGCGTCGCTGGCCGACCGGCGAGCCGACCGCTCGTAGTCCGGTGCCAGCAACGCCGGAACGAAGTCCGCCAGCTGCGGATGCCCGAACCGCGACATCAGTACGTTCGCGGGCTTGACGGCTCGGTGGACCACGCCGGCCTCGTGTGCTGACTGCAGCGCGGCGGCGAGCTCCAGCGCGATCGCGAGAATCTCTCCGTTCGGGAGCCTGCCGCCGCGTTCCAACCGTGACGACAGTGAGCCCCCGGCCATCAACTCGGAGACCAGGTACGGCGCACCGTTGGGCAAGACACCGCCGTCGAGGACTGTGACGATCTGCGCGCGCTCGGACAAGCCGCGAAGCCGGTCGCATTCAACGGCGTACCGCACGGCCCAGTCAGGGGATGGCCGGGTCGTCTCGAAGACCTTAATCGCCACGACTCGGTGGGATCCGGGCTTGCGGGCTCGATAGACCGTGCCGAAGCCGCCTCGCCCCACGACCTCGAATGCGGCGTAGCCGTCGAAGTCCAGAGCCAGGCATGGGGTATCGGCAGTGTCGCCCGCATGCGCGCGCGCCCCCACCCTTACCTCGACCACAAGCGCTGCCCCTCACCTGGATCTTTCCGCACAACATAGTGGGGCGAATGGGGTTCTGTGACCGTTACTGAAGATTTCCTGTGAGCACTCGGACACCGCCCGTCGGACAGCCTCATACCGGACCAATACCGGGCCAATACGGGAGATCAGAGAGGCGAGGAATGGTCGGAGGACCGTGACATCGTGGCGGCTTCACCCAGGGAGTTGTGGATGGCCGTTGTCCCGCAGATCACCATCGACTGCATCGAACCCGCCCGCCTGGTGCCGTTCTGGTGCACGGCGTTGGGGTACATCGTCGAGCCCCCTCCCGGCGGCCACGACAGCTGGAACGAGTACTGGCGCAGCATCGGTATCCCGGAGCACGAGCTGCCGCCGGACGATGACGACGTCCACGACTCGATCGTCGATCCTGACGGGGTCGGGCCGCGGATCTGGTTCCAGGCCGTGCCCGAGCCGAAGGTGGTGAAGAACCGGCTGCACCTCGACCTGAAGATCGCCGACCGGACTCAGCCGAAGGTCGACCGCCAGCCGAAGGTCGATGGCAAGGCCGCTGAGCTCGTCGCCGCGGGCGCCACGCTGCTGAGACAGCTGCAGTTCGAGGATTCGGAGTACTACGGCGTCGTCATGCAGGATCCCGAGGGCAACGAGTTCTGCGTCAGTTAGGCGTCAAGGCCGGCGAGAACGCTCACCACGAGACCACCAATCGCCCCGAGGTCGTAACCGCCTTCCTGGACGGCGACGCACCGACCCAGCGCCCGGATCATCCGGCCGGCCTCGGCGAACCCCTCGGCCGTCACGCGCAACGGGCTCTCCGGATCGCCAGCCGCCGCGTCCACGCCGAGTGACAGCACCACGGCATCCGGACGGTACGCCGATACCCGCTCACAGATGACGTCGATCGCCGCGAGCCAAGCGTCGTCGCCCGCACCGGGCGGGAGCGGGCGGTTCAGCGTCGTACCGATGCCCTCGCCTCGACCCGTCTCGTCCGCGAACCCCACCACGTGGGGGAACCAGCCGGCGCCTGGATCGACATGTAGCGAGGCGTAGAAGACGTCGGACCTGTCATAGAACAGCGACTGCGTGCCGTTGCCGTGGTGGGCGTCGATGTCGATGACGGCCACCTGCGCCATCCCGGCGGCGCGCAAACCGGCGACAGCGACAGCGGCGTTGTTGAGGTAGCAGGACCCGCCGAAGCTGCCGCGCGTCGCATGGTGACCGGGCGGCCGGCACAGGGCATACGCCGCCGGCAAGCCATCGATCACCAGGTCGACCGCAGTCAGCGCCACGTCGACGGCAGCCCGCGCGGCCTCCCAGGTGCCCGGACCGACCAGCGTCATCGTGTCGTAGCAGTAGGCGCCGGCCCGGGCGTGGACTGCGACCGGCTCGCGCAGTGGAAGCCCGCAGCGCATCTCCGGCATCGGCACGAAGTACGGCACGACCCGGTCCTGTCCGGGGTCGTCGAGCAAGCCGGAGGACTCCCAGTCGTGCCAGGCGTTGCGCAGGTAGTGGAGCAGCTCGGGAGCGTGCACCGAGGCGAGCACGTCGTCGCCGTGCGGCTCGGCGTTCACCTGGGGCGCTCCAGCTGCGATGGTTGCGTCGCGGATCACGTCGACTCGCTCGGCGACCTCGGTGCCCGGCGTCCGGACTCCGACCCAGATCTCGGCGCTCGGATCGTGACGGCGACACTCGTCGCTGCTCACGATCGGGATCCCGAGAACCATGGCCAATCCTCCCTGCTGACGGCATGCTGTCACGGTGCGCGTTGCTGACTTGGGAATCAGTATCGGACTGCTTCCGAGCGGCCCGACCAACTCCGTCCTCGACATCGACGGTGTCGGCTTCGGGCACACCACGATCTGGCGTGACGACCCACCGCCTCCGGACGGCGAAGGTATCGCCCGCACGGGAGTCACGGTCCTCGACTTCGGCGGCAACCCGTGGCGGCGGCCGATCCCGGCGGGCGGCGCGGTGCTGAACGGCTGCGGCGAGTGCACCGGCTTCGTGGCCATCCGCGAGCTGGGCATTATCGAGTCGCCGATCTTCCTGACCTCGACGATGCAGGTCGGCCGGGTGTTCGACGCGGCGGTGCAGATCATGATCTCCGAGGAGCCGGCAATCGGCATCGAGGACGTGACCGTGCCGGTCGTCGCGGAATGCGACGACAGCTTCCTGTCCGACCCGCGCACGATCCGGCTCACCGTCGACGACGTCCGCGCCGCGGTCACCGAGGCGCGCGCCTGTGCTGGCGGCACCCGCTTCGCTGAAGGCGCGGTCGGCGGCGGGACCGGGATGAGCGCGCTCGGCTACAAGGGCGGGATCGGTACGGCGTCGAGGATCCTGCCCGACGGTCATGTGGTGGCGATCCTCACGATGACCAACTTCGGTGACCGCCGCCGGCTCACCGTCGGCGGTCTCCCGGTCGGGCGGATGCTTCCCGATCCCGACGAGCAGGAGGCGCCGGAGCGCCCGGCCGGCTCCTGCATCGTCGTCGTCGTCACCGACGGACTGATCGACTCGGCCGGCTGCGAGCGGCTCGCCCGGCGTGCCGGCCTCGGCCTGGCCCGCCTCGGGAGCACCGCCTCGCACGGCTCGGGAGAGATCTTCCTGGCCTGCGCGACCGGGCTGCGCGCCGAACGCAACGAGTCGCCGACCGGCGTACCGGTCGTCGGAACGGCGCTCGACCCATACTTCGCCGCTGTCGTCGAAGCGACCGAAGAGGCGGCCCTGAACAGCATGCTCGCCGCTCCGACGGTTGTCGGGCGGGACGGCAACACCTCACACGCACTGCCGGGTGCCGAGGTGCGCCGGCTGCTCGAGCAGGCCGGGCTGACGGCAGGCGAGGGTCGTGGCTGAGGGTTCCTGCGAGCACCAGTGGATCCCGACCCGCAACGGCGCGCGGCTGGCGGCGACGGTGTACCGGCCAGCCGGACCCGAGCCGGCAGCCGCGATCCTCGAGGCGTTGCCCTACCGCAAGGACGACCTCACCGCCGGCTACGGGCCCGAGTACCGGCGGCTGCGGGACGAGTACGGCTACGCCGTGGTGCGCGTTGATGTCCGCGGCACCGGCTCGTCCGAGGGAGTCGCCTCCGACGAGTACCCGCCCGAGGAGATCGGTGACCTGTGCGACGTGATCGCCTGGATCGCCGAGCAGCCGTGGTGCAGTGGCTCGGTCGGGATGTACGGGACGTCGTACAGCGGCTTCAACTCACTGCACCTCGCGGCCGCGCGCCCACCCGCGCTCAAGGCGATCGTCGCCATCTACGCCAGTGACGACCGGTACACCGACGACGTCCATTACATGGGCGGCCTGGTCAAGCTGCTCGACCTGGTCGACTACCCGATCTACATGGTCGCGATGAACGCGTTGCCACCGCTGCCGGGGCTCGCCGGCGACGACTGGCGAGCGGCCTGGAAGCAGCGCGTCGAGGCCACCGAGCCGTGGCTGCTGCGCTGGCTCGAGGAGCAGCACGACGGTGAGTTCTGGCGGCGCGGCTCGATCCGGCCGGCGTACGACCGGATCGGCTGCCCCACGATGCTGGTCGGCGGCTGGGCCGACGGGTACCGCAACAACACCTTCCGGACCATCAGAGCCCTTGCAAATGCTGGGGTTCCGCACCGGTTGCTGATGGGGCCGTGGGCGCACGCCGCGACCTCGACGTCGCTGCCCGGTCCGCGGATCGACCTGGTCCCCGAGATGGTCCGGTGGTGGGACCGCTGGCTGCGCGACGAGCCGAACGGCGTCGACGACGAGCCGCCGATCACGGTCTTCGCGCGCCGGTCGAGCCCGCCACTGCCCGACCTCGACGAGGTCGCCGGCGAGTGGCGCAACGAGCCGGGCTGGCCGCTCGACCGGGTGACCGACGACGAGCGCAGCCTCGGCGATGGAATCGTCGAATACGTCGTGGTTCCCGACGTCGGCACCGCCGCGTGGATCTCGTGCGCCGGCCACCTGCCCTGGGGCCAAGCCTCGGACCAGCGGTACGACGACGCCGCGTCTCTCACCTGGGAGTGGCCGGGTGACGACCTGGAGATCCTCGGACACGCCGTACTGAAGACCCGGGTCGCCAGCAGCGCGCCGGTCGCGACGCTGGCGGTGCGACTCTGCGACGTTTTCCCCGACGGCCGGTCCACCCTGATCACCCGCGGCACGCTGAATCTCACCCATCGCCACAGCCGCGAGACGCCGGAACCGTTGCCGCTCAACGAGTTCGTCGACGTCGAGCTCGAGCTGGAAGCCACCTCGTGGACGTTCGACCCGGGCCACCGACTACGGCTTGCGATCGCCGGCACCGACTGGCCGAACACGGTCGCACCCCCCGAGCCGCTGACACTCACCCTCGATCTCGACGCGACCAGCCTGGTGCTCCCCCGCGTGGTCGGCCCGTCGCCGTCGCCCCTGCCGTCGCTCACCCCCAGCGACGCGACACCAAGTGAGTCCACCGACGTCGTCTGGCGCGTCGAGCGTGACGTCCTGCGCCGCGAGACCTCGTGCGTCGTCGACCACGGCTCGACGTACGACGAGGACGGCGTCACGTGCACCGATCACTACGTCGGCCGGGTCACCGTCAACACCGAGACGTCTGCGCAGCGGGCGGAAGCCACCAGCAGCTTCACCCTGGCGTGGCCGGACGTCACCGTCCGTAGCGAGGCGCGGATGACGATGTTGGTCTCCGACAACGCCTTCGACGTCTCCCTGGAACTCGACTGTCACGACGGCGACACCGTGATCGCCCAACGACGATGGAGCCGCCAGATCCCCCGCGACCTCGGCTGACCGCGCCCCCACCTATGGCCCATCGGGTGGGCCATGCGTGTGGTCAAACCGCGCGGCGACAGGGAGGATCACGGCATGGAGAGCGCCGCGGACACGTTGCACGCCGACACGTTGCACAAGGCGCTGCGGATCAACCTGGATCCGCGTTGGTACGGAACGATCGCCGAGATCGGCGCCGGTCAGGAGGTTGCGCGCTGGTTCTTTCGGGCCGGAGGTGCCGCCGGCACCATGGCCAAGTCGATGTCGGCGTACGACATGGCGGTCAGCGACGCGGTCTACGGCAAGTCCGACCGGTACGTGTCGCTCGGTCGCCTCGAGGCGATGCTGGACCACGAGCTCACCCTCAACATCGAGCGACTCGGCGACAGCCGCGGCGACACCACGTCGTTCTTCGCCTTTGCCGACACCGTCGTCGCGCGCAGCTACGCGGAACGGAACGAGTGCCACGGCTGGATGGGGGTGCGGTTCCAGGCCCACCCGTTCGACGAGCCGAGCTCGATCGTGCTGCACGTCCGGATGCTCGACGAGGGCGCCGAGCTCCAGCAGGAGGCGCTGGGGATCGTCGGGGTCAACCTGCTGCACGCGGCGTTCTTCGAGCACCACGAGCCGGAGCAGGTCGTCGAGAGCCTGCTTGACCGGCTGACGACCGGCCGGGTCGAGATCGACATGATCCAGTTCCGCGGCATCGAGTTCCGGGCGGTCGACAACCGGCTGATGGCGCTGAAGCTGGTGCAGCTCGGGTTGAGCGGCGTCGCGATGTTCGGCCCCGACCGCGAGGTGCTGCAGCCCAGCGAGGCGCTGCGCAAGCACGCGATCCTCGTCGAGCGCGGCAGCTTCCGGCCGCCGACGGTCGTCAACATCGACATGCTGGACTGCGCCCGGACCAAGTTCGAGACCGATCCGGCCGTGGCGGGCCGGCCGGTCCTGGCGCTCACCGAGCTCACGATGCGCAACCTGCTGGCCGGCGGCGCCGACGTCGACCGGCGCGACTTCCTGGCTCGCGCCGACCTGCTCGCCGCGTGCGGCATGACGACGCTGATCTCCGACTTCTTCGAATACCACCGGCTGGCGGCGTACCTCGGTGAACGCACCAACGAACGGATCGGGATCGTGATGGGCGTCCCGAGCCTGCGGGATCTGTTCGACGAGGCCAACCACGCCCAGCTGCCCGGCGGGATCCTCGAGAGCTTCGGGCGACTGTTCAAGAACGACCTCAAGCTCTACGTGTATCCGATGCTCCAGCAGCCCGAGAACGAGGTCATCACCTGCGAGGACATGACGGTGGCGCCGGAGCTCCAGCCGCTGTTCGACTACCTCGCCCGGCGCGGCAGCTTCGTGCACCTCGACTGCTACCGGCCCGACTATCTCCCGATCCTGTCCCGCGACGTACTCCGGCGGATCGCGGCCGCGGACTCCTCGTGGGAGGCGATGGTGCCACCGGCGGTCGCCGAGCTCATCATCAAGCGCTCGTTCTTCGGCCACCAGCGCATCGGCTAGGCCGCCTGGCCCAACCGCAGGCTCCCCCGCCGAAATCCGTCCTTTTGCTCCACCTGGAGCCTCAATGGGTCCGCCCGTCCTCCCGAAGGACAGGACATGGCCCTTGTGACCTCCACTTTCCGACGCAGTGCCAAGCTCGCGGGGCTGCCCGCTGCCTACGCCGGGCGCACCGCGCTCGGTGTCGGGCGCAAGGTCGGCGGCCGGCCAGCTGAGATCGTCGCCAGCGAGCTGCAGCGCCGTACCGCGGAGCAGCTGTTCCGGGTGCTCGGTGAGCTCAAGGGCGGCGCGATGAAGCTCGGTCAGGCGCTGAGCGTCTTCGAGGCCGTGCTGCCGGAGGAGCTCGCCGGCCCCTACCGCGCCTCGCTGACCGCGTTGCAGAACGCCGCACCGCCGCTGCCCGCCTCGGTGATCCACAAGACGCTCGCCGACGAGCTCGGTGAGAACTGGCGCAACCGGCTGGTCGAGTTCTCCGACAAGGCGTCCGGCGCCGCCTCCATCGGCCAGGTCCACCGCGCGACCTGGCGCTCGATCCACGGTGATGAATACGACGTCGCCGTGAAGGTGCAGTACCCCGGCGTGGCGAAGGCGCTGCGCTCCGACCTGCGCCAGCTCTCCCGACTGTCGAAGCTGTTCAACGTGCTCCACACCGGGATCGACATCTCGGCGATGGCGACGGAGATGATCGACCGGCTCGACGAGGAGCTCGACTACGAGCGCGAGGGTGCGAGCCAGCGACGGTTCGCCGCGGCGTTCGACGGCACGCTCGGCGGCTCCGAGGACCTCTACGTGCCGAAGGTGCTCGCGGCCACGCCCCGGGTGCTTGTCACGGAGTGGCTGACCGGCCGGCCGCTGTCGGCGATCATCACCGACGGCACCCAAGAGGAACGGGACCGGGTCGGCGCCCAGCTGGTGCGGGCTGTCTACTCCGGGCCGGCTCGGACCGGACTGCTGCACGCGGACCCCCATCCCGGCAACTTCCTCGTGCTGCCCGACGGACGGTTGGGAATCCTCGACTTCGGCGCCGTCAAGGAGCTGCCGGACGGCCTGCCGGCACCGCTCGGCACGCTGGCCGGGTGGACGGTCCTGGGAGACGGCGACGAGCTGCTCAGCTCGTTGATCGACGTCGGCTTCCTACCGGCCGACACCGCGGTCACCGCGGACGAGGCACTCGAATACTTCGCGCCGATGTGCGAGATGTTCGAGAACGACGAGTTCACCTTCTCCCGTAGCTGGCTGCGCCACAACGCCGCGCACCTGATTGACCCGCGGTCGTCGAGCTCGGCCGTCGGCCGTCAGCTCGCGCTCCCCGCCGACTACTTCACCGTCCATCGCGTCGTGCTCGGCATGATGGGCGTGCTCTCGCAGCTGGGTGCTGTCGTACCGATGCGGCTCGAGGAGATGCGCTGGGCGCCGGAGTTCCGCGAGATCGTCGATCCCGAATGGGAAGACGAGGAGCTTGCGAGCTAGACGCGTGTCGGTTGGGGTAGGCATGCAGTTGTGACCCGGACCGCTTTCGTGCTGGGCGGCGGCGGTCTGCTGGGCGCCGCCGAGGCCGGTATGGCCCGGGCACTGCTCGAGGCCGGCGTCGTCCCGGACCTGGTTCTCGGTACGTCGATCGGTGCCATTAACGGAGCCGCGCTCGCGGCCGACCCCACGCCGGCAGCCGCGGGACGGCTGGTCGAGATGTGGGCCGGACTGGCGGCCGACGATGTCCTGGGCGGGTCATTACTGGGCCGGATCGGTGAGCTGCTGCGCACCCGCACCTCACTGCACTCCAACGCGCCGCTACGACGGCTGCTGGCTGACTACCTGCCGGAGCGCTTCGACGAGCTGGCGGTGCCGTTCCAGTGCGTGGCGGCGAGCATCGAGCGGGCCCGTGAGCACTGGTTCAACGACGGGCCGCTGATCGACTCGGTGCTCGCGTCCGCGGCGCTGCCCGGGGTGTTCCCGGCCGTGGCGATCGACGGCGAGCACTACCTCGACGGCGGGCTGGTGAACTCCATCCCGATCAGCCGCGCGGTCCAGCTCGGCGCGGACGTGGTGTGGGTGCTGCACGTCGGCCGGATCGAGGAGCCTCTGGAGCCGCCGCGGTTCCCGTGGGAGGTCGGGTTCGTCGCGTTCGAGGTGGCGCGCCGGCACCGGTTCCACCACGACGTCGCCGACCTGCCCGAGGATGTCACCGTGCACGTGCTGCCGACCGGGCTCGGCGAGCATGTGATGTCGACGTGGTCGAACCTGCGGTATCGCGACCGCAGCCGGATCGGGAACCGCACCGAGCTGGCCTACCAGGCGACCGCGGACTACCTCGCCCGGCAGGACCTGCAGGCATGAACCGTTGGGTGCGGCGGCTCACTATGGTGCCGCTCGTCGTCCTCACCGAGATCGGGATCCTGCTGACCGCGCCGCTCAGCCTCCTCGTGGGCGGCATCGCGTCGCTCGCGCTGCGGTCCAGCCGCCCGGTCCGGAGCGTGCTCCTGGTCGTCGCGTACGCCGCTATCGAGCTCTCCACGCTGATGACGTTGCAGCGCGGCGTCGACGACTGGGACGAGCTGGTGCGGGTCGTTCTCGACCGGGGCTACCACGCCATGCGCCGCAGCCTCGACGTCACGGTCCGGCTCGAGGAGGGGTCGCCGACCCGCGAGCAGCTGGCGAAGAGCAAGGGCGTCATCGTGCTGGCCCGCCACTGCGGACCCGGCGACTCGCTGTTCATCGCGTGGCTGCTCGCCGTGCACTACCGGCTGAGATTGCGGATCGTGCTCAAGCAGCTGTTGCGACTCAACCCGACGGTCGACCTGGCCGGCGATCACCTGCCGCTGTGCTTCGTTCGGCCGGGTGGGTCGCGGGCGCTCAACGGGATCACGGACCTGGCCGGCGGCCTGAGCTCCGGTGACTCGCTGCTGCTGTTCCCCGAGGGCGGCAACTTCACCTGGCCGCGCTGGCACGCGGCGATCGAGAGCCTGTCCCGGCGCGGTGAGCTGATCCGGGCCCGGCGCGCCCGGATGCAGACCCACACGTTGCCCGCCCGGCCCGGCGGCGCCCTGGCGGCGCTCGGCGCGGCACCGGACGCCGACGTGTTGCTGCTGGCCCACTCCGGGCTCAGCGACGACGGCCGAGACCGGCCCTGGTGGCGGGTGCCGATCCACCAGGAGCTGCTCATCCGCACCGTGCTGGTCCCGGCAGCCGCCGTACCCCGCGACGACGCCGGCGCTCGTGCGTTCCTGGACCGGGCCTGGTCGCAGGTCGACACCTGGGTCGAGGGCCACGCCGACCTGCTCGAGCTGGCGGCCGATCAGGCGCCCTGAGGATCCGCGACGGCGACACTGCCGCCCTCGTCGGGCTCCGACCCCAACCGCCAGACGTCCGGCAGGCCGAGGACCAGCATCGTCGGTACCGCCACGAGAACGAGCATCCCCCACACGGCGTCGTGCACGCCGCCGAGCGCTGTCGAGACGGGCCCGGCCACCACCAGGCCGATCGGCACGAAGGCGATGGACCCGAACATGTCGTACGCCGAGACCCGAGACAGCGTCTCGGCGGGCACGTAGCGCTGCAGGGCGCTCTCCCAGAGCACCGAGAACACTTCGACGCCGAAACCCAGCACGCCCGCGGCTACGACGACCGACCACAGCGGCGCGCCTGCGGCGAGGAGCGCGAAGAAGCCCAGCGCGACGAGGATGCCGAATGTCGCGGCCACCAACGGTCGCCGCGGCGAGAATCGGATCATCGCGAGACCGCCGAGCACGCCACCGACGCCCACCGCGCTGATCATCGCGCCGTACGCAGCCGGGCCGCCGAGGTCGAGCTTCGCAATAATCGGCGCGTAGACGTCGGCGGTCGCCGTGAAAGCCATGTTGGCGATCGTGAACTGCACGACGATGGCCCACACCCAGGTCCGTGACGTGAACTCGCGCCACCCTTCCTTCACCTCATGCCACAGGTTGCTGGCGGCCGCGGCGCTCGCGGTCGGCGCCATCCGCCAGATGAGGACGGCACTGAGGAAGAAGCTCACGGCGTCGATCGCGAGCGCCCATCCCGGACTCGCGACCGCGACCAGGACGCCGCCGAGCGCGGCGCCGCCGATGCTCGCGGAGTTGCGGACCACGCTGTTGAGCGCGTTGGCTCCCTGCACCAGGTCGACCGGGACAACCTGCGGCAGGATGCCGGTCGCCGCCGGAAAGGCGAGTGCGGTGGCGGCGCCGTTGACCGCGGCGAGCAGTGACAGGCTCCACAGCTGGCCGCTGCCGGTGAGGAACAGCGCCGCGATCACGCTCTGGGTCAGCCCGCAGACGAGCGCCGACCGGAGCATGATCGTCCGGCGTGACACCCGGTCACCCCACGCGCCGCCGACCAGGACGAACGCGACCTGAGCGATCGCACGTGCCGCGAGCACGATCCCGATGTCCCGCGCCGAATGGGTCGAGTCGAGGATCCCGAAGGCCAGCGCGACCGAGGTGAACGTGTTGCCGATCGTGTCGATGGTCGTGGCGGAGAACAACAACCGGAAGTCCCGGATCCGCAACACCTCGAGCCGACCCACAAGGCGTGAGCATGCCGCACGAGTGACCCGACCCGAGCTGCGTTCACCGTCAGCGCAGGTCGTCTCGCCAGCAGCGATCGCAAGACCGCAAAACGGATCAGGCGGCTCGCGGCGGCGCCCGTCACACTTGTGACATGGCTGAGCCGGACCGGTTGCGAGCGATCCTCGACGTCGTCCAGGACGGTCTCGACGACCCGACGCTGACCGGTGCCGAGCTCGCCGGCCGGGCTTACCTGTCGCGCTTCCACTTCGACCGCCTGGTGACTGCCGGGCTCGGTGAGCCGCCCGGAGCGTTCCGCCGGCGGCTCCTGCTCGAGCGCTCGGCACACCGGCTGGCGAGCACCTCCGACCCTGTGATCGATGTCGCGCTAGCGGCCGGCTTCGGCTCGCCGGAGGCATTCGCCCGCGCGTTCGCGCGCGCCTACGGCAGTCCGCCGACCGGCTACCGCCAGTCCGAGCAGGGTCGCTGCCCCGATCTGCCAGCTCCCAACGGCATCCACTTCCGAGCACCCGGCGGCCTGGTGCTGCCGGCCGACACAAGGAGAACCTCGATGGACGTCCTGATCCGGATGACCGACCACCACCTCGATCTCGTCGGCACCATCATCGACCGTACGGCGATGGTGGACGACGACGTCCTCGACCGGCCGATCGAGCTGTCGGTCGAGGGCATCGACAGAAACCCAACGCTCCGGGCGGTCACCGACCGCTTGGTGAGCCAGCTGGAGATGTGGAATGCAGCACTCGAAGGTGGCACGTCGATGCCGCAGCCGGCTGACAGCACGCCCGCCGGGATGCACCGGCGCCTCGACGCGGCCGCCCCGCGGTTCCGCGAACTCGTCGTGGAGCCGGTGAGGGACGGCCGGGCCGACGAGACGTTCATCGATGCGATCTGCGACCCGCCGGAGACGTTCTCGCTCGGCGGCGTGCTCGCGCACGTGCTCACGTTCTCGGCCGTGCGCCGCACCCTGGCCATCGGGGCGCTGGAGTCGGCCGGCATCACCGACCTCGGCTCGGGCGACCCCATGCAGTTCGTGGGCGGAACCGGCGACGATGCCTCGACCATCACGCGCCGGCGGGTCGAGCCAGCGTGAGTCGCGCCGGTCAGCGGTCGGTGTCGTGGTCGAACGCGACGACGGCCTCGGCTACCTCGGTGTCGTCCGGAGCGTCGGCACCGTAGGACTCCCGCTCGAGGATCGCCACCGCGGCGCCCAGCCGACCGGCCGGCTCGGTCCTACCGACGTACTCCCGAGCCGTCTCGGCGAGCGACCGGGCACCGGACGCTCGACGCCGATCGGTGAACCGCAGGAAGGCTGCGAGCACCGGCGAGCCTCGGGGCGCAATCACACGACGCGACCGGGACGGCAGCCAGCGGCCGCTGTTGGTGACCCGCACCGCCAACGCCGTCGTCAGTCCGATCACGATGAGGAGCAGCAGGACGCCGAGCCCGCCACCAGGGACCGCGGACGCCACCCGCTGCAGCGACCGGTCGAGCCAGCTCCCCGACGACGTCGTCGCCGGCGCCAGGCGCACGCCCGCGGTCGGGTCGGTCGACACCCAGCCGACGTTCGGGTAATAGACCTCGACCCAGGCGTGCGCGTCGTTGGCGCGCAGCAGCCGGGTCGATCCCTGCCGGGTGCCGTAGGCCAGCCCGGTGACGACCCGGGCGGGTACGCCGAGCGTGCGCAGCAAGACCGCCTCGGCGGAGGCGAACTGCTCGCAGAAGCCGACGTGGTCGCGGAACAGGAAGTCGTCGACGGCGTCCTGGTTGCCGCTCGGGATGGGTGAGGTCAGCGAGTAGGTCTCGTGCGTGCGCAGGTAGGCCTCGAGGTCGGTCACCTGCTGGTAGCGGCTTGTAGCGCGGGCGGTCACGGCCTTCGCCAGCGTCCCGATCCGCGACGGCAGCCCGCTCGGCAGTGACGTCCAGACGCCGTCCGTCGTACCCGTCGCTGTGGTCGCGTCCAGCACCGACTGGCTCGGGTCGGGCACCGCGACGGTCACGGTGTACGGCGCGGCCGAGGCCGGGAACATCAGGAGCCGGTCGTATCCCGGTGTCCGCGCAACGTCGTGGAGCTGCGAGCCGGACAGGTGCACCGGGACACCCGGCGCCCAGAGCAGCGAGAGCGACGAGGCCCGCGCCGGTGTGACGACAAAGCGCCGTCGCACCGAGTGCGTAGCCGGCGGATCGTCGGAGCGCGCGGGCAGCGCCACGCTCGGGCCCCGGAGCAGCGTGAACGACTCATTCGGGTAGCCGGGCGAGTGCCAGCTCTTGCCGGTGTAGGTCGAGTAGACCGAGGCGCGCCACAGCGGCGGCGAGTTCGCTGGCACGCGCAGCAACGGGGTATTCGTCAGCGATCCGCGCACCAGCAGATCGAGGTCGCCGGTGCCGGTGGTGTCGACTCCGGCGATGGCGCGGGTGATGGCCACCTGGTGAGGGGAGTCGTGGAGGTCGTGCTCGAGCCGGACCGAGAGCCCGCCGCCGCCGAGCGTCCCGGGGAGCGCGACGAAGACCAGCGTCCCGGCGATCACCGCCGCAGCAACCGGCAGCACCAGCCCAACACCCTCGACGACGGGATTGGGGGCGCGGCCGGACCTGACGGCCGACACCGTCTCGACCGAGGCCCGCGCGACAAGATTGGCGCGTTGCACCATCGTGACGGCGACGAGCAGGACGCCCCATGCCACCACCAGCGTCGCCGTGGCAGAGTCGGCGCGGCCGCCGGAGTCGGGGGCGGCGGAGGCGATGAGGATGCCGACCGTGATCCCGAGCCAGACCCGATGCTCTCGCACGGTGCGCCATGCCGGCGCCATCACCAGCGACAGCGCGATGAGTGTCCAGCTCATCAAGCGCACCATGGACAGCGGGTCGATGCCGGCGCCGACCAGCGAGTTGTGCGTGGTGATGATCACGTAGAACGCGACGCCGCTGACCAGCAGTGACACCGCGATCATCGCGGCGGTGGCGTAGTGGCCTCCGACCCGAGCGGTACGACGGGTCACCAGCCAGGTCAGCGCCAGCGTCAGCACACCGGCGGCCCAGGGCAACAGCCCGGCGGCGACGGCGGCCAGCTGCGCGGCGCCGAACGCGGCTCCTGCCCAGACGCGCATCTCGCGGGTGGCGGAGGTCATGACGGCGGCCAACAATCGGCCGCCGGCAACGCACGGACCAGCGACGAGGCGGCAGCCCGGACGGCCTGGTCGACCTCGGTCGACGGCGGGTCGGCGGACAGCCAGATCCCGACTGCGCCGCCGCCGGCCTGGCGCAGCGCTGCGGCGACCGAGGCAGCGCTCGGCGACTCCCCGACAGACAGCTCCGCGAAGCGGTCCATCAGGTCACGCGCGGTCCGCACCGCGACGGCGCCGCGGTCCGACAGCAACCGGACGCTGTGGCCGGACCGGAGCGCCACCAGGGCTGTGGCGGCGGTGCGCGCAACCGCTAGCTCAAACCGGCCACCGGCCTCGACGCGCCCGAACACGACCACGACCGCCTGCTGCTGGTTGTCGTCGCGCTCCATGACGACCAGCTGGTTCCGTCTGGCCGAGGCGCGCCAATGCACCCGGGCCGCCGGGTCACCTGGCTGCCACTGCCGCAGACCTGCGATCTCGCTCCCGGTCGGGGACACCCTGGCCCGACTCCCAGCGCGTGCGAGCGCGGAACCCGACATCGGCAACGGCAGTGGCAACGTCGGAGGCGGATAGACCCACATCTCGTTGCGACGAATCAGGTTCTTGCGCCTGACGAACCCGCCGAGCGGGGACACCGCCTCGATGGTCACGTCCGTGCCGGCCCAATAGCCGCGACGGGTCGGCGTCACCTGATAGGCCGACGCGACGCTGCCACCCGCGGGCACCCGCGGTGTCGTGACAGTCGCATCGCCGTACGCCGGGGAGGTCACGGTGAGCAGGAACGGACCGGACCGCCACCGCCGGCGCGACGGGGCGGCGACGGTCAGCTGGACGGCGGACTCGGTGCCGACCGCGATCCGGGTCGGGGCCCGCAGCGCCACGGTGACGCCGGAGACTCTCGGGGTCAGCAGGGCAGCGGCGATGACGGTGCCGATCAGGCCGGCCGCGACCACGCTGAGGCCGCGGGATCCCAGCAGCCGACCGAACAGCTCCACGCCGATCGCGAGCGCCAGCAACCCCATGGCAGCCCGGGTGGGACGAGGTAGCCACCCCGAGCGGGAGACTCCCCCGCGGTCAGGCACCGGAGAGCGGGACCGGTGTGGCCGCCATCGCCCGCATCACGGCACCGTTCGCCAGCTGCCCGTCCGGGTCGGGCGCCGCCATCACGAGCCGATGCGCGAGCACCGCGACCGCGAGCTCCTTGATGTCGTCGGGCAGCACGTGCGGCCGGTCGGCGAGCAGGGTGTGCGCCTGGGCACAGCGCACCAGGGCGATGGTGGCGCGCGTGCTGGCACCGATCGCCACCGCAGGATCGCTGCGGGTTGCCGCGGTCAGCGCAACGGCGTACCCGAGAACGGCGTCGGCGACGTGGACCCGTCGTACCGCATCCCGCATCGCCACCACATTGCCGGTGGGCATCACTTGCTCCAGCTCGTCGACCGTCGCGCCGGCCAGCTGCTCGCGAACGACCAGCTGCTCGACCGACGTCGTGTTCTGTCCGAGGTGGACCAGCGCGGTGAAACGGTCGAGCTGGCCTTCGGGGAGCGGGAAGGTGCCCCACTGCTCGTAGGGGTTCTGCGTGGCGAGGAGCACGAACGGATCGGGCAGCACGTGCCGGACACCGTCGACGGTCACCGCGCCCTCGTCCATCGCCTCGAGCAGCGCGGACTGGGTGCGCGGCGGCGTCCGGTTGAGCTCGTCCACGACGACGACGTTCGCGAAGACCGGGCCGGGGACGAACGTGAAGGTGCCTCGTGCGGGCTCCCAGACCGCCGAGCCGGTGATGTCGGCCGGCATCAGGTCAGCGGTGCCCTGGATCCGGCGGAAGCTCCCGCCGAGCACGTTCGCGAGCGCGCGGGCGAGCGTGGTCTTGCCGGACCCCGGGACGTCCTCGATGAGCAGGTGGCCGCCGGCCAGCATGGTCGCGACCGCGAGCTCGACCACCTGACGCCGGCCGTGGACGACCTGCTCGACGGCGTCGACGAGCGCGCGGGCCGCAGCGCCGGGTGAGGTGCTGACGGCATGCGGCGGCGTACCCGCCACGGGGACTGACACCTGAGCTCTCCATCTGTCGACGCGCTTGTTATCGACCGCAGACGCGCGCGACTTCAGCCGTGAGCGTGGCCGCCTTTCCCAGGTGACAACCGGCGACCGAGTCGATGAGGATGCCCCCGTGGCCAGCCTGCGGACGGACCGCCTCGACATTGCGCTTGAGCTAGCCGGTCCGGACGACGGGCCCGTTGTCGTGGTTGTGCACGGCTGGCCGGACGCGCCGCGCGGATTCGCTCAGCTGGCCCGTCGGCTGCAGGCGAGCGGATTTCGGACCGTGACGCCGTACCTGCGAGGTTCCGGCCCGACCCGTTTCCGGTCCGACACGACCGCTCGGGACGGCTCGGGGGTGGCATTGGCGCAGGACGCGATCGACCTCGCCGACCGGCTGGGCCTG
>DATAVK010000155.1:0-8839 GCA_036267755.1 Mycobacteriales bacterium
GGTCGCGGGCTCTCGCGCCTGGTCTCGCAGACCTGCGACCTGACCGTCCGAATCCCGCTGGTTTCCGACGTGGAGTCGCTCAACGCCTCGGTCGCCGCCGGCATCGTGCTGGCCGAGGTCGCTCGCCGCCGTACCCCCTGACAAGTTTTTGCGTTACCGGCCGTAACCCCCAGCTCGGTCGCTCGTTGAGCAGGTGACACGCCCTGGTCATCCGATCGGGGCTCTGCCCACGATTCCGGAGCGCAGCGTGCGAGCACACGCAGGTCGAGACAGGAAACGGTCGAGTCGGGCACGGCGCGAGATCGCCGCCGAGCCGGAGCTTCGTGTCACCGACGAGGACGACGTCCTCGTCCTCGCAGCGCGTGGCGGCGACGAGGTGGCCCTCACCGACCTGCTCACCAAGTACCGCGGCTTCGCCCGCGCCAAGGCCAGGTCCTACTTCCTGGTCGGCGGCGACCGTGAGGACATCATCCAGGAAGGGATGATCGGGCTGTACAAGGCGGTCCGCGACTTCAACCCCGACCTGCAGTCGAGCTTCCGGGCCTTCGCCGAGCTGTGCGTGACCCGCCAGATGATCACCGCCATCAAGACCGCCACGCGGCACAAGCACGGCCCGCTCAACAACTACGTGTCGTTCTCGCGCCCGATCGCCACCGACGAGGACGGCGACCGAACCCTCGCCGACGTCCTGGCGCTGCCCGAGGTCGACGATCCCTGCGAGCTCGTGATCTCGGCCGAGCGGATCCGGGCACTGCAGGAGCACGTCGACGAGGCGCTGTCGGACCTCGAGGCCGAGGTGCTCCGGCTCTACGTCGACGGCAAGAGCTATGTGGAGATTGCCGAGATGCTGCAGCGGCACGTGAAGTCGATCGACAACGCGCTGCAGCGCATCAAGAAGAAGCTCGACGTACACCTGCGTGAGCGCGAGGTCGCCGAAGCCGGCTGAGCGAGCCGAATCCGACGACGCGCAATACGCTGGCCGGCATGGCTGATCGTGACGACTGGAACACCAAGATCATCGAAGAGTTCCGCGCAAACGAAGGTCGCGTCGGCGGTCAGTTCGAGGGCGCGCCCATGATCCTCATTCACCATCGCGGCCGTACCAGCGGAGCCGAGCGGGTCAATCCCGTGGTCTACCTGCCGGTCGACGGCGGGTACGCCGTATTCGCCTCCAAGGCCGGCGCGCCGACCCACCCGGACTGGTACCTCAACCTGGTGGCGAATCCCGAGACTTCGGTCGAGGTCGGCGCCGACACGATTCCGGTCGTCGCGCGGGAGGCCGAGGGTGACGAGCGCCAGCGGATCTGGGATCGCCAGGTCGCGGTCATGCCCGGCTTCGCGGACTACGAGGAGAAGGCCGCACCTCGGGTCATCCCCGTCGTCGTCTTCGAACGCGCCAGCTGAGACTTGTCAGTGGTGTCGGCCCTTTTCGGCGCTCAGCTGTCCTGACACGTCAAGTCAGCGGGACGCCCTGGGGCTGGGTGAAAACACCCGTGGGGTCGTAGGTCCGTCGTACCTCGACCAGCCGGCTCAGGTTGGCGCCGTAGTACGCCCGCTGCGGATCGCGCAGGGTCTCGTCCGGATAGTTCTGGTACGACTGGCCGGACGCGAAATCCGTTGCGGCTGCTCGGATCGAGGCCAGCGACGCCTGGTTGCGACGCAGTGGTCCGTTGCCCGGTGTGGCCGCCCACGACGCCGTGTACTGCGCGTCGAACAACGCACCCCGATGCACGTACGCCGATGCCTCCGCGGCCACGTCGTCGACCGCGCCGCCGAGCGCGTCGAACGCCGCACCGCCGGCACCGAGCCGTCGGTCGGCCGCCCGAGTCTCGACGGCTCGCACCAGCCGGGCGATCCCGGCCGACCCGATCTGCTGGGTGAAGAAGTCCGACCCGGCGACGAACGCGTCGCGTGGCAGCGTCCCGCCCGGTGTCTCGGCGACGACGTGGCAGGCCGTCTCGGAGAGGCTCGAGCAGCCGGCCTCCAACAACATCGTGTCGAGGTAGCTCTCCGACGCGACGAAGTTCGTGGTCGGCGGGGTCGCGATCGCCTGGGTGAGCCGCCCGACCTGCTCGGTCAGGCCAGCCGTGCTGCCGACGTACACCGCGGCCACCACGACGGTCGGCGGTCCCGGCCGGGTCGCCGGCGCCAGCAGGTGACAGGTCGACCACATCGCCCGGGGCGCCCGGGGAGCCTGCTGCTGCCACGCGGCCAACACCTCGGCGGCCGCGGACCACGGCCAGACCAGATAGGCGTGCGCAAGTGACGGCGTCGCGTGCGTCTGCAGCCGCAGCGACGTGACCACACCGAAGCTGCCCCCACCGCCGCGCAGTGCCCAGAGCAGGTCGGAGTGATGGGCGGCATCCGCCGTGACCGTCTCCCCGTCGGCAGTCACGACGGTGGCACTGAGGAGCCGGTCGCTGGTGAGGCCGTACTGCCGCGTGACAACCCCGATGCCGCCGCCGAGCGTGAGGCCCGACAGCCCGACCGTGGGACATGAGCCCGCCGGGATAGCAGCACCGTGAGTCGCGAGTCCGTCGTACGCATCGACCAGCGCGATCCCGCCGCCCAGTGTTGCCGTCCCCGCCGCGGCGTCGACCCGCACTCCGTTGAGCGCACGGAGGTCGAGCACCAGGCCCGAACCCGAGGACGCGCCGAGGTAGGAGTGGCCGCCGGAGCGGATGTGCAGCGGCAGCGCGAAGCGACGGGCGAAGCTGAGTCCGGTCGCGACGTCACGGGCGTTGGCGACCCGTACGACGGCCGCCGGGTGCTCGCCGTCGAACCGGCGGTCGAACAGCAGCCGCGCCTCGTCGTACCCCGCCGTGCCCCGGCGGAGGAGCGTGCCGTGCAGCTTGCCGGCCAGGCTGCGCCAGTCAGCGGCCGACGCTGACGCGGGCCGCGCGCTGGAGCGGACCGGCGAGCTGGTGGCCCGAGCCGACCCGGGTGTGGACGATCCCGACGAGCATCCGGCCAGAGTGGCAGCCGTGGCGGCGCCGGCGAGCATCCCGAGCGCCTCGCGACGCGTGACCGATCGGGATTCCACCCCCACAGTGTGAGGGCCGCTGCAGCTGCCGGGTGTGACCGTGACCGCCGGAAGGTCGTTCCGGTGGCAGTGGGAGGCAGCTGATGGACGCTCGCAAGGTCGTGGCCGAGACGCTGGGCACCGCGCTGCTCGTCATCGTGGGCGTCGGCGTGGCGACGCTGAGCTTCGGCTTCGGTGCCACCGGGAGCAGCGTGTCGGCGGGGGTGCTCGCGACGGCGACCGCGTTCGGGTTCGTGTTGATGGCGCTGGCCTACACGATCGGGCCGGTGTCCGGGGCACACGTCAACCCCGCCGTGACGCTGGGGTTCTTCACCTCGGGGCGGATGACGCTCACCGAGGCGGCGTCGTACTGGGTGGCGCAGTTCATCGGCGGGATCGTCGGCGCGCTGGTGCTGTGGGGCATCTTCTCGGGCTCGCCGCACTACTTCCGGCGCGTCACCGGGCTGGGTACCGACGGCTACGGCAGCAAGTCGCTGGTGCACATCGACCTCGGCGGTGCGTTCGCCGCAGAGGTCGTGCTCACCTTCATCTTCGTGCTCGTGGTGCTGGCCGCCACCAGCCGGCTCGGCTCGCCCGGCCTGGCCGGGCTTGCCATCGGCGTGGCGCTGACCGCGGTCCACCTGGTCGGGATCCCGCTGACCGGTACGTCGGTCAACCCCGCTCGCTCGCTGGGACCTGCGCTCATCGTCGGCGGCACTGCGCTCAGCCAGGTCTGGGTGTTCATCGTCGCGCCGCTCGTGGGGGGCGGGCTCGCCGCGCTGGTCTACCGGTACCTGGTGCCCGACGAGGTCGCGGACGCCGACCAGGCTCCGGAGGTGATCGCCGACCGGGAGACCGGACGAACGTCAGCCAGCCCGCCTGAGCAGTAGGCCGCACTACCCTGAACCAGCCTTGCCCCGTTGGCTCAGTGGTAGAGCAGCCGCCTTGTAAGCGGCAGGTCGTCCGTTCGATCCGGACACGGGGCTCACATGACGAGCACCCGAAACGTAGGACCGGGAGCCGCCCCCGAGACATCGGACAGCGCTCGGCTGCCGCTGTCAGAGCGGGTGCGGCTACTTCACGGCGTCCCGACCGCCATCGCGCTGGCCACGGTGACCCTTGGCCTCGTCGACATCGTCACCGCGCTGGCACCGGAGCGGGCCGGCCGGCTGCGGGATCTCACCAAGGTCGTCCCGCTCGGCGTGGCCCAGAGCGCGAGCGCGGTCACGTTGGTGGCCGGCATCCTGCTGGTTCTGCTCGGGCAGGGGCTGCGTCGTCGCAAGCGCCGCGCCTGGCGGGGCGCGCTGGCGCTGTCCGTGATCACCATGGTGTCGCACGTCATCAAGGGCCTCGATGTCGAGGAAGCCTCGGTCACGCTGGTCCTGATGGTGTTGCTGATCCTGCTCTCCGACCAGTTCTATGCCGCGGGAGATCCGCGTACCCGCTGGCGGGCCCCCGTGGTCTTCGTCGCGATGCTGGCGGCGTCGTTCGTGCTCGGCTACCTGTTGCTGGTGTTCCGGCACGACTCGGTGATCGGCCACCCGTCGGTGGGTGGCCGGCTCAAGGAAGTCGCCGAGGGTCTGGTCGGGCTGAGCGGCCCGATCCGGTTCCGCGACGACGGCACCGCTGACCTGGTGTTCGCCGTACTGCTCTCGCTGGGCGCCGCGACCGTGCTGGTCACGGCGTACCTGATCCTGCGCTCGCCCGAGCCGGTGGCGGCACTGTCCGACGCGGATGATGAGCGGCTGCGCGAGCTGCTGAGCGGGCAGGGTGAGCGTGACTCACTCGGCTACTTCGCCCTCCGCCGTGACAAGGCGGCCATCTTCTCCGCCTCGGGCAAGGCCGCCGTGTCCTACCGGGTCGTGTCCGGGGTGATGCTCGCCTCGGGAGACCCGATCGGTGACCCCGAGGCGTGGCCCGGCGCCATCGCGGCCTTCGCCCGGGAAGCGCGCCGCCACGCCTGGGTGCCCGCGGTGATGGGGTGCAGCGAGCAGGGCGGCGAGGTGTGGGTGCGCGAGGCCGGGTTGCGCGCGCTCGAGCTGGGCGACGAGGCCGTGCTCGACATCGACGACTTCAGCCTCGAGGGCCGGGCGATGCGCAACGTCCGGCAGATGGTGTCGCGGGTCGAGCGGGCGGGCTACACGACCTCGGTACGCCGGGTCGGCGACCTTCCCACGTCGGAGATCGCGGACCTGACCCGGCAGGCGGCCACCTGGCGAGGTGCCGAGGTCGAGCGCGGCTTCTCGATGGCCCTGGGCCGGTTCGGAGCTGCCGCGGACAGCGACTGCGTGTGCGTCTGCGCCTACTCCGACGGTCGGCTCGCTGCGTTGCTGCACTTCGTGCCGTGGGGTCGTGACGGGCTGTCGCTGGATCTGATGCGTCGCGACCGCGAGGCCGACCCCGGTCTGAACGAGCTCATGATCGTGGCCGCGATCAACGCGGCCCCTGCGCTTGGCGTTTGCCGGCTGTCGCTGAACTTCTCGGTCTTCCGCTCGGCGCTCGAGCGCGGCGACCGGCTCGGCGCCGGGCCGGTCCTGCGTGCCTGGCGGGCCATCCTGCTGTGGGCCTCGCGGTGGTTCCAGATCGAGTCGCTCTACCGCTTCAACGCGAAGTTCCGCCCGGTCTGGGAGCCCCGGTTCATCTGCTACCCCGGCGCCGGTGACCTGCCGCGGATCGCCATCGCGGCGCTGGAGGCGGAAGCGTTCATCGTCGGCCCGAAACAGCTGCTCGTGATTCGTCGTGCCCGTCGCCAAAAGCCCGCCGCGGTCGTCGTACCCCCCGATTTGTGAATCGTGCGTGCCCCCCGCGAGCAGTAGCAGTTCACTGATCGCGGTCGTCACCTGGCAGGATGGGGCTTCGAGCCCCAGTTACGGTCAACGGCGACCCATGGGGCGGAGGAGTGGTAACGGTGGTGGCACGCCAGTCCGCGTGGCAGTCTGCACAGGCCCAGCTGACGGAGGCGGTGAAGCAGCTCGGGCTCGACGACGGAATGCACCAGCTGCTCGCCACGCCTCGTCGGGAGATGACCGTCTCGATCCCGCTCCGCCGGGACGACGGCAGCACCGAGGTGCTCCGCGGCTACCGCGTGCAGCACAACCTCTCGCGTGGCCCAGCCAAGGGCGGCATCCGCTACCACCCGTCGACCGACATCGACGAGGTCCGCGCGCTCGCGATGTGGATGACCTGGAAGTGCGCCCTCATCGGTATCCCGTACGGCGGGGCGAAGGGCGGTGTGACGATCGACCCCCGGCTCTACAGCATGACCGAGCTGGAGCGGGTGACGCGCCGCTACGCCAGCGAGATCGGCCCGATCGTCGGCCCGGAGAAGGACATCCCGGCACCCGACGTCGGCACCGACGAGCAGACCATGGCATGGTTCATGGACACCTTCTCGGTGAACCGCGGCTACACCGTGACCGGCGTGGTCACCGGTAAGCCGGTGAGCATCGGCGGCTCGCAGGGGCGCGGCGGCGCGACCAGCCGCGGCGTGCTCATCACCGCGTTCCTCGCGCTGCGTGAGGCCGGCATCGACCCCCGCGACGTCTCGGTCGCCGTCCAGGGCTTCGGCAAGGTGGGCGGCCTCGCGGCGCAGTACCTGCACGACGCCGGCTGCAAGGTGGTCGCGGTCTCCGACGTCAAGGGCGGCGCTTACAACGCCATGGGCCTCAATCCCGCCGCCATGCTCCGCGCGCTCCGCGGCGGCGGCATCGAGTCGGTTGTTGGCTACCCAGGGACCGACGCCATCTCCAACGAGGAGCTGCTCGAGCTCGACGTCGACGTCCTGGTGCCGGCCGCGCTGGAGAGCGTCATCCACGACGGGAACGCCGACCGCGTCAAGGCGAGATTCATCGTCGAGGGCGCGAACGGCCCCACCACGCCGGACGCCGACGAGATCCTCGAGGCCAAGGGCACGATCATCGTCCCGGATATCCTCGCCAACTCCGGCGGCGTCGCCGTCTCCTACTTCGAGTGGGTCCAGGACCTGCAGGCCTACGCCTGGTCGGAGACCGAGGTGAACGACCGGCTGGCCTCGATCCTGGAGTCGGCGTACGGCGAAGTGTCGGCCCTGGCTCAGGAGCAGGACGTCTCGCTGCGTACGGCGGCACAGATGATCGGGGTCGGTCGGGTCGCCGAGGCGCACCGGACCCGAGGCCTCTACCCCTGATCCGTGCCCCCGGTCCTGCACCGCCACCTGGCCGACGTGTGCCAGAATGACACTGCTGTAGTTCGAGGACATCAATCGCAGGAGTGCGCCATGAGTGCTGCGGGAGCACTGTCCGGCCAGGAAACGGCGGTCGGTGAGCTATCCGACCGTGACCGCGACATCCTGGCCTTCGAGCGCCAGTGGTGGAAGTACGCCGGCGCCAAGGAGCAGGCGGTCCGCGAGCTGTTCGACATGTCGGCGACCCGCTACTACCAGGTGCTCAACGCGTTGCTCGACCGGCCGGAGGCGCTGGCTGCCGACCCGATGCTCGTCAAGCGGCTCCGTCGGCTGCGGGCCGCTCGGCAGCGCGCCCGTTCGGCCCGTCGCCTCGGCATCGAGGTCTGACCCCACCAACGACCGACCGGGCCCGGAGGGCTGGCTGATGCAACGCGCGGTCGTCTGGTTCGAGCGCCCCGATGGCTGACTGGTATCCGCCGGAGCCGCCGCGGAGCCATCGGGCGTCGAGCGGCGCCCGGCATACGCTCACCCGGCTCGCCGCCCCGCTGACGGCCGTCCTGGTCGTCGTGGTGGTCATCGTCCTGCTGGTCTGGATCAACGGCCGTGGCAACGGCAACGGCTCCAACGCGACGGTCGCCCCGCCGGCCACGCACCAGCCGCTCGCGTCGCCCGTGCACACGTCGGGCCCGGTCAGCTCACCGACGCCCCGTCCCACGCACGCCCACCACACGCCGACCCCGCATCCGACCCACCATCACGCGACGCCGAGCAGCACCCCGTCGGTGGCCGCCACGGACACGGCCTTCGTGCCGGTCTCGGTGCTCAACAACTCCCGGATCCACGGGCTGGCCCATCACGTCGCTGCGGAGGTCGAGGGCCGCGGCTGGACGATCAGCACGGTCGGGAACCTGCAGGGCCGGGTCGCCGAGACCACGGTCTTCTACCCGCCGTCCGGCTTCGACGCCGCCGAGCACCTCGCGCACGAGTTCGGTCAGATCCAACGCCTCGAGCCGCAGTCCGAAGGTGGCCTGCACTCCACCGACCTGGTCCTCGTCGTCACGCGGTTCTGGACCGGCTGATGCGCTGCGCTGAGCGTGCGCGGCATGTGACACACTGATCGGGTGCGGCCCTCGGGTCGCACGTCATCCAGAGGGGCAGAGGGACCGGCCCGGTGAAGCCCCGGCAACCACCCGTAAGGGCAGGTGCCAAGTCCGGCCCGTGGGTCAATCCGCGGGAAAGATGATGAAGGCTCTGGTGTCATGACTTCGTTGATCGATCGACCCTCCACGTCCGGGTTCGGCTCGGCCGCCGGCCTGGCCTGCCGCGAGTGCGGCGCGACCTACGACCTCGGCCCGTCGCATGTCTGCGAGATGTGCTTCGGCCCGCTCGAGATCAGCTACGACGACGCAGCCATGCTGCTAGTCACGCGCGCCTCGATCGAGGCCGGTCCCCGCACGATGTGGCGGTACGGCGGACTGCTGCCGGCCGCGCCGCTCGTCGATCTCCAGGTCGGCATGACCCGGCTGGTGCCGGCCGAGAAGCTCGCCGCGGAGCTCGGGATGCGCTCGCTATGGGTGAAGGACGACAGCGGGAACCCCACCCACTCGTTCAAGGACCGCGTCGTCGCGGTCGCGGCTTCGGCGGCCAAGGCGATG
>DATAVK010000156.1:0-9154 GCA_036267755.1 Mycobacteriales bacterium
CCGCCCAAGGAATAGGACGGGTCAGTGGCTCCGGCCCAAACCCACGCTGCGGCGACCTGAGGAGTTGGTCAGGTGGTACGGCGGCGGAACGGGTCGCGAACCGGCGGCATCGGCAGCTGCACCCGGTCGCCCTCGATCGACAGGCCGGTCAGCGCGAGCACCCGGGCGAGGACCGAAGTCGTCGTCTCGCCGTGCTCGATCCCGTCCTGGGTCACCATCGCGCGGTAGATCAGGGCCCAGTGCTTCGCCGGCGTGTCATAGGTCCAATCGACCGAGCCGAGCAGGATCGCGTCGCCGCGGCCACCGTCCGGCCCGTTGAACGCGCCGCTCCACACCTGGATTCCGGCTGGTCCCGCGCTGAAGCAGCCGCCGGCCGTGATGTCCTCACGGCTGGCAGCGTCGAGCAGCGCGCGAGCCTGCAGTTCGGGAAGAACCAGCGCAGGGCGCACCTGAGAGGTGAGAGCCGGTACCGCTACTGCGTCGTTCTTCAACCGCAGCCCGGAGCCTCCCTGGGTAATCAGTGTGAGCGACACGGTCTGGAACCTCCGGTTGAGGAGTCGCCCGCTCCACCATTCGGAGCAGTCAAGCAACGCAGATAGAGCATCGGCTGCTTGCAGGGTTCCGGTGAGTCCCCCGAACGGGTGAAAATCAGCCGACGGGGCGGAGCCAGAAGGTCAACCCCAGGTCGGCGGCCTCGTGCGATGACAGCGGAGCCGCCGGACGGCCCTCCGTGATGCACACGGCCAGCACCTCACCGGCCAGCAGGTCAGTCGACTCTCGAAGCGCGATCGCGGTCTCGCCGGCGGCCTCCCACCACAGCTCGACCCGGTCCGTGACGTCCAGGCCCTGCGCCTTGCGGGTGTCCTGCACCAGTCGGACTACCTCCCTGACCGTGCCGGCCCGGCGCAGCTCGTCGGTGAGCTCCAGGTCGAGCGCCACCGTCTCCGCGCCTGCCGATGCCACCGCCCAGCCGGTGCGCGGCGACTCGGTGACCAGCAGGTCCTCTTCCAGCACCTCGAGCTGGTCCCCGTCGACGATCACGGAACCCGACCCGCCGCGGGTCGCAACGACCAACTCCGCAGCGGGCGCAGCGGCGACGGCAGCGGCAACTGCCGGGGTCCGGGGGCCGAAACGGCGCCCGAGCGACCGGAAGTTCGGCTTCACGCTCACGTCCACCAGGTCACCCGCCGAGGTGAGCGCGTCGAGCGACCGCACGTTGAGCTCGTCGGCCACATGACGCTTCAGCTCGCCCGGGAGGTCGCTCCAGCCCGCGGCCGACACCAGCGCCCGGGACAGCGGTTGCCGGGTCCGCACGCTGGAGCCGGCTCTCGCCGACCGGCCGAGCTCCACGGCGCGGCGCACCAAGGCCATCTGCGCCCCCAACGTCGGGTCAACGGCACCGGTCTCCGGCTCCGGCCAGGTCCGCAGGTGGACCGAGTCAGGAGCCTCGTCGGTCACGTCGCGGACGAGTCGTTCATGCACCTCGTCGGTGATGAACGGCACGAACGGTGCCATCAGCCGGGTCACGGTCTCGAGGCATTCGTGCAGCGTTGCGAGCGCCGCCGGGTCACCGTCCCAGAACCGACGCCGGGAACGGCGGACGTACCAGTTGGACAGGTCGTCGACGAACTCGGTCAGCCGGCGACCGGCGCGCGTGGGATCGAAGTCGTCGAGAGCGGCGGTGACCTCGACCACGGTGCGGTGCAGTTCGGAGCGGGCCCAGCGGTCGAGCAGCGGACGGTCCGCAGGCGCCGGCGCCACGTGGTCCGGGGTCCACCCGTTCGCTCGGGCGTAGAGCACGTGGAACGACGCGGTGTTCCAGTAGGTGAGGAGCACCTTGCGCACAACTTCGTCGAGCACCTTGTCGCCGACCCGACGGGTCGACCACGGGTTGCCGCCCGCGAGCATGTACCAGCGCACGGCGTCGGCGCCGTGCTTCTCGAACAGCTCGAACGGATCGAGGATGTTGCCGAGGTGTTTGCTCATCCGCCGGCCGTCCTCGGCGAGGATCAACCCCAGACACAGCACGGTCTCGTACGGCGACTGGTCGAAGACCAGCGTCCCGATGGCCATCAGCGTGTAGAACCAGCCGCGGGTCTGGTCCAGCGCCTCACAGATGAACTGCGCCGGGTACGCCGATTCGAACGCCTCTTTCGATCCCTCGGCGTGGGGGTAGTGATGCTGGCCGAACGGCATCGAGCCTGCGTCGTACCAGCAGTCGATGACCTCCGGCACCCGGTGAGCAACCGTCGAGCAGGTCGGGCAGCTGAATGTCACGTCGTCGACGAACGGCCGGTGCGGGTCGAGCGCGGACAGGTCCTCACCGGCGTACGACGAGAGCTCGGCGAGTGACTCGACGCAGGTGAGGTGACCCTCCTCGCACCGCCAGAACGGCAACGGCGTCCCCCAGAACCGGTTGCGGGACAACGCCCAGTCGATGTTGTTCTCGAGCCAGTCGCCGTACCGCCCGGTCTTGATCGTGGCCGGGTGCCAGTCGGTGCGGGCGTTCTCCTCGAGCAGCCGCTCCTTGCGGGCGGTGGTGCGGATGTACCAGGAGGGCAACGCGTAGTAGAGCAGCGCCGTGTCGCACCGCCAGCAGTGCGGGTAGGAGTGGGTGTACTCCTCGACCCGCAGCAGCAGGCCGCGTTCCTGCAGGTCCGCGACGATGACCCGGTCCGCGGCCTTGAAGAACATGCCGCCGACCAGGGGCAGGTCGTCGAGGAAGTGGCCGTCGGGCTTGACCGGGTTCACGACGGGCAGGCCGTACCGCTTCGCGACCAACAGGTCGTCGGCGCCGAAGGCCGGCGCCTGGTGCACCAGGCCGGTGCCGTCCTCGACGGTCACGTAGTCAGCGAGCCCGACGTAGTGAGCGCCCGGGATGTCGACGATGTCGAACGGTCGGGAGTAGGTGGTGTGCTCGAGGTCGCGGCCCCGGATCTTCCGGATCGTGATGGCTCCCTCGCCGAGCACCTGGTAGAGCAGCGGCTCGGCCACCACGAGCACATCCTCGTTGTCGTCCGTCCGCGCCACGACGTACGTGACATCGGGATGGACCGCCACGGCGGTGTTTGAGATGAGCGTCCACGGGGTCGTGGTCCACACCAGCAGGGACGCCCCGAGTTCGGCGAGCGGCCCGCTCGTGACTGGGAACCGCACGTACACCGACGGGTCGGTGACGTCGTAGTAGCCCTGAGCCACCTCGTGGTCGGACAGCCCGGTGCCGCAGCGCGGACAGTACGGCGTGACCCGGTGGTCCTCGACGAGCAACCCTGCCTCGTAGATCTGCTTGAGCGACCACCAGACGCTCTCGATGTAGTGCGGGTCCATGGTCCAGTACGCGGTGTCGAGGTTGACCCAGTAACCCATCCGCGTCGTGAGCCGGGAGAACTCCTCGACGTGCTCGGTGACCGACTCCCGGCACTTGGAGTTGAACTCCGCGATCCCGTAGGCCTCGATGTCTTTCTTGCCGGAGAACCCGAGGCGCTTCTCGATCTCAAGCTCCACCGGGAGCCCATGGCAGTCCCAGCCGGCCCGCCGGGGCACGTGGCGGCCGCGCATCGTCTGGTAGCGGGGGAACAGGTCCTTGAAGACCCGGGCCTCGACGTGATGGGTGCCGGGCCGGCCGTTCGCGGTCGGCGGACCCTCATAGAAGGTCCAGGTCGGCGCGTCAGCGGTCTGCTCCAGGCTGCGGGCGAAGACGTCTCGCTCCTGCCAGCGCACGAGCACGTCGTGCTCGAGGGCCGGCAGGTCGACCTGTGGTGGCATCGGGCGGTACGGGCTGTCCATCTCGCTCACTCCGTCGTCGATCGGCCCGGTGTGACCGGGTCCGTTCTCGTCAACGGAGGGACGAGGCGGTTGGCCCCGCGGTACCACCCTCCTTGGCACGCCGGCGGTGTTGCCGTCGTACCCACTCGAGGTCGCGGCCGGGTCTACTGACGCGGAATGCCCGCGCGTTCTGCCGGCGGCTCGGAGGTGATGGACGCTCGCGCGCAGACCACCGGGCTCACACCGTCCCCGGCTCGCTCATCGCTGCGGCTCGCGGCGCCGTCCTCGTCGGTGCCTGCTCGCGCTGACCAGCCTAGCCGGACCGCCCACGGCATCACAGCGGGTTGCCGCGGCGCGCCTCGTTGCCCGGGCCAGTCAAGGGCCCTATCCTGCGTGCCCCACCCAAGATCAGCCGGTGGTCGGTCGGCTGACGCCCTGCCTGGGGAGGCGTCATGGCCCGCGAACGTCCGGCACGGGTCCGGCGCTGGCGACGACTCGTGACGCGTTCCCGACGGAGGCAGCCTCGATGAGCAGGACACCAGCGAAGAAGCAGACGGCGCCCGCCAAGAAGGCCGCAGCCGGCACGCCGACGAAGCCGGCGACGCTGCGCAAGGGGTCCGTCGCGGCCAAGAAGCCGGCGACGGCGAAGCAGACCGCGCCGCTCAAGAAGGCAGTCGCGAAGAGGGCCGCTCCGGCCAAGAAGCCGGCGCCGGCGAAGAAGGCAGCCGCCAAGAAGGTCACGCCTGCGAAGAAGCCGGTGCCGGTCAAGAAGGCAGCCGCCAAGAAGGTCACGCCTGCGAAGAAGGCAGCGCCGGTCAAGAAGGTGGCGGCCAAGAAGGTCACGCCCGCGAAAAAGGCCCCCCCGGTCAAGAAGGCCACGCCTGCGAAGAAGGCGGCGCCGGTCAAGAAGGCGATAGCCAAGAAGGCGGCGCCGGCGAAGCAGGCAGCCGCCAAGAAAGCCGCGCCTGCGAAGCAGGGTGCCCCGGTCAAGAAGGCGGCGACGAAGAAGCCGACACCGGTCAAGCAGGCCCCCGCTGCCAAGAAGGCCGCTCCGGTGAAGCAAGCCGTGGCGCGTCCGGCGGCCACGAAGACGGCGCCGGCGACGAAGGCAGCTCCTGCGAAGCGGCCGGCTCCGGCCAAGACCGCGCCACCGATCCCGGTGCAGGCGGCCGCCTCGATCAAGCGGGTGGCCTCCACGGTCCTGCCTGGTGAGAAGCCGTGGACGAGCGGGGAGCTGAACGCGATCCGCCGCGACCTAGAGGCCCAGCTCAGCGAGCTGCGCGGGGAGATCACCGAGGCCGAGCAGTCCTGGGCGGCGCTGCAACGCGACAGCGGCGAGGGTGCGGGCGACGACCAGGCGGACGCCGGAACCAAGACGTTCGAACGGGAGCACGAGATGTCGCTCGCGGCGAACAGCCGCGATCTGCTCTCGCAGGTCGAGCGGGCCCTACAGCGACTCGACGACGGCACCTACGGGGTGTGCGAGAGCTGCGGCAACCCGATTGGCAAGGCGAGGCTGCAGGCGTTTCCCCGTGCAACCCTGTGTGTGTCATGCAAGCAGCGAGAGGAGCGGCGGTAGCCGCCGACGACGTACCCGTCGACGTCCGGGCCCGCCCGGCGACTCGCTGGGTGTGGGTCACCGCGTTGGTCGTCCTCGCGGCGGACGTCGTCAGCAAGGTGCTGGTGGTCGCCAAGCTCTCGGACCGCTCGCCGGTGCACGTGATCGGTCATGTCCTGCAGCTCACCGTGACCCGCAACGGAGGCGCGGCGTTCTCGGTGGGGACCGGCGCGACGATCCTGTTCACGGCCGTGGCGGTCGTCGTCGTCGTGATCATCGCTCGGACCGCCCGACGGCTGCGATCCCGCGCCTGGGCAGTGGCCTTCGGCATGCTGCTCGGCGGTGCCCTGGGCAACCTCAGCGACCGGTTGTTCCGCTCGCCGGGGGTGTTCCGCGGCCATGTCGTGGACTGGATCGAGCTGCCGCACTGGCCGATCTTCAACCTCGCCGACAGCGCCATCGTCCTGGGCGGGGTGCTCGCCGTACTGCTCTCGCTGCTCGGGGTCGAGCTGGACCGATCCTCGCGGTGAGCGCGCCGCGCGGACTCCCACTCCCGGACGGGCTGGACGGGCTGCGGCTCGACGTCGCCGTCTCCCGGCTATTCGGGTTGTCGCGCACCACCGCGGCGACCCTCGTCGAGGACGGGGCCGTCCTCGTGGACGGCACGCCCCCGGCGAAGTCGGACCGGGTCCTCGCCGGGTCCTGGCTCGAGGTCCGGCTCCCGGAGCCGGTCGCTTCCGAGCCCGTCGTCGCCGAGCGAGTCCCCGGCCTGGTCGTGGTGTACGACGACGACGACATCGTGGTCGTCGACAAGCCGGTGGGGGTCGCGGCACACCCGAGCCCCGGATGGGACGGTCTGACCGTCACCGGCGGCCTGGCCGCTGCCGGCTACCGGATCTCGACCGACGGCGCCGCCGAGCGACAGGGCGTCGTCCATCGGCTGGACGTGGGCACCACCGGTTTGATGGTGGTCGCGAAGAGCGAGCGGGCGTACGGCGCGCTGAAGGCGGCTTTCCGGGAGCGGACCGTCGACAAGCGGTACACCGCACTGGTCCAGGGCCACCCCGACCCGAGCCGCGGCACCATCGACGCGCCGATCGGGCGCCACCCGACCCATGACTACCGCTGGGCCGTGGTCGCCGGCGGGCGTCCCAGCGTCACCCACTACGAGACCACCGAGGCATTCCGGGCGGCGTCGCTGCTGGACGTCCACCTCGAGACCGGCCGCACCCACCAGATCCGGGTGCACTTCTCAGCGGTCCGGCATCCGTGCGTCGGTGACCTGATGTACGGCGCCGACCCCACCCTGGCCCAGCGTCTCGGGCTGACTCGACAATGGCTGCACGCCAGCTCGTTGAGCTTTGCCCACCCCGCCGACGGCCGGCCGGTGAGCTTCCACAGCGACCCGCCGGCCGACCTGACGGCCGCCTTGGAGCTGCTCGCCGCCGAGTCCTGAGACAGCGGCCTCGAAACCGGGCCGACTCGCCGGTTCGACACGCCCGTGGCTGTCGGAAGACCGTGTTAGACAGAGGACCTCCCCGGCCGAGCTTCCCCCTCCGGCCGTGGACCGCCCCTCGCGGGCAGCACCACCGAGTCGTCGTAGCACCTGTTCGCAGCACCGTCAGTCGCACCGTCACGCCGGGGAGGGCACACGTCCAGCCAGTCCGCAGGGGACTCGTTCGTCCATCTGCACGTTCACAGCGAGTACTCCATGCTCGACGGCGCCGCGAGGGTCAAGGACCTGTTCCGCGAGGCCGCCCGGATGCAGATGCCCGCGCTGGCGGTCACCGACCATGGCAACGTCTTCGGTGCTTACGACTTCGTGTCCCAGGGCGAGGCGGTGGGCGTCAAGCCGATCATCGGCATGGAGGCCTACGTCACCCCAGGCACGTCCCGGTTCGAGCGGACCAAGGTGCGCTGGGCGGATGGCGGCTCCGACGACGTTTCCGGCGGCGGTGCCTTCACCCACATGACGCTGCTGGCCGAGACGACCGCCGGCATGCACAACCTGTTTCGGCTCTCCAGCCTGGCCAGCCTCGAGGGCCAGTACTACAAGCCGCGAATCGACCGTGAGCTGCTCGAGCGGTACGCCACGGGGATCATCGGCACCACCGGCTGCCCGTCCGGCGAGATCCAGACCCGGCTACGGATCGGCGACTACGACGGGGCCAAGCGGGCAGCCGGTGAGCTGCAGGAGATCTTCGGCCACGAGAGCTTCTTCTGCGAGCTGATGGACCACGGGCTGAGCATCGAGCGTCGGGTACACACCGACCTCAAGCGGTTGGCGAGCGAGCTGTCGATGCCACTCGTCGCCACCAACGACCTGCACTACACCTTCGCCGAGGACGCCGACGCGCATGAGGTGCTGCTGTGCGTCCAGTCCGGCAAGACGATGGCCGACCCCAACCGGTTCAAGCTTGACGGTCACGACTACTACCTCAAGTCGCCACAGGAGATGCGCGAGCTGTGGCGGGAGCTACCCGAGGCCTGCGACAACACATTGGCCATCGCCGAGCGCTGCTCGATGGGCTTTGCCAGCCGCGACCTGATGCCCCGCGTCGAGGTGCCAGAAGGTGAGACCGAGGAGACCTGGCTGCGCCGCGAAGTGCACGCCGGGCTCGAGTTCCGCTACCCGAACGGCGTACCCGACGACCGACGGCAGCGGGCGGAGTACGAGCTGGGCGTCATCGGGGCGATGGGATTCCCGGGTTACTTCCTGGTGGTCTCTGACCTGTGCCGGCACGCCCGCGAGTCCGGCATCCGGGTCGGTCCCGGTCGTGGCTCCGCGACCGGCGCACTTGTGGCCTACGCGTTGCAAATCACCGAGCTCGACCCGATCGAGCACGGGCTGATCTTCGAGCGGTTCCTCAACCCCGAGCGCGTCTCGATGCCTGACATCGACCTCGACTTCGACGAGCGTCGCCGCGGCGACATGATCCGCTATGCGACCGAGAAGTACGGCGCGGATCGGGTCAGCCAGATCATCACCTACGGCACGATCAAGGCGAAGCAGGCCGTCAAGGACTCCGCCCGCGTGCTGGGCCACCCGTTCGTCATGGGCGACAAGATCACGAAGGTGATGCCGCCGCCCGTCATGGGCAAGGACATGCCGCTGGCCGGCATCTTCGACAAGGCCCACGAGCGGTACGGCGAGGCCGGGGAGTTCCGCGCCCTGTATGACGCCGACCCCGAGGTCCACAAGGTCGTCGACACGGCGCGCGGACTCGAAGGGCTGAAGCGGCAGTGGGGGGTGCACGCCGCCGGCGTCATCCTGTCCCGCGAGCCGCTGCTCGACGTCGTACCGATCATCAAGCGCGAGCAGGACGGCGCGATCATCACGCAGTTCGACATGGGGGCGTGCGAGTCCCTCGGCCTGCTGAAGATGGACTTCCTCGGACTGCGCAACCTCACGGTGCTCGACGACGCCCTGCGCCACATCAAGGAGAACCGCGGCGACGAGCTCGTCCTCGAGACGATGCCGCTGGATGCGCCCGAGGCCTACGAGGTGCTGTGCAAGGGCGACACCATCGGGGTGTTCCAGCTCGAGGGCGGACCGATGCGCTCGCTGATCCGCTCGATGCAGCCCTCGACGTTCGAGGATGTTGCAGCGCTCATCGCGTTGTACCGACCCGGCCCGATGGGCATGGGCAGTCACATTGCGTACGTCGAGCGCAAGCACGGTCGCGCTCCGATGGACCCCGTTCACCCGGAGCTCGCCGAGGCGCTCTCGGAGATCCTGGCCGAGACCTACGGCGTGATCGTCTACCAGGAGCAGGTGATGGCGATCGCGCAGAAGGTCGCCGGCTACACCCTCGGTCAGGCCGACCTGCT
>DATAVK010000157.1:0-4148 GCA_036267755.1 Mycobacteriales bacterium
GGGCTGGCATGGGACCTCCGCAAGGAGATGCCGTACCTCGACTACGAGACCTACGACTTCGACGTCGTCACCGAGACCGCGGGTGATTGCTACGCGCGTTACAAGGTCCGGGTCAACGAGATCCGGGAGTCGCTGCGCATCATCGAGCAGGCGCTGGACCGGCTGCGTCCGGGCCCGACGATGATCGCCGACAAGAAGATCGCCTGGCCGGCGCAGCTGGCGCTCGGCGGCGACGGGCTCGGCAACTCCCTCGACCACATCCGCACCATCATGGGGACCTCGATGGAGGCCCTGATCCACCACTTCAAGCTGGTGACCGAGGGGTTCCGGGTCCCGCCGGGCCAGGTCTACGTCCCGATCGAGTCACCGCGCGGCGAGCTCGGCGCCCACGTCGTGTCCGATGGCGGCACCCGGCCGTATCGGGTGCACCTGCGCGACCCCAGCTTCGTCAACCTGCAGTCCGTCCCCGCGCTGACCGAGGGCGGCATGATCTCCGACGTCGTGGCGAGCGTCGCCAGCGTCGATCCCGTGATGGGTGGAGTGGACCGCTGATGTTGTCGGAACAGACGCGCGTGCAGGCGCGTGAGATCGTGGCGCGCTACCCGAAGCCGCGGTCGGCGCTGCTGCCGATGCTGCACTTGGTGCAAAGCGACGAGGGCTACGTCAGCTCCGACGGGATCGGGCTGTGCGCCGAGGTCCTCGGGTTGACCAAGGCCGAGGTTGCCGCGGTCGCCACGTTCTACACGATGTACAAGCGCCGGCCGGTCGGGGAGTACCACGTCGGTGTCTGCACCAACACGCTGTGCGCGGTCATGGGCGGAGACGCGATCTACGAGACGTTGCAGGAGCACCTCGGGATCGACCGGCAGAACGGCGTGACCGACGACGGCGCGGTGTCCCTCGAGCACGTCGAGTGCAATGCCGCCTGCGACTTCGCGCCCGTCGTGATGGTCAACTGGGAGTTCTTCGACAACCAGACACCCCAGTCGGCCATCGACCTCGTCGACCAGTTGCGCAGCGGTGAGGGAGCAAAGCCAACGCGAGGCGCCGAAAACGTTTGCACCTGGAAGCAGGCGGAGCGGGTGCTCGCCGGCTACTACGACGGACGCGGCGACGAAGGCGTCGCGGCCGGCCCGGCCACGCTGGAAGGTCTGAAGCTCGCCCGCGAGCGGGGTGAGACAGCATGAAGCTGACCCCCGTCCTCAGCGACAACTGGGACGCCGAGCGACCGTGGACGATCTCGGGGTACGGCGGTGGCTACGCCGCCGCTCGCAAGGCGCTCACGACTATGGAACCCGACGCGGTCATCGCCATGGTGAAGGACTCCGGGCTACGCGGCCGGGGCGGTGCGGGCTTCCCGACCGGGAGCAAGTGGGGATTCATCCCGCAGGGCGACGGCAAGCCGCACTACCTCGTCGTCAACGCGGACGAGTCGGAACCGGGCACCTGCAAGGACATGCCGCTGCTGCTGGCGAACCCTCACGTTCTGCTCGAGGGCATCGTCATCACCTGCTTCGCGATCCGGTCGAACACCGCCTTCATCTACATCCGCGGTGAGGTGCTGCACATCGTGCGCCGGCTGCAGGCGGCAGTGGCCGAGGCCTACGAGGCGGGACTGCTCGGCACGGACCTGTTCGGCTCCGGCTTCGATCTCGATGTCGTGGTGCACGCCGGTGCGGGTGCCTACATCTGTGGCGAGGAGACCGCGCTGCTGGACTCGCTCGAGGGCTATCGCGGCCAGCCTCGGCTGCGTCCGCCGTTCCCTGCCGTGGCCGGTCTGTACGCCAGCCCCACGGTCATCAACAACGTCGAGTCGATCGCCAGTGTCCCGGCCATCATCGACCGTGGCGTCGACTGGTTCCGCGGGTTCGGCTCCGAGAAGTCACCGGGCTTCACGCTCTACTCACTGTCGGGTCACGTGACCCGACCCGGCCAGTACGAGGCGCCGCTCGGTGTGACGCTGCGCGAGCTGCTCGACGTCGCCGGCGGTGTCCGCGCCGGTCACGAGCTGAAGTTCTGGACGCCGGGCGGATCGTCCACACCGCTGCTTACGGCCGAGCATCTCGACGCGCCGCTGGACTACGAGGGCATGACGGACGCCGGCTCGATGCTCGGCACCAAGGCACTGCAGATCTTCGACGACACCACCTGCGTGGTCCGCGCCGTCCTGCGATGGACCGAGTTCTACGCCCACGAGTCCTGCGGCAAGTGCACCCCGTGCCGGGAAGGCACCTACTGGATGGTGCAGATCCTGCAGCGGCTCGAGAAGGGCGACGCCAACGCGACGGACATCGACACGCTGCTCGACGCCTGCGACAACATCCTCGGCCGGTCGTTCTGCGCCCTCGGCGACGGCGCCGTCAGCCCGATCACGTCGTCCGTGCAGTACTTCAAGGACGAGTACGTCGCCCACTGGGAGACCGGCGGTTGCCCGTTCGACCCCGCCGCGGCCACCCTGTTCGCCTCCGCCGGAGCCGCTTCATGACGACCACGTTGCCCGAGTCCGCGGACGGTACGCCGGCCCCGGTCGACACCGTCAGCGCCACGATCGACGGGATCCCCATCACCGTCCCGAAGGGGACCCTCATCATCCGCGCCGCCGAGCAGCTCGGCATCCAGATCCCGCGGTTCTGTGACCATCCGCTGCTCGACCCGCTCGGTGCCTGCCGGCAGTGCATCGTCGAGGTCGAGGGCCAGCGCAAGCCGCTCACCGCCTGCACGTCGACAGTGACCGACGGCATGGTCATCAAGTCGCAGCTGACCAGCGCGGTCGCGGAGAAGGCGCAGAAGGGAACCCTGGAGTTCCTGCTGCTCAACCACCCGCTGGACTGCCCGGTCTGCGACAAGGGCGGCGAGTGCCCGCTGCAAAACCAGACGCTGGCCAACGGTGCCGCGGAGAGTCGGTTCATCGACGTCAAGCGCACCTATCCCAAGCCGATCGCGATCTCTTCGCAGGTGCTGCTTGACCGCGAGCGGTGCGTGCTGTGCGCGCGGTGCACGAGGTTTTCCCAGCAGATCGCGGGCGACCCGTTCATCGAGCTGTTCGAGCGCGGCGCCCTCGAGCAGGTCGGCATCTACGAGGACGAGCCGTTCTCGTCGTACTACTCCGGAAACACGGTGCAGATCTGCCCGGTCGGCGCTCTGACCGGCACCCAGTACCGGTTCCGCGCCCGGCCGTTCGACCTGGTGTCGACGCCCAGCATCTGCGAGCACTGCTCGTCCGGCTGCCAGCAGCGCACCGACTGGCGGCGCGGCAAGGTGCTGCGTCGGCTGGCCGGCGAGGACGACGCTGTCAACGAGGAATGGAACTGCGACAAGGGCCGGTGGGGGTTCCAATACGCCAACGCCGGTGACCGGCTTACGACACCGCTGGTTCGTGATGATGACGGATACCTCGTCGAGGCGTCCTGGACCGAGGCACTGGAGCGTGCGGCGGCCGGGCTGCGGGAACACCGCGGTCGCACTGGTGTCCTCACCGGTGGCCGGCTCACGGTCGAGGATGCGTACGCCTACTCGAAGTTCGCCCGGCTCGCGCTCGCCAGCAACGACATCGACTTCCGGTCGCGGCCGCACTCCGCCGAGGAGCACGACTTCCTCGCGTCGTCCGTGGCTGGCCGGTACTTGCAGACGACGTACGACGACCTCGAGCATGCGCCGGCCGTCCTGCTCGTCGGCTTCGAGCCCGAGGAGGAGTCGCCGATCGTCTTCCTGCGGCTCCGCAAGGCTGCGGTTGCCGGTCGGACCGCCGTCTTCGGGATCGCGCCGTTCCGCACCGAGGGTCTCCGGAAGCTGAGCGGGCAGCTGCTGCAGGCCCCCCCCGGGACCGAGGCCGAGCTGCTCACCGCCATCGGCGGACGCGACGACCGGCTGGACGAGTCGGGCACCGCAGCGGCGCATGCGCTGCGATCGGCCGGCGCGGTCATCCTGGTCGGCGAGCGGCTGGCGGCGGCCCCCGGCGCATTGTCGGCCGTGGCGGCGCTCGCGTCGGTCACTGGGGCTCGACTGGCCTGGGTGCCGCGTCGGGCCGGTGATCGGGGTGCCCTAGAGGCCGGCTGCCTCCCGTCCCTGCTGCCCGGTGGCCGGCCGCTGTCCGACTCCACAGCTCGCCGTGAGGTCGCCGATCTGTGGGGCGCTGACATCCCGCTTTC
>DATAVK010000158.1:0-26425 GCA_036267755.1 Mycobacteriales bacterium
TCGCCCGGGTCGACCTGGTTGACGCCGTGGACCTGCAGGCGCATCAAGATCCGGGACAGCTGCTCGGAGGACTCCGCGCCGACGATGATCACCGCGTGCGACTCGTCCTCGTGCGCCTTGCCGAGGTCGATCCGGTCGACGGTGTAGTCGCCGCCGTAGTCCAGAACGTCGTCGAGAATGCGGGCGAGGACACCAGAGTCCATCAGGTGGCCGGTGATCTCGACTGTCTCGGTGACCTCCACGGCGGACACATTAGTGCCCGTTAGTGCCGGTCAGGTCAGACGACGGCGCCGTCGTCCGATCCGGAGTCGTCCGGCGGGTCGCTCTTCGCCCGCCACACCAGGCCGATCGCGCCTCCGATAACCGCGGCCACACCCAGCCAGTCCCAGGCGCCGCCGTCGAAGCCGGTGGCGTTGAGCAGAAAGCCTCCGATGATCGCGAGCAGGCAGACCACGGTGTTCGAATGCAGGCGCGGCAGCGGTGGTGGCGCTGGCGGCACGAAGTGCTCCTCGACGTCGTCGATCTCCGGCGGACCGTCGAGGGCGGCGACCACATCGGCGGTGATGCCCTCGGCCGGTGCGGCGACGTCCTCGCTCTCGGGCCACGGATGGTCGCCGCTGTCGGTCGACCGCAGCGAGGCGAGGACCTGCTCCCACGCCGCGTCTACGTCCAGGTCGGTGCCGCTGCGGCTGCGATCTGGTGTCGCCGCGCCGACCTCGAGGTCGGCGTCGGTGTCGCTGTCGCCGGCCAGCAGGTCCACGGCCGCGTCGGCCCGGTCCTCATCGACGTACAACCGGTCGGTCGGCGTGGGCGGCAACCGCAGCTCGAGGTAGCCGCCTCGCCGGCCCGGGGTCGGGGCGACGTACGCCGCGATGCCGTCGTCGCGGAGCAGACTCAGCGCGGCGTCGGCGATCCGCGGGTCGTAGTCGCCGACTGCGACGTAACGCGCGGCCCGCAGGCCGTTGTCCCTCGTGCCCGACTGCGGCCCGTGCCCGTGTTCGACCATGTCAACCACCCGACGCAGCGGGGACGTGGTCACGCACGAACGCCAGTGACTCCGCGACGATGACCGGGAAGTCGTTGTCGAGCGTGGCGACGTGGTAGCTGTTCTCGAGCCAGACGTGACGTTTGTCGGTGGAGCCGGCGCCGCTCATCAGCCGCTCGGAGTTCTCCGGCTCGACGACGTGGTCGTTGCGGCTGGTCAGCACGAGCAGTGGCTGGGTGAGCTTCGCGAGGTCGGCGTTGGTCAACGCCCAGAGCCTCGACAGCTGGTACGCCGCCTTCGTGGGCAGCCGGTCGTACGCCGGCTCGACTGCGCCCGCCTTGTTGATGTCGTTGCCGACCGGCGGGAACGACGGCACGAGGAACCGGGCGAGCGGCAGCAGTTTCGCGTCCTTGCGCGTGGTGAACAGCGACGCGTTGAGCGCGACAACGCCGGCGATGTCGTTCCCGCGCTGCTCGGCGAGACGCAGCACCAGCGTGCCGCCCATCGACAGCCCCATGACGAAGACGCGGTCACAGCGCGTCAGCAGGTCGTCGACCGAGCGCTCGAGCTCGGCGTACCAGTCCTGCCAGCTGACCTGGTTGGCGTCCTGCCAACGGGTGCCGTGGCCGGGCAGCAGCGGAACCCGTACGGACAGACCTTCGGCGGCGAGCGCCTCGGCCCACGGACGCATGCTGCCGGGCATTCCGGTCAGGCCGTGACACAGTGCGACGCCGACCGGACCGTTGTCCGCCGCCCATGCCTCGCCGTCGGTGCCGTAGCGTCCTGTTGTCACCCTCAGATCGTCGCATGCCGGGGCTGTTGGCGACACGGGTCTGCGCGTTAGGATGACCCACTAAGAGCATTGCCGATTGGCCGGACCGTTGCCTATGGTCACGGTCAGCAGGGTGGGTAACGGGGCCCCCTTCAGTGACGTGCACCACGTGCAGGGACGAGGAGGTGGGCCCGGATGTTCTATTGGTTCTTGAAGCACTTCGTGTTCGGGCCGATCCTGCGACCGCTGTTCCGTCCCTGGGTCGAGGGCCTCGACAACATCCCCGAGACGGGTGGCGCGATCCTCGCGAGCAACCACCTGTCGTTCTCCGACTCGATCTTCCTGCCGCTGGAGCTCAAGCGCCGGCTGACCTTCCTGGCGAAGGCTGACTACTTCACCGGTAGCGGCCTGAAGGGCCGGATGACCGCCGGCTTCATGAAGAGCGTCGGCCAGGTGCCGATCGACCGCTCCGGTGGTCGAGCCAGCGAGGGAGCCTTGCGCAAGGCCGCCGAGATCCTCGGCCGCGGCGAGCTGCTCGGGATCTACCCCGAGGGCACCCGGTCACCGGACGGCAGGCTCTACCGCGGCAAGACCGGCATCGCGCGGATGGCGCTGGAGTCCGGCGTACCGGTCATCCCCGTCGCGATGATCAACACCTTCGACGTGCAGCCTCCTGGCCAGATCGTGCCGCGCGTGATGCGGGTCGGGATCCGTATCGGCAAGCCACTCGACTTCTCCCGGTACGAAGGGATGGAGGGTGATCGCTTCGTGTTGCGGTCGATCACCGACGAGATCATGTACGAGCTGATGCAGCTCTCCGGCCAGGAGTACGTCGATACCTACGCGACGAAAGCGAAGGCGGATGCCGCCGACCGGGCCGCCGCGCAGCGGGCTCTGGTCGACACGCCGTACGGCGACAGCGAGCGCCGGCCGAGCACCGAACGCCAAGCCAGCTAGCCCGTCCGGCCCGCTCGTCCGTCCCGCCCGTCCCGCCCGTCCGGCTCACCTCCGGCCACCCCCTCGCGATGATCATGACGCTTTCGTCGCAACGCGCCGACGGCCGCTCGGCGCGTCTCGACGAGAACGTCATGATCGTTTGAAAGCGCGCGACTCTAATAGGGTCCCGAGCATGCGAATCGGGGTGTTGACGGGCGGCGGCGACTGCCCGGGACTCAACGCGGTCATCCGTGCCATCGTCCGCAAGGGCGCCGAGACCTACGGCCACGACTTCGTCGGGTTCCGTGACGGTTGGAAGGGTCCGCTCGAGGGACTCACGATGGAGCTCGACGTTGCCGCGACGCGCGGCATCCTGCCGCGCGGCGGCACCATCCTCGGGTCGTCACGGACCAATCCGCTGAAGGTCGAGGGCGGCATCGACCGGATCCGCGGCAACCTGCTGGAGCTCGGCGTCGACGCCATGATCGCGATCGGCGGCGAGGACACGCTCGGGGTCGCCACGGCGCTGGCGGCCGAGGGACTGGCCGTCGTCGGAGTGCCGAAGACGATCGACAACGACCTCAGCGCGACCGACTACACCTTCGGCTTCGACACCGCCGTACAGATCGCCGTCGACGCGATCGACCGGCTGCACACGACCGCCGAGTCACACCACCGGGTGCTCATCGTCGAGGTGATGGGGCGGCACGCCGGCTGGATCGCGTTGCACTCCGGCCTCGCCGGCGGCGCGAACGTGATCCTCATCCCGGAGCGGCCGTTCGACATCGACCAGGTCTGCGCCTACATCGAGCACCGGTTCGCCTCGCACTACTCACCGATCGTCGTCGTCGCCGAAGGCGCGACCCCGGCGGCGGGAACGATCTCGCTGACCGACCAGGGCGTCGACTCGTTCGGGCACGCCCGACTCGGCGGCATCGGCCAGCTGCTGGAGCGCGAGATCATGGACCGCACCGGCAAGGAGGCGCGTGCGACAGTGCTGGGTCACGTGCAGCGGGGCGGTACGCCGACGGCGTACGACCGGGTGTTGGCCACACGGTTCGGCCTGCACGCGATCGATGCTGTGCATGAGGGTGACTCGGGCGTGATGGTGTCGTTGCGCGGCACGGACATCGTGCGGGTCCCGCTCGCAGAGGCGACGAGTGAGCTCAAGACGGTGTCCGTGGAGCGTTACCAAGAAGTCGAGGTCTTCTTCGGCTGACGAAGTGGTGGAGGGGACCTTCCGATGAACCGGATCGTGACGGGCTACGGGCCCGACGGCGCGCCCGCCATCCTGTTCGAGGGCGAGCCGCCGATGGTCGACCGGACCGAGAAGTACGTCACGAGCGAGCTGTGGATCAGCGCCGAGACACCGGCGCCGCTCGATGTGGCGGCGGACACCTCGCTCGCGGGCTACGAGCTCGAACCGCCGGGCACCGGCAGCAGGTTCCGGATCGTCGAGATCATGCCGCAGCAGTCCTCATCGGAGCCCGCAGCTGCAGCGGCCGCCGATGACGACGCCTCCGGCGTGCATCGGACCGACACCCTCGACTACGTCGTCGTGCTGCGGGGCGAGGTGACGCTGGTGGTCGGGGAACGTGCGGTGACGTTGTACCCCGGCGATGTCGTGGTGCAGGGCGGGATCGAGCACGACTGGGAGAACCGTGGGACCGAGCCGTGCGCGGTTGCCGCCGTACTGATCGCGGGCGCCCGTTGACGTCGACCTGGCGGGACGTCGTGGCTCGGTTGGCTGCGTCACGGAGCTATTGGCTCGGCACGACCGGCAGTGACGGGAGCCCGCATGCCGCACCCGTCTGGGGAGTGACGCTGGACGACGTGCTCTACGTCTACAGCGAGCGGCGGACCTTGAAGGCGAAGAACCTGGCCGCCGACCCCCGTGCCGTGGTGCACCTAGAGAGCGCGGACGACGTCGTCATCGTGCGTGGCGTGATGGACGATGTGGGGCACCCGAACGACGTCCCGCAGGTCGTGGCGGCGCTGGACCACAAGTACAACCGGCCGGAGGACGCGTCCTACCTGCCGTCCGGCGACCCGGACTTCGATGTCGTCTATGCCTTCCGACCGCGCCGCGCCATGATGTGGCGGCTCGACGACTGGGAGGGCTCGCAGCGCCGTTGGTCCGCGGGTGACGACGCCGGGACCTAGGCTTGAGGCGTGACAGCGGATCTCGAGACCTGGCGATCGCTGCCGGTCGCGCAGCAGCCCAGCTGGCCGGATCCCGCTGTCCTGGCCGAGGTGACGACCGAGCTGTCGACGGCGCCCGGTCTCGTGGTGGCCGCCGAGTGCGACACGTTGCGGCAGCGGCTCGCGGCCGTCGCGCGGGGTGAGGCGTTCCTGCTGCAGGGCGGTGACTGCGCCGAGACGTTCGCGGCGGTCACGACGGCCCAGGTCCGCGACAAGGTGCGCACGTTGCTGCAGATGGCGGTCGTGCTCACCTATGCCGCGAGCGTCCCGGTGGTGAAGGTCGGCCGGATCGCAGGACAGTTCGCCAAGCCGCGCAGCACCGACCTCGAGGCGCTGACTGGGTTGCCGTCGTACCGAGGTGATGCGGTCAACGACCTGGACGCGTCGCCGGAGGCCCGCATCCCGGATCCGCGCCGGATGCTGCGCGCCTACCAGGCCAGCGCCGCCACCCTCAACCTGGTGCGGGCGCAGACCCAGGGCGGGCTCGCTGACCTCAGCGAGGTGCACCGCTGGACGACCGACTTCGTCAGCGGGTCGCCGGCGGGCGAGCGCTATGAGCGGCTGGCACAGGACATCGACCGGGCGCTGGCGTTCATGCGGGCCTGCGGTGTCGACCTCGACCACGAGCAGTCGCTGCACGGCGTCGAGTTCTACGCCAGCCACGAGGCGCTACTGCTCGATTACGAGCACGCGTTGACGCGGTACGACGACGACCGGCAGGCGATCTACGACCTGTCCGGGCACATGGTGTGGATCGGGGAGCGGACCCGGGCGCTCGACGGCGCCCACGTGGAGTTCGCCCGCAACATCGCCAACCCGATCGGCGTGAAGATCGGCCCCACGACGTCGGTGGCGGACGCGGTCGCGCTGGCGGAACGGCTGGACCCGCACCGGGAACCCGGCCGGCTGACCTTCATCTCCCGGATGGGCGCGGGGCGGGTTCGGGATGTGCTGCCGCCCCTCATCGAAGGTGTCCGGGCGGCCGGGGTGACGGTCCCGTGGGTGTGCGATCCGATGCACGGCAACACGTTCACGTCGCCGAGCGGCTACAAGACACGTCGATTCGACGACGTCGTGGACGAGGTGCGGGGGTTCTTCGCCGTACACCGCGGATTGGGCACCCGGCCCGGCGGCCTGCATGTCGAGCTGACCGGGGACGACGTCACGGAGTGTCTCGGCGGTGCCTACGACATCGCGGACGCCGATCTCGCGGGCCGGTACGAGACGGCGTGCGACCCGAGGCTCAACACCGGGCAGGCGCTGGAGCTGGCGTTCCTCGTCGCGGAGATGCTGCGCGGCTGATCCCGGCTCAGGCGCTGCTGGCCTGCGTCAGCAAGGCCAGCCCGAGCCCGAGCGCGACCGCGAGGGCGATGGCGAGCACCACCAGCAGCGGCGGCACCAGCGGGGCCGGGTCGATGTCGGAGTCGATCATCCGCTGCAGCTTCTCGGGGCTCGGGAGCCGCTTCGTCGCCTGCACCGCGACGAGGTCGAGCAGCTGCTCCCGAGCCTCGTCGGGCATCGCGATGATTGGGAGCCCAGCCGCCAATCGCCGTCCCTTCCCGAGCGTCTCGACGACGTCGTCGCACGCCGGGCAACTGATCAGGTGACGGCGCAGCAATGCTGCCGGCCGCGACTCCATCGACCCGTCGGCGACACCGTTGAGCCCGACCAGGGTGACGACGGTGCGGCCGACGTGCCCCCACAGGTCCGGCGGCGTCCGGTCGTCGTACGCCGCGACGAGGTGAAGTCGGCCGGCCGTGACGATCTCCCGGGCCTGGTCGTCGCCGATGCCGAGCGCGACGGCGACAGCCGACAGCGGGAGGTCGTAGGCGTCGCGGAGCAGCACGGCTTCGCGCTCGACCGGTGGCAGGGTCGCGAGCGCGGCCCGCACGCCGGATTCGCCGGAGCTGCCGGCGAGCACGCTGGCGGCGGCACCGGGACCGGCTGGCGCGCCGTCGGTGGTCGTTCCGTCAACGGCGGACAGCGCCCGGGCGAACCACCAACCGGCGAGATCGGCGACGGTGTCGGGCTCGCGGCGCAGCGCTGCCAGCATCGCCAGCGCCTCGTCCTCCTCGATCCGGGCGGCGTCCGACGCGCCGACGCCCCCGCGCCGCAGCAGGTCGTGCACTCGATCGGCGTACACCCGCACTGCGGCTGTGAAGTCGTCGGCGGACACGAGGGCCACGTCCCGCGACACGCGGATTACCTTAGGCGCAGTCCGTCCGAGTCTCTGGAGGCCGCGCCCGTGCCCGACATCGTTGATCTGCGCAGCGACACCGTCACCCAGCCGACCGCCGCGATGCGCCGAGCGATGGCCGAAGCGCCCGTGGGTGACGACGTGTATGCCGAGGACCCGACGATCAACGAGCTCGAGGCGGAGCTGGCCGAGCGGTTCGGGATGGGCGCCGGGCTGTTCGTCCCGACCGGGACGATGGGCAACCAGACCGCGGTCCGGCTGCTCTGCCGGCCGGGCGAGGAGCTGATCTGTGACGCCGACGCGCACATTGTCAGCTACGAGGGCGGGAGCCTGGCGATGCACGGCGGCGTCCAGACGCGCACGCTGGTCGCCGAGCGCGGGCTGCTGGACCCGGAAGCGCTGACGCCGCAGTTGCGGCCGACCGGCTACCACACCGTGCCGACCACGGCGGTCGCGGTCGAGCTCACCCACAACCGTGGCGGGGGAGCGGTCTACCCGCTCAGCCAGCTCGAGGAGCTGCGGGCGGTCACCGCGGCGCGCGGACTTGCTTTGCATTGCGACGGTGCGCGGATCTGGAACGCCCACGTTGCGAGCGGGGTCTCCCTTGCGACGTACGGCGGGTTGTTCGACACAATGTCGGTCTGTCTCAGCAAGGGGCTGGGCGCGCCGGTCGGCTCGGTCGTACTCGTCGCCGACGCCACGAAGATCGAGGCGGCGCGGGAGATTCGGCACCAGCTGGGCGGCGCGATGCGGCAGGCCGGCATCATCGCCGCCGGCGGTCTCTACGCGGTGCGCAACCACGTGGACCGGCTCAAGGAGGATCATGGCCGCGCCCGGCACCTCGCCGAGGGCCTTGCCGAGCTGGGTCCGGGCCTGGTCGACCCGGAGCAGGTCGAAACCAACATGGTCGTGCTCGACCTGACGGCGCTCGGCACCGACGCGGCGACGGTGAGCGCCGCCTGCCACAGCGACGGCGTGCTCGTCTCCGGAGTCGGCCCGACGCGAATCAGGCTGGTCACCCATCTCGACATCGACGACGCCGGCATCGACCGGGCGCTCGACGTGATCCGCCGGGCACTGGCCAGTTAGACCGCGGCGACCGCCGGTCGCTTGCCGACCATCGGCGGCAGGTCACGGACGGCCTGGGCCAGCGCCTCGAGGTCCACGTCGACCAGCGCCTGCGGGCCGTCGCAGAGCGCCGCTCCCGGCTCCGGGTGCAGGTCCACCATGACGGCGTCGGCTCCGACCGCGATCCCGGCCCGCGCCAGCGGGACGACGAGCTCGCGGCGGCCGCCGGCGTGCGACGGGTCGACGATCACCGGCAGGTGAGACAGCGACTGGACCAGCGGCACCGCGCTGATGTCGAGAGTGTTGCGGTACGCCGGTTCGAACGTCCGGATGCCGCGCTCGCACAGCACGATGTCGAGGTTGCCGCGTTGCGCGATGTACTCGGCGGCCATGAGCCACTCCTCGATGGTGGCGTTCATGCCGCGCTTGAGCATGACCGGCATGCCGGAGCTGCCAGCCGCTTGCAGCAAGGCGAAGTTCTGCATGTTGCGGGTGCCGATCTGCAGCATGTCGGCGTACTCGCTGACCAGGCCGACGTCGCCGGCTTCGACCACCTCGGTGACGATCGGCAGGCCGGTCTCGGCTCGCGCCTCGGCGAGGATCTCGAGCCCGCGCTTGCCCAGGCCCTGGAAGGCGTACGGCGAGGTCCGCGGCTTGAACGCGCCGCCGCGCAGCAACGATGCTCCGGCAGCCTTCGCCATCTTGGCGGCCGCCATCGTCTGCTCGGGTGTCTCGACCGCGCACGGGCCGGCGATCAGGGTGAACGTCTCGGGTCCGATCGGGACGCCACCGACGGTAACCGTCGACCGGTGCGGATGGTTCTCCCGGCTCACCAGCTTGTAGGGCACCGAGATCCTGACCACGTCACTGACGCCGGGAAGCGCCCTCAGGTTGAGCGTCTCGAAGCGCTCGACGTCGCCGACCAGACCGACGATCGTGCGGTGGACGCCGCGGCTGACGAAGGCCGATCCGCCTGCCGCCTCTACGGTCTGCACCACGGCCTCGAGTTCCTCGGTCGTCGCCTCGGACGCCATCACGACCACCATCGTTCCTGTCTCCTCATGCCAACAAAATCTGTGAAACCAAAAAAGCCCCGGGCAGGTTGCCCGGGGCTCGTCGTTGCGGAGTGCGCGCTGCTACTCCACCCGACCGAGCAGGGGCTCGGAGGCGGCAAAATAGAACGACCAGCTCGACACGTCTAGGAGCCTACTCGACGGCGAGCGAGTCCGCATCCACCGGCGGCAACCCACCGAGTTCCACGGCGTACATCGCGGCCAGCACCAGGACCGCTCCGATCACGGTGCGGACCCCGAGCGGATCACCTCCGATCGCGACGCCGAAGATGCCGGCGAACACCGGCTCCATGGTCATCACGACCGCAGCCCGCGTCGGCGAGAGCCGGGCCTGCGCCCAGGTCTGCAGGAAGAACGCGACCGCGGTGGCGGCCAGCGCGGTCAGCAGGACGGCTCCCCAGACCCGGGCGTCCGGCGGGGGAGCGAGCGACTGTGGCGCCGCGACGACGATCGAGAGCAGGGCCGCGGTGCCGAGCTGCACAACGACCAGCCCGGCCGAGTCGTATGACGACGACCACTCGCCGAGCCCGACGATGTGCAGCGCAAAGGCGAGCGCACACAGCAACGTCAGGAGCTCGCCACTGCCGATCGAGAACCCGTGCAGCGACAACAGCGCCAGACCGGCCGTGGCCAGCACGACTGCGAACCAGGTCACCGCGTTGATCCGCCGGCGTAACAGCACCGCCGTACATAGCGGGGTGAAGACGACGTACAGGCCGGTGATGAAGCCCGATACCGACGCGGGCGTGTGTTGCAAGCCCAGCGTCTGCGCGATGTAGCCCGCGCCGAGGATCAGCCCGAGCAGGACGCCGATTCGACGGCCGCGAGCGTCGATGCGGAGCACCGCCTTGGGCCGGATCGCGATCATCGCGATCGTGGCGATCGCGAACCGCCACGCCAGGAAGTCCATCACCGGCATGCGCTTCACGGCGTCCTTCACGATGAGGAACGTCGATCCCCACAGCACGCACACGAACACCAGGGCGAGGGTCGGTGCCAGGGCACGCCTGTCACGCACTGGCCCGTCTCTCCTTTCAGTTCGTGCAGGCTTGGCGGCCGCGCGTGACGGCTAGGTCTGCACAAATCCGAGTTGCCCGCGAGCGGTACGGCCTAGAAGTAGTCGAGGGTGATCGTCGTACCGAGCGGCTGTTGGCCGGAAGGGTGTTCGCGTAGTACCCGACCCGGGCCGAACGGGACGGCCTCATGCGGGTTCGCGACGAAACCTGCCGCCCGGATCGCCTTGATGGCGTCGGCGATCGATTCGCCTTCGACGTTCGGCACCTCGACCGTTTGAGGGCCGCGCGAGATGACGAGCGCGACCGTGGATCCCTTGTCCACCAACGTGTTCGAGACCGGAGTTATCGAGATGACGACACCGGGTGCGACAGAGTTGCTGTACTCCCGGCTATGCGTGACGTGGAAAGCCAGCCCTCGTAGCTCTGCCGTCGCCGCTGTATTCGTCATGCCAACGACGCCCTTGGGCACCTTCAGTTGCTCGACACCCTTGCTGACGATGAGGGTGACGCTCGTGCCTGCGTTTACCGTCGCGCCGGCAGCCGGAGTAGTACCGACCACCTTGCCCTTGGTGACGGTGTCGTCGTAGCTGTGCTGGGTCTTGGCGATGGTCAGGTCGAGGCCGCTCAGGGTGTGCCTGGCTTCTGTGACTGAGTCACCCTGAAGAGACGGGATGACGTGGGTGACCGGGCCCGAGGACAGCCGGAGGTCGACGGTGCCGTGGCGAGTCACCCGGCCGCCCGGCTTGGGGCTCTCGACCGCGACGAGACCGGCGGTCACGGTCGGGCTGTGCGCGGCCGGGAGCCAGTGCGGATGCAGGCCGGCGTCCTTCAGCTTGGTGTCGGCGGCCGAGCGGGTCAGGCCGATCAGCGACGGCGTGTGGGTGTAGCGGCCGACCGCCAGCCACCAGCCGCCGGCGATCGCCAGAGCGACCGCGATCAGGAGCACGACGAGCAGCAGCGGCCAGCGTCGCCGACGCCGAGGGGACGAGTCGGGGAGCCCGGTGGTCTCCGCGGTCGGACTGACCGGCGGCGGGGGCGGTACGGCGGCCACCCGTGTCGTGTGGTCCGCGACAGGTACCCGGAATCGCGTGGTCGCGGCCACCGGCAACGCGGGGACCCGGCCGTGCAGCCCGAGCCGCTCTCCAACCCGCAGCAGCGCGGTGTGCATGATCGCCGCGTCGCCCAGCCGCTGCGCAGGGTCGCGCGCGGTCGCGGACAGGACCAGCTCATCGACCTCGGCGGGGATGCCGCGGGCGACGCTGCTCGGTGGCGGGACGTCCTCCTCGACATGTCGCCGCAGCAGCGCGTAGGTGTTGTCGGCGCGGAACGGAGGCGACCCGGTGAGCAGCTCGAAGAGCATCACCCCGGCCGAGTACACGTCGGTCCGAGCGTCGGAGATCCCGCGCTCCACCTGCTCCGGTGGCAGGTACGCCGCGGTCCCCATGAGCACCGAGCCGGTGGTGGTCACCGTCGTACCGGCGACGGCGCGTGCCAAGCCGAAGTCGGCGACCTTCACTCGCCCGTCCGCCGTCAGCAGGACGTTCTCGGGCTTCACGTCGCGGTGGACCAGCCCGGCCTCGTGGGCGGCGGCGAGGGCGGCGAGAACGTGGTCCATGACCGCGAAAGCCTCGTCGAGCTCGAGTCGGCCGCGGTCCCGGAGAACGTCACGCAGCGTCGCGCCGGGCACGTACTCCATGACCAGGAACGCGTGCGAGCCGTCGGTGCCCTGGTCGTAGACCGAGACGACGTCCGGGTGCGACAGCCGCGCCGAGGCCCGTGCCTCCCGCTCGAAGCGCGCCGCCAGATCGGGGTCGTCGGCGAGATGGGGGTGCATCACCTTGACCGCGACCCGCCGCTCCAGGCGGGTGTCGGTCGCGAGGTAGACCGACGCCATCCCGCCACGTGCGATGAGGGCATCGACGCGGTAGCGGGCGTCCAGTGAGCGGCCCACCATCGGGTCGCTCATGGTGGTGTCCATCACCATGAGTCTAGGTCGCGACCGCGCTCAGAACCGGTGACGCAGCGCCAGCACGTCCCTGGCGTATTGCTTTGTGTCCGGCAACATCCCGTGGTCACGCACCGACTGCAGACCCTGGTAATAGCCCGCCGCCGTACGCCGTTCGTTGTGGGTTTCGCCCTGCAGCAGCGAGAGCAGGGCCACGCCCGCGGTGATGTTGTCCTGAGCGTCGTCCAGGTCGAGATGGCGGTGGACCACGTCGTTCGACAGGTAGGTCCCGGTGTACGGCATGATCTGCATCGCTCCGACGGCGTCGACGCCCGAGACCACCCGCATGTTGAAGCCGGACTCCTGGTAGGAGATCGCGAGCGCGAGCCGCGGGTCAAGCCGCCAGCGCTCGGCGGTCGAACGGATCATCGAGGCCACCTGGTCCTGGCTGGGCTCCGAGCGGTCCGCCAGGACGGCGCGGTCGTGGCGGGCGGCGGCGTTGCCGATCCCGCCGGTCGGCGGAGCGGTCACGTGGGATGTGTGAGCGTGCCGGATCACGAGCCGCTGCCCGATCCGGACCATCAGCGAGCTCGGCAGGTGGTTGCGCCGGGCGATCGCGGTCGGGCTGACGTGGTAGCGCGCGGCGATGCCGTCGAGCGTGTCGCCGGAGCGCACGGTGTAGGTCACCACGCTGGAGCCGCCGCCCCCGGACGACGACGCCTCGCCGGGCACGCGCAGCGTCTGCCCGGCGTAGATGAGATCCCCGTCGCCTGGCAGGTGGTTCAGCGTGATTAGCCGGCTCACCGTCGTGTGGTAGCGCAGCGCGAGCGCGGACACGGTGTCACCGCGGTGCACCGTGATCAGCGAGTAGCCCGACGCGGAGGCGGTGAGCGTGGCCGCCAGTGCCAGTGGCACGAGCAGGGTGTGACGGCGGCGGACTGCGGTGAGCCCGCGCCGGAACCGTGTGACAGGCGCAGTCATGACGGAATCCCCTTCATGGTGGCCCTTGCGAGCGAACGGCCACCGTAGCCGCAAGTGACAGATGTGACAAGTGGGGCAGAAGTGACGCAAGGTGATCTGGCAGGATCGCGGAGTGACGACCGATACCTCCCGCTGGACCGTGCTCTCGCTGACGCCGTTGCCTCGCGACCTGGTCGCCAGCCTGTTCGGCGACCTGCCGGTCGACGTCGTCGTGCCGGCCGAGCGCACCCCCGAGGCCGTGCGTGCCGCGGCGGCCGACGCCGAGATCGTCGTGGGGGACTGGAGCGGGCTGCGAGTCGATGCAGAGCTGGTGGCGGCCGCACCTCGGCTCGCGCTGGTCCAGCAGCCGAGCGTCGGCGTGGACGCGGTCGACGTGGCGGCCTGTGCGGCAGCCGGGATCCCGGTCGCGAACGCTGGCGGCACGAACGCGGTCAGCGTCGCGGAATGGTGCGTCGGCGCGACGTTCGCCGTCCTGCGGTCACTGGCGTGGGCCGACGAAGAGGTGCGAGCCGGTCGGTGGCCGCAGCTGGAGGTGAGCGCACGAGGTGGTGGCGAGCTCGCCGGACGCCGGATCGGGATCGTTGGCATGGGGCGGATCGGCCGGGAGTGCGCCTCCCGGTTCGTCGCATTGGGCTGCGACGTGGCGCACACCAGCCGCACGCGGCGGGAGCCCGAGGACGCGGGCGGAGCCCGCTGGATGCCGCTCGAGGACCTACTGGCGCATGCCCAGGTGCTGGTCATAGTGGTGGCCCTGGCGCCCGAGACCCGCCGCCTCATCGGGACAGCGGAGCTCGAGCTGCTCCCGGCCGGCGCCTTCGTCATCAACGGCGCCAGGGGCGAGATCATCGACGAGGCCGCGCTCGCCGCGGCACTCGACTCCGGGCACCTGGCCGGCGCCGCGCTCGATGTCTACGCGACCGAGCCGCTCCCGGAGGATTCGCCGCTGCGCGACAGCGACCGGATCCTGTTGTCGCCCCACGCCGCTGCGACGACCGACGAGGCGACCGGCCGGCTGATCGCGGGACTCGTCGACAACGTCCGCGCCGCGGTCAGCGGGGAGCCGGTGGTCGACGTCGTCAACGGCGTCGATCCGCTCATCCAGCGCCGGGAAGCATGACCTCCACCGCGCCGTCGACGATCCGGGTCTCGAGACGGGGGACCGGCGCCGTCGCCGGACCGTGCACAACCGCACCGTCGGAGAGTCGGAACACCGACTCGTGCCAGGGACAGACAACGCAGCCCTGACCTGACTCCACCGAGAAGGTGCCCTCCGACAGCGGTGCCGCGAGGTGCGAGCAGGTGTCACCGAGCACGTCGACATGGCGCCCGCGCCGGACGACTAGCAGGTCGATCCCGTCGACGCTGCGGCTGCTGAGCTCACCGTCCGGAAGGTCGGCCAGCGCACCGATCGACTGCCAACCCGGCGGGAACAGGTGAGGAAGCGACTCGGCATGGTTCACACCCGCTGCCTGCCGGTAGGCGAGGTGCCCGCCGAGATACCCACCGACGCTGACCGCTGCGAAGCCGGCGTACGACCAGGCCTTGCCGCGCACGGTTCGGCCGCGGCTGCGGGCGGCCAGCGACGCGACGTAGCAGCCGAGCGCGGTGATGTTCGCTGCGGCGTGGACGATGCCGACCCGTTGCTGCTGCTCGTGCAGCTCCGAGAAGTCGACCCAGCCGGTGACCGCGGTCGGCGCTACAGCGAGGCATCCGGTGGCGATCAGCATCGCGGCCGCTGGCCCGGTGCCCGGAACCAGGTCGAGGATCGCCGCCGCCGTCCAGGTCCCGATCGGTACGTCGGTGAGCATCGGGTGCAGCGGGTGGCCGAGCCAGACGCCGTGCAAGGCGTCGCGGAGCACCTGCGGGCGGATGACGGCCTGCACCAGACGGCGAGCGGCATTCGCGACGGGATCCAGCGGGCCGGCGTTCTCGATCCGATCGACGACTTCGGTGACGTTGCCGGGGCTGGGGGGCATGTCGGCTCCTTGCTATGGCCTGACCGGCCGGTGGGTGGGCGGCCGGGTCCCATCTCAGCCGAGATCTGCCCGGCCCGCTAGGGGGGATGATGCCTCGGCATGCCAGCGCTGCGGAATCCGACCCGCGCGACGCGCCAACCGGCCGGCCTCGACGGCCCGCGCCATCGCGGCCGCCATCACCGCCGGCTGCTGCGCGCGGGTGACCGCGGAGGCCACGAGGACGGCGTCGCACCCCAGCTCCATGGCCAGGGCGGCGTCGCTCGCGGTCCCGATCCCTGCGTCCAGCACGATCGGGACGGTGGCCTGCTCGACGATCATCGCGATGTTGTGCGGGTTACGGATCCCGAGGCCGGTGCCGATCGGCGATCCGAGCGGCATCACGGCGGCGCACCCGATCCCCTGGAGCCGCTCGGCGATCACCGGGTCGTCGTTGGTGTATGCCAGGACGACGAACCCGTCGTTGACGAGCTGTTCGGCCGCGTCGAGCAGCTCGACCGGGTCCGGCAGCAGCGTCCGGTCGTCGGCGACGACCTCGAGCTTCACCCAGTCGGTGCTGAGGGCCTCGCGCGCCAGCTGGGCGGTGAGCACCGCCTCGGATGCGGTCCGGCAGCCGGCCGTGTTGGGAAGCACTCGTAGCCCGAGTCGTCGTACGACGTCGAGCACCGAGCCCTGCGCCGTCGGGTCGACCCGGCGCATCGCCACGGTCGTGAGTGCCGTGCCGCTGGCGGCCAGCGCGGCCTCCAGCGCCTCGTGACTGGTCGCGCCGCCGGTCCCCATCAGCAGCCGCGACGAGAGCTCCTCCCCGGCCACGATGAATGGGTCGTCCATAGCGCGTCAGCCTCCCTGCACTGCGGTGAGCACCTCGATGCGGTCCCCGGTCTCCAGCGCCCGCTCCCAGTCGCCGCGCGGCACGACGGCCCCGTTGACCGCGACGGCGCACCCCGAGACGTCCCGGGCGAGCGATCGGATCAGGTCGCCGAGGGTCGTGGTCGGGTCCACGTCCCGGGCTTGACCGTTGACCTCGACCTGGCTCATACGGGCACCCGTTGGAAGCGGGCCGGCGAGACCGCCGCGGCGATCTCGGGGTCGAAGCCGTGGCCGTCGGTCACCAGCTCGGTGACCAGCTCGGCGGTCAGCGGGGTCAGCAGCACCCCGTTGCGGTGGTGACCGGTGGCGATGATCAGGCCGTCGGTGTGAGCCCGGCCGATCATCGGCGCGTTGTCGGGTGAGCCCGGCCGCAGCGCAGCGAGGGTCTCCACGAGGTCGAGCTCGTCGACGCCGGGCACCAAGGTCCGCGCGTCGCGCAGCAGGTCGTGGACCGCGCCGGCCCGGACCGTCGTGTCGAACCCGCGGTCCTGCATCGTGGCGCCGATCACGACCTCGCCGTCGGCGCGGGTGACGAGGTACACCGACTGCCCGTTGACGAGCCCCCGGATGGTGCGGTGAGGAACGGGGATGGTGCCGTGGGCGCGGAGCCGGAGGATCTCGCCCTTGACCGGTCGCACCGGCGGCCGGTCGGCCTCGGGTACGCCGTCGATCGATCCCGACCAGGGGCCGGCAGCGAGGACCACGGTGTCAGCTGACACGGTGCCGGCGTCGGTCACCACACCGGTCGCACGGCCGTCGACCACCGACAACCTGGTGGCCCGGGCGGGCAGCAACCGCGCGCCGGATGCCGTGGCCGCGTCGAGCAGCGCCGCGGCCAGCCGGCGGTTGTCGACGGAGTGGTCGCCCTCGACGAGCAGCCCGCAGCGGACGACCGGGCTCAGCGATGGTTCGAGCGCCCGGCACTCGCGGGAGCCCAGCATCGTCGCGGCGAGCCCGAGCCGCTGCTGGAAGGCGTGCAGCTCGGTGAGCATGCCGCGGTCGCCCGCATCGGTCGCCGCGATGAGGGTGCCGGCTTGCTTGAGCCCGACGTCGTGACCGGTTGCGGCTTCGAGCTCTTCGACGAATGCCGGGTAGCGGCGCAGCGACTCGATCGAGAGCCGCAGCAACGGCTCCTCGCCGTACGTCACCTCACTGACGGGGGCGAGCATGCCGGCGGCGGCCCGCGAGGCGCCGCTCACCGGCGTCGGGTCGATCACGGTCACGCCGACGCCGCGATCTGCGAGCCGCCAGGCGACGGCCAGGCCGATCAGGCCACCGCCGACAACGACGACGTCAGACCCCGCCGGGCTGTCGCTCACTGATGGCCTCCTGCTCCCTGCGCCGGCATGATCCGGATCAGGTTCGACGGTCGGTGGCAGTTCCACCCTCTCAGCCCGCTCGGCGGACTCCCGTGGTCTTCCAGGGTACGCCGCGACCTCCCTCGCCGGGTTGCCTACGCTGCCTGGCATGACCGACGCGGACCTGGACACTGTCGCGACCGGCTGGCTCACGCTGCCGGACCTCTCGGAGCAGGTCGGCGAGTCGCTCTCGACCATCCGGCAGTGGGTGCGCGAGCGCAAGCTCGTCGTCATCAGCCGAGGCACTCCACCGGTCAAACAGGTGCCGGCCGACCTGGTCCACGACGGCCACCTACTGAAGGGCCTGTCGGGCGCCTTGACCGTGCTGCACGACGCCGGCTACTCCGACCTGGAAGCGCTGCGCTGGCTGCTGAGCGACGAGCCAGTGCTCGGCGGCCGGCCGGTCGACCTGATGGCCGCAGGTCGCGACGTCGCGGTGAAGCGGCACGCGATGTCGCTGGCGTTCTGAGCGACGACGTGGCCAACCGACGCGCCGCGATCGCGCTGACGCCCGACGAGGTGACGTCGTACCTCGCTGCCGCCCGGACCGCGGTGCTGGTGACGATCGGGCCGGACGGGGTCCCGGACCCGGTCGGAATGTGGTTCGTGATGATCGGCGACGAGCTGGTGATGCGGACCTACGCGAAATCGCAGAAGGTCCGCAACGTCGAGCGCGACGCTCGGGTCTCCGTCCTCGTCGAGGACGGCGAGAGCTACGACACGTTGCGCGGCGTGCAGCTGACCGGGCGGGTCGCGCTCTCGCGCGACGTCGACGAGGTGCTCGACGTGGTGGCCGGGCTGGCAGCCAAGTACCAAGGGGTCACTGATCTCGACCGGGAGTCGATGCGGGAGTACGCCGGTAAGCAGGCGGTCCTGCGGCTGCGGCCCGACCAGGTGGTCTCGTGGGATCACTGCAAGGCATAACCGAGATCGCATGACTGACCTCGGCGAGGTGCGACGCGCCCGACTGGCCGACGCCCGGCTGTACCTCTGCACCGACGGGCGTCGCGACCGGGGTGACCTGGTGGAGTTCCTCGATGCGGTGCTGAGCAACGGCGTCGACGTGGTGCAACTGCGCGAGAAGGGCCTCGAGGCACGGCAGGAGATCGAGCTGGCGGCGGTCTTCGCCGACGCGGCGAAACGGCACGGTGCGTTGTTCAGCCTCAACGACCGGGCGGACGTCGCGGCCGTCGTCCGGCCTGACGTGCTTCACCTCGGACAGGACGATCTTCCGGTCGATGTCGCGCGCGACATCCTCGGCGACGACATCCTGGTCGGCCGATCCACCCACGCCGAGGCCGAGCTCGACGAGGCGGCGGCCGCGGCCGGCGTCGACTACTTCTGTGCCGGCCCGACCTGGCCCACCCCGACGAAGCCGGGCCGGCCGGCTCCGGGGCTGCCACTGTTGCGTCACGCAGCCGCGCTGCGGACGGCGCGGCCGTGGTTCGCGATCGGCGGCATCGACGAGACCACCCTGGCCGAGGTGCTGGCCGCCGGCGCCCGGCGAGTCGTCGTCGTCCGCGCCCTCACGGAGGCGACCGACCCGGGAGCAGCGGCGGCGTCGCTGTCGGCCCGGCTGCGTGCCGCCGAGGCCTGAGCCGTGCTGTACCTCGTGGTGATGGCGGCGTGTGTCGTCGGGACGTTGCCGCTCGAGCTCGCACTGCGGGCTCGGGTCTACACCCGGTGGCGTCGGCTCCTGCTGGCGTTGCTGCCGGTGCTGGTCGTCTTCCTGACCTGGGACGTGCTGTCGATCCGCGCCGGCTTCTGGTCATATCGACATCTCAGCGGCGTACGGATCGGGGACCTGCCGATCGAGGAGCTGGTGTTCTTCCTCGTGATCCCGACCTGCGCGATCCTGACGCTCGAGGCGGTACGACGGCTCCGGCCGTCCTGGCGGGTCGGTGATGAGCGGTGACCTACACCGACGCGTCGCTGCTCGGTGTCGCGTTCGCCGCCACGCTCGATCTCGTCGTACTGCGAACGAATCTGTTGCGCCGCAAGGTGTTCTGGGCGTCGTACCTCATTGTCCTGGCCTTCCAGCTCGTGGTGAACGGCATCCTCACCGGTCAGCGGCTGGTGGTCTATTCATCGGCCGCGATAGTCGGGTGGCGTGTCGCCTACGCGCCGGTGGAAGACCTGCTGTTCGGGTTCTCGCTGGTGCTGCAGACCCTGGCCTGGTGGGTGTGGTGGGGACGCCGAGGGGTGCAGCGCTAACCCAACCCACACGCATGGCCCATTGGTGTCGCTATAGCAACACCAATGGGCCATGCGTGTCGCCCTGACAACACCTATGGGCCATGCGTGTGGCGGGAGCGGACGGCACGGATGACGCCGGGGATCGCTACGGCGGCGCGTCTCGCCGGGCCGATCCTGACCCGCTGGTCGAATACCTGATAGTCGGCACGCTCGACGGCGTCGAGGATCCCGCCGTACAACGTGAAGGCCGTCCGGACGCAGTCGCGACTGGTCGGGTCGAGGAGCCGGATCCCAGGCAGCGCCGAGCGAAACAGCTTCCTGGCGCGGGCGATCTCGAAGCCGAGCAACCGCCTCATCCGGCCGTCGACGACCCCAGCCGCCAGGTCCGACAGGGACACCCCGAAGTCGGCCAGGTCCTCCAACGGGAGGTAGGTGCGACCGCGACGTTGGTCCTCGCCGATGTCCCGGATGAAGTTCGCCAGCTGGAAAGCCACGCCGAGATCTCGCGCGTAGGGCACCGCTGCATCGCGCATCCCCGGCGTGGTTCCCAGCACCGGTATCAGCTGCTCGCCGATGACTGCGGCCGAGCCGTGCGCATAGCCGAGCAGGTCATCCCAGGTCGGGTACGACGTGGTGGTCAGGTCCATCCACATCGCGGCCAGGAAGTCGTCGAAGAGCGACCTCGGGATGCCGTAACGATCGACGGTGTCGTGAACGGCGAGCAGCACCGGATGGTCGGTGGCACCCCGCGCGAAGCGCTCGGCCCAACGGGTCAGCGCCTGTTCCTTGGCGGGCAGGTCGACCGTGGGGTCGAGCGTGTCGACCAGGTCGTCGGCGTGGCGAGCGAATGCATACAGCGCGTGGACCGCTGGGCGCTTCGCCGCGGGCAGCAGCAGGGTCGAGAGGTAGTAGGTCCGACCGTGCCGGGCATTCAGCCGACGACAGGCGTCGTACGCCGCCCGCAGGGTCGGGTCCACGATCTCCGCGGCATCAAGCTCCCGGTTCTTCAACGAACGGAGTCTCATCGGGTCGCCGTGCCAAGAATCCGTTGCGCCGCAAGGCGGCCGGAGATCAGGACCATCGGCACACCCACACCGGGCTGGGTGCCGGACCCGGTGAACACCACGTTCTCGAAGGCGAGGTTCCCCGGACGCCACGGCCCGGTCTGGCGGAAGGTGTGCGCTGCGGCGAACGGCGTACCGGCCGCCATGCCCTGTCTCGCCCAGTCCGCCGGCGTCGTCAGGCGTTCCACCTCGATCGCGTCGCCGAAGCCGTCGTACCCCAGCATTTCCAGGCGTTTCACGATCTCGTCTCGGTACCGCGGCCCGATGACGTCCCAGTCGATCGACGCCGAGAGGTTCGGTGTCGGCACCAGGACGTAGTAGGACGACCGGCCGGCCGGGGCGAGCGACGGGTCCGACACGGTCGGCGTCGTGACGAGCAGCGACGGGTCGGACTGCAGCTCGCCGCGGTCGATGATCTCGCGGAATGTGGTGCGCCAGGCCCGACCGAAGTGCAGCGAGTGATGCGCCCGGTCGGGCTCGACGGGAAGCCGTGATCCGGCCAGCAAGACGACGCAGGACGGCGAGTAACGCAGTCGCGACAACCGGTGCGGCGTATGCGATTCGGGAAGCAGGTCGCGCCAGGCCACCGGCAGGTCCGGATTGAGGACGACGACGTCGCACGGCACCCGGTCGCCGTCGGCGGTGTGGACCGCGACCGCCCGCGAGCCGTTGAGCTCGACGCGCGTCACGGTGCAGCCGTAGCGAATCTCGACGCCGTGCTTCTCCGCCGCTCCGGCCATCGCGCGTGGCACGGCGTGCATACCGCCCACCGGGAACCACACGCCGGCGACGCTGTCCATGTACGCGATCACGGCATAGATCGCCAATGCGTCGTACGGCGAGAGTCCGGCGTACATCGCCTGGAACGAGAACACCCGCTGTAGCCGCTCGTCCTTCAGGTACGACGCCACGACGGGAGCCAGCCGCCGGAAGCCGCCCATGGCGGCCAGCCGGGCCAACGGTGCCCCCACCAGGTCCAGCGGGCTGTCGAGGTTGCGGTCGATGAAGTGACGCAGCTCGATGTCATAGAGCCGCTTGGCGAAAGCCGCGAAGCGCCGGTAGCCGTCGGCCTCACGCGGGCCGCAGACCCGGGCGACCTCGGCCGCCATCGCGTCGACGTCGGCGATCACGTCGAGCCGGCTGCCGTCGGCGAAGTGGGCCCGGTACGCCGGAGACACCGGTCGCAGGTCGAGCCAGTCCTCGAGGCGTTCCCCGACGCACTCGAACGCGGCGGCGAGCAGGCTTGGCATGGTGAGCACCGCTGGCCCCGTGTCGAACCGGTAGCCGTCGACCTCGAGCAGACCCGCGCGTCCGCCCGGCACCGATGCGCGTTCCAGCACCGTGACCTGGCGCCCGGCGGAAGCCAGCCGCAGCGCCGCCGACAGGCCGCCCAGGCCGGCGCCGACGACGACCACCCGGTCGGTCGGTCCCGTTACGGTGCGCACTCATGGAAGGCTAGGGAGGTCCGCGAGCACCGCACGCTGGGAGCGACCTGCATGACCGATCCGACGAACGGGAACGACGACGTGCCCGACTACGAGCTGGCCAGCGACGAGGCCAACCAGCGGGTGGACGATCTCGTCCGCGAGGTCGCCGCCATGATCAGGGGCGGTGAGGCCGAGCGCAACGAAGCGGTCGAGGCGCTCAGCGACGGGCTGCGCGACCTCGCCACCAGCGAGCCGGACGTGACCGATATCACGGTGCGGGATGCGATCCTGCGGGAGCTCGACCCCGTCATCGTGGCGGCCGGCTGGGACCGGCTTGAGCCATTTGAGTTCTGAGCACGTCCATACTGGGGCGATGTCTTTGCCGCCGACCTCCCGGCTCATCGATCGAGCTCGGGCCACCCAGGGCCGCACGATTCGCGACCTGCTGGCCGGCGGCGAGCGGTCGTTCTCGTTCGAGTTCTTCCCGCCGAAGAGCGACGAGGGCGAGCGTGCGTTGTGGCAGGCACTGCGGCAGCTGGAGTCGCTGAAGCCCACCTTCGTCTCCGTGACCTATGGCGCCGGTGGCGGCACCCGGGACCGCACGGTCGGCATCACCGAGCGGATCGCCACCGAGACCACGTTGACGCCGGTTGGCCACCTCACCGCCGTCGACCACTCGATCGCCGAGCTTCGCCGAGTCGTCGGCCAGTACGCCGATGCCGGGATCCGCAACGTGTTGGCGTTGCGGGGTGACCCGCCGGGAGATCCGCAGGCGGACTGGATCGCGCATCCCGAAGGCCTTCGCTACGCCGCCGAGCTGGTGCGGCTGATCCGTGCCAGCGGTGACTTCTGCGTCGGTGTGGCGGCGTTCCCGGAGAAACATCCGCGGTCGCCGGACACCGACTCCGATGTCCGGTACTTCGTCGAGAAGTGCCGCGCCGGCGCCGACTTCGCGATCACGCAGATGTTCTTCCGCGCCGACGACTACCTGCGGCTGCGTGACCGGGTGGCCGCGGCGGGCTGTGACATCGCGATCCTCCCGGGCATCATGCCGGTCACGAACGTGGCGCAGATCGAACGCTTCGCGGTGCTGTCCGGCGCGGCGTTCCCGGCCGAGCTGGCGGAGCAGTTCACCGCCATTGCCGATGACACCGAGGCGGTCCACGAGCTCGGCGTCGACGTCGCGACGGCGCTGTGCGACCGGCTGCTTGCGGAAGGTGTGCCCGGGTTGCACTTCATCACGCTGAACCGCTCGACCTCGACCCGCGAGATCTACCAACGACTAGGGCTCGGCGTCGGTCGGTGAACCAGCGTCGGCTGGTGCCGGTCGTTTCCGTCGTACTCCTCAGCTTGCTCGGACTGGCGTTGAGTCCCGTAGTCGCGTACGGCGCTACGCCGCGGACGCTCCGACTGGCCGCCCGGCCGAGCCTGCAACAACGGCTCACGAGGTACGCCAACTCACGTCGGGGTTCGGTGACGGTGGCGGTGTACGACGTGGCCGCGCACCGGTTGACGCTGGTCCATGACCGGGACCGATTCGTCACCGCGAGCATCGTCAAGGTCGACATCCTGCAGACCCTGCTGTACCAGCGGCATGGTCACCTCAGCGGGGACGAACGCAGCCTGGCGAAGCGGATGATCGAGCAGAGCGACAACGACGCGGCGAGTGCGTTGTGGAACGACGTCGGCGGTGCCGCCGGAGTCCATCGGTACAACAAGAAGATCGGTCTCACCCAGACGCATCCGCACTCCGGCGGGGAGTGGGGCCTGACCACGACGTCCGCTCGCGACCAGGTCACGTTGGTGCGCAACCTGTCAGGTCCGTCGTCGGTGCTGTCGACGTCGTGGCAGCGTTACGCCCGCGGGTTAATGCGCCACGTCACGAGCGACCAGCGCTGGGGGATCAGCTCAGGCCCGTCGGCCCATGCCGTCGTCGGGCTGAAGAACGGTTGGTTGCCGGTTGCGTCCGACCGGTACCGCTGGGAGGTCAACAGCATCGGCTGGGTCCGCGGCAGTGATCGGCGGTATCAGATCGCGGTCCTCACCGCCCACCAGCCGAGCGAGGGCTACGGCATCGACACCATCGAGCACCTCGCGAAGCTGGTGTGGGCCCACGTGACGCGGAGCTGAGCGCACGAAGGCGCACGGCGCGCTAGTATGTGCGCATGACCTCTCTGGGTGCGGTTCTCACCAACGCGGGCGTGACGGTGAGCGAGCGGCGCTTCGCCGAGCTCGTCGAGCAGGCCCTCAGCGAGCTCGGTCGACCGGGCGCAGCGGACCCGGGCACGGCGCTCGCGCCGGAGGAGCTGGCCGCGCTGACTGCGATCGAGGCGGATCTCGCGCCGCGCCGGCCACGCGAGGCCGATGCTCGGGCGGCTGCCGCGGCCGCGTACGCCGCCCTGCTCGCCGAGGCGCTGCCGGTGTCGGAGGTCGCGCGCCGGCTGGGGATCGATCCGTCGCGGGTGCGGCACCGGCTCAAGCAGCACCGGCTGATCGGGATCCGCCGACCTGACGGCTGGCTGTTGCCGACGTACCAGTTCGGCACCGACGGCCGGCTGCTGCCGGGGATCGAGCGGGTGGCGGAGGCAGTGATGACAACCGGCTCGCATCCGGTTTCCGTCGCGCGGTTCCTCGCGACCGCGCAGCCGGAGCTCGTGGTCGGGCGTCGGCGGCTCAGCCCGCGGGAATGGCTCGAGAGCGGCGGCGACCCGGCGGCGGTGGTGACGCTCGCCCGCAGCCTCGACGTACTGCCGTAGTGCCCAAGTTTCCCGGGCCGCCCACGCCTCATGAGCTCCGCGCGCTACTGCACGACGACGACGTGGTCGGGGTCGCGCCGCTCACCGCGCTGGCCCGGGTCTACCGAGCCGGTGGCCGGCACCCGGGCAGCTGGGACGGTTTCCGCAGGGTCGGTCCCGCGGCCGCGGCGAGGTTCGATACCCACCCGCCGACCGGCGACGGGAGCGTGGCCGAGGCGCCGGGCCACGAGGTGCTGTACGCCGGGCTGACGCTGCGGACCTGCGTCGCCGAGACGTTCCAGCTGACCCGGGTGATCGACCGACAGACCGATCGGCCGTGGTTGGTCGTGTGGCGACCGGTGCGGGTGCTCCGGCTGCTCGATCTGGCCGGCACCTGGCCGACCCGGGCCGGCGCGTCGCAGGCGATCTCCAGCGGCCCGCGCGATCGGTCACGTGCCTGGGCGAGAGTGATCCACGAGGCCTACCCGGACATCGACGGCCTGTGGTACCGGTCGTCGATGGACTCCGGGAAGCCGGCGGTGTGCCTGTGGGCGGCGGCGCGGGACGCCATGCCGGTCCAGCCGTGGGCCCATCTGCCGCTCGATGCGCCGGGGCTGGCCCTCCCGTTGGCGCGAGCCAGCCGCGCCGTCGGCTACCGCCTGCTCTGACCGCCGACCCGCCGTCCCGCGGATTAGCGGCGGTAGCTGATAACGCGGAAGGTCTCCACGTACGGCAGGCCGAAGACCCGGCCGGCCTCGCGGAGCCGGGTCCGCAGGAACGTCTCGATGTCGCGGTCACCGGTCTGGCTGAGATGGCACCGCAACGCCGCGAGCTTGCGATCCATGGTGGCCGTGACATCGACCGCCACCGGCTTGATGGCCGGACCCATGAGCCAGGCCTGCTCGAGCTCCCGCCACGGCGGGAATCCTTCGTCGATCAGCTCCGGAAAGATCGACGCCGTCGTCCCGCCCGTCATCGTCACGTCGAGCGTCGCCTGGCCGACGACCCGATGGTCCGGGTGATTGACGAACATGTCGGTCGGCAGTGCGTCCGGCGTCATCGTGATCAGCCGATGCGGCCGGTGCCGTCGGAACTCCCGCGAGATCGCGCGCCGCAGGTCGAGCGAGTCGACCACCTCTGAGTCCATCCAGCGCAGGAACGTCACGTCCGTGACGCCGACCTCGGCGGCGGCGGCTCGCTGCTCCGCCTCTCGTAGTTCGCCGTACTCCTGAGGGTCCATGGCCGACTCCCAGCCGCCCTTCTGGCCGCTGGTCACGACGACGTACCGGACGTCCCACCCCTCGTCGACCCAGCGGGCGACGGTCCCTGCCGCGCCGAAGTCGATGTCGTCGGGATGGGCGGAGACGCACAGGCAGCGGCGGTCGGGCACCGGCCGAACCTATCCGCGCCGACGGCGGGTACGCCGATCGAGGTCGCGCCGGACCACGACCGCAACGTTGCGACCGCTGGCTCCCCACACCCCGCCCCCGGGGTGGGTCGACGCGCCGCACAGGTAGACCCCCGGGTACGGAGCCCGGTAGCCGGACCAGCGGGGGAGCGGTCGCAGCGCGAACAACCCGTCAAGGCCCGGGTCGACGTGCATGACATTGCCGTGCACCAGGCCGAG
>DATAVK010000159.1:0-3324 GCA_036267755.1 Mycobacteriales bacterium
CGTCGAAGAGGACTTCCTACCCGATCTCGACCGGATCCTCGACGCGGTCGACCGCTCGCTCGCGTACTGAGAGGACGACGATGCCGACGTACTCCGATTTCCGGCTGCCGGATCTCGGCGAAGGGCTGACCGAGGGCGAGATCCTCACCTGGCTGGTCGCCGAGGGTGACCGGGTCGCGCTGAACCAGCCGCTCGTCGAGGTGGAGACCGCCAAGGCGGCGGTCGAGATCCCGTCGCCGTATGCCGGGGTGGTGCGAACCTTGCACCACGCGGCCGGGGAGACGGTCGATGTGGGATCGCCGATCATCACTTTCGACACCGACCCGGACGGCGAGATCCCCAGCACGCAGGGTGACGACCTGGTGCCGCGGGAGCCGGGCATCGTCGGCTCACCTGCACCCAAGGCAGCGACCGAGGAGAAGATCTCGGTCCTGGTCGGCAGCGGCCCCAAGGTCGGGAAGCTCACCCGCCGGGCGCGCAAGCCCGCCGCCGCTCTCGACGCCCCGGTGGAGCAGGTCTCGGAACGGCCGGAGCCGGCCCGGCTGTCGGCGGCAGCGGTCGCCGCCAACGCTCAACACGTGATCTCCGACTCCGACACCGCAGAGGTCCACGTGCTCGCCAAGCCGCCAGTTCGCAAGCTCGCGCGCGACCTCGGGGTCGACCTGCGTCGGATCCACGGCACCGGCCCCAACGGCACGGTGAGCCGAGGCGACGTCGAGTCCGCCGCGTCCAGCCCGGCCCGGTCGACGACGGCGGTCACCGCATCGGCCGGCGACCAGCGGATCCCGGTCAAAGGTGTGCGCAAGGCGACCGCCGAGGCAATGGTCGCGAGCGCGTTCACGGCACCGCACGTCACGGAGTTCGTGACGGTCGACGTCACTCCCACGATGGAGCTGGTCGCGCGGCTGCGCGAGCTCCCGGACTTCGCCGGCGTGAAGGTCTCGCCGTTGCTGGTGGTGGCGCGCGCGTTGCTGCTCGCGGTACGACGGCACCCGATGCTGAACTCCTCGTGGGACGAGGCGGCGCAGGAGATCGTCGTGCACGGCGCCGTCAACCTCGGGATCGCGGCAGCCACGCCGCGCGGCCTGATCGTTCCCAACGTCAAGGGCGCCGAGGCGCTGGCGTTGCCGGATCTCGCCCGGGCGCTCGAAGAGCTGACGACGACCGCGCGCAGCGGCAAGACCACGCCGGCCGACATGCAACACGGGACCATCACCATCACCAACGTCGGCGTCTTCGGCGTAGACAACGGGACACCGATCCTCAACCCGGGTGAAGCGGCGATCCTGTGCTTCGGTGCGGTGCGGGACATGCCGTGGGTGCACGAAGGCGAGCTGGCGATCCGCAAGGTCACCCAGCTGTCGCTGTCGTTCGACCACCGGATCGTCGACGGCCAGCTCGGCAGCCAGTTCCTGGCCGACCTTGCCGCGCTGCTTGCCGATCCGACGTTGTTCGCCGCCTGGGGCTGAGCGGCGGCCGGCTGCGATGACCGACGGATCGGTGCGGGTGGTCGACGTCCTCAACGGCGTGGACTGGGCGACGTTGCGCGACGACCTGATCGCCGACGACTTCCACAACGGGCGCAGCGTCGCCGCGCTGCGACAGTCGTTCGAGGCGTCGGAGCACGCCGCGGTCGCGTGGGCTGATGACCGAGTGATCGGTACGGCTCGGCTGCTCTCCGACGGTGTCTGCAACGCCTATGTCGTCGATGTCTGGACCCAGTCGGCATACCGCCGGCAGGGGATCGCAGCTTCGATGATGCGGCTGCTGGTCGACGCCGTCCCCGGCCAGCACGTGGGGCTGTTCACCGACGATGCGCAGGACTTCTACCGCGCGATCGGGTTCCGGCAACAGGGCGAGTTCCTGTCGACCGTGTCCGGCAAGTGGCTCGACAACGACGCCAACCGCGACTGATTACGTCGTACTCAACCTGACTGGGTGACGGTGGCTAGGGCGCCGGGGCTGACCCGGGTCGTTCTCGCGATCGTGGCGGACAGCGAGGCGATGGGCCAGGACGTCATCCCGCCCGGCCCGCGCACGCTCGTGACCTCGCCGTCCGGACCGAAATCGAACTCCATGTTCTCCCCGACGCCGCCCAGCCCGCTCGCGTCGCGCACGTTCACCTGGTCCGGTCCGGCCTGGGCCAGCACCATGACGCTCGGCGTGGGTTCTTCACCGTCGGGGGAGAGCGCAAGCAGCCGATTACCCAGCCGGACGATGTCCGTGACGCCCCACAGGTTCGCGTATCGGCCGGTGAATCGATCGGCGGTCTCGTCCACACGTTCGTCGTCGTTGGGCTCGGCGGCTGCCAGGGCGATGATCGCCAGCGCCCCGAGTGCGAGCTCGGACGCTGGTCCGTCGATGGCGTTGGTGAACACCGACAGCGCCACTGCGGTGCTCGGATCGGCGTATGTGCGGGTGATGTGGCCGGGATAGCCGCCACCGTGTCCGATCAGGCGGCGGTGCTCGCTGCGATCGATGTCGAGACCGAGACCGTAGTAACGCTTGTCCGCGACGATCGGCCAGTTCTCGTGCTGCATCTGCCGCTTCGACCGGTCGGTAAGCAGGCGATCATCACCGAGGGCATGCGCCACGACGTACCGCACGACGTCCTCGGCGGTCGACGTGAACCCGGTGGCCGCCGACATTGCGTTGGTGTCGACGTGGTCGATGGGCACCCGGTGATCGGCGTACCCGAGGGCGGAGTAACCGGTGGCGTAGTCGGCGATCCGGTCGGGCACCAGCTCCGGGTAGGTGTTGGAGAGGCCGAGCCGACCGACGATGTGTTCCAAGACGTAGTCGTTGTACGGCGTACCGGACGTCACTGCGATGACCTCGCCGAGCAGCGAGTAGGTGACGTTCGAGTACTTGAACCGGACGTTGGCGTCGAGGACGGCCGCGTCATCGAGCGCCATCCGATGGAGCGTCTCGGTGTCGGGGAACGGTTTGGTCAGTTGCCAGTGGTTGGAGTCGTGCCCGTCCCGGATGGCACCGGAGCCGTGGCTGAGCAGCTCGCGCAGGGTCCGGTCGGCCAGGGGCGAGTCGGCCAGCCAGGTGAGGTGGGTGGCGATCGGGTCGTCGAGCCGGAGCCGCCCGGCTTCCTGTAGCTGCAGGATGGCGACGGCCGTGAACGTCTTGGAGTGCGAGGCGATGCGGAACAGGTGCGACGGGGTCAGCGGGGTCCCGGACTCGAGGTCGGCGTGGCCGTGCGCGGTCGAGAGCACGATCTCGTCGCCGACTGCGAGCGCGGCCTGCACACCGGGCACACGCAGCAGCCGTTGTCGGTAGCCGAGCCAGGAATCCAGGTACGACGCCGCGGCGCGG